>NZ_CP098755.1:647500-991666 GCF_023746555.1 Brevibacillus ruminantium
GGGAGCGGTAAGCACGCTTTGATCCGGGGATCTCCGAATGGGGAAACCCACCATTCGTAATGGGATGGTATCCGTCACTGAATACATAGGTGGCGAGAAGGCAGACCCGGTGAACTGAAACATCTAAGTAGCCGGAGGAAGAGAAAACAATAGTGATTCCGTCAGTAGCGGCGAGCGAACGCGGAAGAGCCTAAACCGTCAGGTTTACCTGGCGGGGTTGTGGGGCGTCTCACATGGAGTTACAAAAGACGCGCGTAGGTGAACAGTTTGGGAAAGCTGACCATAGAGCGTGACAGTCGCGTAGCCCAAACGCGCGTCTCTCCGAGACCCACCCCGAGTAGCGCGGGACACGTGAAATCCCGTGTGAATCTGGCAGGACCATCTGCTAAGGCTAAATACTACCTAGCGACCGATAGTGAACCAGTACCGTGAGGGAAAGGTGAAAAGCACCCCGGGAGGGGAGTGAAATAGTACCTGAAACCGTGTGCTTACAAATAGTCGGAGCCCGATCTATGGGTGACGGCGTGCCTTTTGTAGAATGAACCGGCGAGTTACGGTAGCGTGCAAGGTTAAGTCGAAGAGACGGAGCCGCAGCGAAAGCGAGTCTGAATAGGGCGCAAGTACGTTGCCGTAGACCCGAAACCGTGTGATCTAGCCATGTCCAGGGTGAAGGTAGGGTAACACCTACTGGAGGCCCGAACCCACGCACGTTGAAAAGTGCGGGGATGAGGTGTGGCTAGCGGTGAAATTCCAATCGAACTCGGAGATAGCTGGTTCTCCCCGAAATAGCTTTAGGGCTAGCCTCGGAATTAGAGTCTTGGAGGTAGAGCACTGATTGGGCTAGGGGCCCTCATCGGGTTACCGAACTCAGTCAAACTCCGAATGCCAATGACTTATGTCCGGGAGTCAGACGATGAGTGCTAAGATCCATCGTCAAGAGGGAAACAGCCCAGACCATCAGCTAAGGTCCCCAAGTGTATGTTAAGTGGGAAACGATGTGGAGTTGCCCAGACAACCAGGATGTTGGCTTAGAAGCAGCCACCATTTAAAGAGTGCGTAATAGCTCACTGGTCGAGTGACTCTGCGCGGAAAATGTAACGGGGCTAAACATACCACCGAAGCTATGGCAGTCCTTACGGACTGGGTAGGGGAGCGTTCCAAGCAGCAGTGAAGCCGTACCGGAAGGAGCGGTGGAGCGCTTGGAAGTGAGAATGCCGGTGTAAGTAGCGAAAAGACAAGTGAGAATCTTGTCCACCGAAAGCCTAAGGTTTCCTGGGGAAGGCTCGTCCTCCCAGGGTTAGTCGGGACCTAAGCTGAGGCCGAAAGGCGTAGGCGATGGACAACAGGTTGATATTCCTGTACCACCTCTGTACCGTTTGAGCAATGGCGTGACGCAGGAGGATAGGGTGAGCGGCCTACTGGATGGCCGTCCAAGCAGCAAGCCTGGTGTGTAGGCAAATCCGCACACTATCAAGGGCAAGCTGTGATGGCGAGGGAAATTTAAGTACCGAAGTCCCTGATTTCACACTGCCAAGAAAAGCGTCTAGCGAGGAACAAGGTGCCCGTACCGCAAACCGACACAGGTAGGCGAGGAGAGAATCCTAAGGTGCGCGGGATAACTCTTGCTAAGGAACTCGGCAAAATGGCCCCGTAACTTCGGGAGAAGGGGCGCCCCGGTAGGGTTTATAGCCCGAGGGGGCCGCAGTGAAAAGGCCCAAGCGACTGTTTAGCAAAAACACAGGTCTCTGCGAAGCCGCAAGGCGAAGTATAGGGGCTGACGCCTGCCCGGTGCTGGAAGGTTAAGGGGATGGGTTAGCGCAAGCGAAGCTTTGAACCGAAGCCCCAGTAAACGGCGGCCGTAACTATAACGGTCCTAAGGTAGCGAAATTCCTTGTCGGGTAAGTTCCGACCCGCACGAAAGGCGTAACGACTTGGGCGCTGTCTCGGCAAGAGACCCGGTGAAATCATAATACCTGTGAAGATGCAGGTTACCCGCGACAAGACGGAAAGACCCCATGGAGCTTTACTGTAGCCTGGTATTGGAACTTTGTGCATCATGTACAGGATAGGTGGGAAGCTGAGAAGCAGGGGCGCCAGCCTCTGTGGAGCTGTCGGTGGGATACCACCCTTGATGTACGGAGTTTCTAACTCGTCACCCTGATCGGGTGAGAGGACCATGCCAGGTGGGCAGTTTGACTGGGGCGGTCGCCTCCTAAAAGGTAACGGAGGCGCCCAAAGGTTCCCTCAGAATGGTCGGAAATCATTCGTAGAGTGTAAAGGCAGAAGGGAGCTTGACTGCGAGACCTACAAGTCGAGCAGGGACGAAAGTCGGGCTTAGTGATCCGGTGGTTCCGCATGGAAGGGCCATCGCTCAACGGATAAAAGCTACCCTGGGGATAACAGGCTTATCTCCCCCAAGAGTCCACATCGACGGGGAGGTTTGGCACCTCGATGTCGGCTCATCGCATCCTGGGGCTGAAGTAGGTCCCAAGGGTTGGGCTGTTCGCCCATTAAAGCGGTACGCGAGCTGGGTTCAGAACGTCGTGAGACAGTTCGGTCCCTATCTGTCGCGGGCGCAGGAAGTTTGAGGAGAGCTGTCCTTAGTACGAGAGGACCGGGATGGACGCACCGCTGGTGCACCAGTTGTCACGCCAGTGGCACAGCTGGGTAGCTATGTGCGGAAGGGATAAGCGCTGAAAGCATCTAAGCGTGAAGCCCCCTCCAAGATGAGACTTCCCACAGCGCAAGCTGGTAAGACCCCTCATAGACGATGAGGTTGATAGGTTCGGTGTGGAAGCGCGGCAACGCGTGGAGCTGACGAATACTAATCGGTCGAGGACTTATCCACAAAACCCTTTAGCAAACATGCATATCCAGTTTTGAAGGTGCGAAGCAGCACGAGCTGTGTTCCTTCACAAATGTTCCTCGGTAGCTCAGTTGGTAGAGCAATCGGCTGTTAACCGATCGGTCGGGGGTTCGAGTCCCTCCCGAGGAGCCATATACGGAGAGTTACCCAAGAGGCCGAAGGGGACGGTTTGCTAAACCGTTAGTATGCGTAAGCGTAGCGAGGGTTCGAATCCCTCACTCTCCGCCATTTTTTAAAACTTTGCAGACAGTGGCGGTGTAGCTTAGCTGGCTAGAGCGTTCGGTTCATACCCGAAAGGTCGGGGGTTCGAGCCCCTCCGCCGCTACCATCCTAAGTTGCGGTCGTGGTGGAATTGGCAGACACACCATCTTGAGGGGGTGGCGGGGCGACCCGTGCGAGTTCGAGTCTCGCCGACCGCACCATCGTAATACTTTTTATATGGCCCGTTGGTGAAGCGGTTTAACACAGCAGCCTTTCACGCTGTCATACAGGGGTTCGAATCCCCTACGGGTCACCATACTACCCCATAAAGTAAAGGTAACATCGAGTACTTTGCGGGGGCCCCAAAACAACTTGTTGAGGGGTATCTGGAGGCTTAGCTCAGCTGGGAGAGCATCTGCCTTACAAGCAGAGGGTCGGCGGTTCGATCCCGTCAGCCTCCACCATTCATTTTCATAGAGTATCTTATTGACGCGGGATGGAGCAGTCTGGCAGCTCGTCGGGCTCATAACCCGAAGGTCGCAGGTTCAAATCCTGCTCCCGCAACCAAATCATCTACTTGAACAATGCTGAGTTGCCGCTTGACCAAGTAAGATGGCAGTGCACGTGAGTGCAAACAAATATGGAGCTGTGGTGAAGTTGGAGTTCACGCCGGTCTGTCACACCGGAGGTCGCGGGTTCGAGTCCCGTCAGCTCCGCCATTTCAAAGAAGTCATGGGCCTCTCACCCGTAAACGGGTTCACCCTTGTTGAAGGCTCAAGTAGGATTGCTCGGGTACTGCAGATCTGGCTCGCCAAGAAGGTTTTCGAGGCAGAGTCGCCAGTGGAAGCGAGTCCCGTCAGCTCCGCCATTTTACCCTTCTTGATGCAGGGCCGATGGCAATCAATATCTTGGCTCGGTAGCTCAGTCGGTAGAGCAGAGGACTGAAAATCCTCGTGTCGGCGGTTCGATTCCGTCCCGAGCCACCTTTTATAAATACATACAACAGCATAGGCCGGTGTAGCTCAATTGGTAGAGCACCTGACTTGTAATCAGGGGGTTGTGGGTTCAAGTCCTATCGCCGGCACCATTTGTTGGGGTATAGCCAAGCGGTAAGGCAACGGACTTTGACTCCGTCATTCCTAGGTTCGAATCCTAGTACCCCAGCCACTTGTAACGAGCCATTAGCTCAGTTGGTAGAGCATCTGACTTTTAATCAGAGGGTCGAAGGTTCGAGTCCTTCATGGCTCACCAGTTTTTGATTACCATGCGGTTACCCATTGCAAAATGCGGGTGTGGCGGAATTGGCAGACGCACCAGATTTAGGTTCTGGCGGGCGACCGTGGGGGTTCAAGTCCCTCCACCCGCACCATAGTGATCGGTGCCGATCATAAAACTGAATGAAATTGTTTGATGCGGACGTAGCTCAATTGGTAGAGCGTCGCCTTGCCAAGGCGAAGGTCGCGGGTTCGAGACCCGTCGTCCGCTCCATGTATTTCCTCATGATAATGTGCCCTTAGCTCAGCTGGATAGAGCGTTTGACTACGAATCAAAAGGTCGGGAGTTCGAATCTCTCAGGGCACGCCATATTTATGAATGACCAAAAAGGGTAGGAATGCGTCCTACCCTTTTTTTTATAGTTAGTTTCACAATTTTACAAAGATTAACGATTTTTTCCTTGTATCTTATAGCGTGTTATCTTACCTTAGGAATAGGTTTCCTCTCTACTGGCAAGAAAAATCAGATAAAATAAGGAAGAAGCCAAAAAAGCAGCTGCTTTGCGATTACCTGATTGTACCTTAGAAATATCTAAGCGCCAAAAAAGATAGATTACGCTGGAACAGGAGTTGTATGCTTTGTGAACCCAATCAAATTGGATCAATCCCATCCTTCCGTGGAGAAGTTAATAAACAATATTGAAAAAGTACTAATTGGCAAACGCTCGATTATTGAATTTTGCGTGGCAGCCATCTTGGCAAACGGCCATGTCCTGTTAGAGGATGTACCGGGTGTCGGAAAAACCATGCTGGTTCGCTCGCTATCCAGGTCGATTGGCGGCGAGTTTAAGCGGATTCAGTTTACCCCGGACCTGCTGCCTACAGATGTAACAGGGGTCGCGATTTTTAACCAGAAAACGTTGGAATTTGAATTTAGACCCGGTCCGATTTTTGCCAATGTCATCCTTGCCGACGAAATCAACCGAACCTCGCCCAAAACCCAGTCGTCTCTGCTGGAGGCAATGGAGGAGCGTTCTGTGACCATCGACGGACATACCTACCAGTTGAACGCTCCCTTTTTTGTCATGGCTACCCAAAACCCGTTAGAGTACGAAGGAACCTTTCCACTACCCGAAGCACAGTTAGACCGTTTTCTCATGCAGCTAAGTCTGGGTTATCCGACACTCAAAGAAGAGATGGAGATGTTGACGCGCTTTTCTCAGAACAATCCATTGGAAACGCTGGAACCGGTGGTGACAGCGGAAGAACTGACGCAGATCCAAAAACAAGTAGCAGCCGTTCGCGTGTCTGAGGGCGTGCAGGAATATATTGTTCGTCTGTGCCAACGAACCAGGGAGCATCATCAAGTTTATCTGGGTGTCAGTCCGCGCGGTTCTTTGGCGCTTTTCCGGGCTGCACAAGCTTTGTCTTTCGTTCGAGGCAGAGATTATGTGATTCCGGATGATATCAAAGAGCTGGTGCCTGTAACCTTTACGCACCGTATCATTTTAAAACCGGAGGCTCGCCTGGAAGGAACCACGACGGAGCGGATTCTCTCTTCGATCCTGGCGGAAACGCGTGTTCCGGTCAGCTAGGGCGGTGAATGAAGGATGAAACAGCAACGCTACGGGAAAATCAAAACCGCTGCACTTGTTCTCATCACCTATGTATTTGCCATGTTTCAGGGCGGGTTTGCCAGTTGGTTTTTGTTCTACAGCAGTCTGGTGTTTCTGGTATACGAACTGATCGCCTATTACCTGATGTTTCACTCATTGGAGGTAACCAGAGAAATAGACCGCAATCGCCTGCAGGAGGGCGATGATGTTGTCGTTACGGTCCGTTTACGTCGCCGTTTCTGGTTTCCGCTTGGTTGGAATATGGTGACAGAGCCATTGCCTGACCGTTTGGCCGGGGTGTTTGAACCACATCGGCAGTTGCTCTTCCCTTGGCTGAAAAGAGAGATTGAGTTTAAATACGTCATCCCCAGTTTGCCGCGCGGTCATTACCGCTTGAACGACTGTGTTGTCAGCGGGGGAGATTTCTTTGGATTTGTGGAGCGCAAAAAAACCTTCACGCTCTCCAATGATTTTTTGGTGTATCCCACTTACAAAGAGATGACGCAGTGGGCCTTGGGCGATGGGAGTTTTAGTGGTACCGTGCATGTCGCGCACCGCCGCTCGGACGACGTGGCGGCAGTTCGTGGCGTGCGAGAGTATCAACGAGGGGACAGGTTAAGCCAAATCCACTGGAGGGCGTCGGCGCGCGGCACAGGACTCAAAACCAAAGAGTTTGAGCACCAGGCGATGAACCAAGTGCTTTTTTTCCTGGATGTAGAAAAGGAGCACTATAAAGATCAGCCGTCCCAGCTGTTTGAAGCAGCGGTAAAGCTGACAGCCAGTCTGACCGCCTATGCCAACCGGAATCAGTATCACTACGGATTGGTTTACAAGCAAAAAGAGCGAGTGGTCATTCACCCTTCCTGCTCACATACCCACTTTATCCGTATATTTGATCATTTGGCGCGGGTCATGCCCGAGGGGACGGACTACTTTTCCCGATTGGTAGGGAGAGAAGCATTGGAACAGCCTCCTGGTGTAACACTGGTCGTGATTACACCCCGGATTGACAAAGACATGATTGCCCGGTTGGTGCACCTCTCACAAAAGGGAAGACACATTCATTTGTTGCGAATGCATGCACAGGCGATTCCGACACCGGAAGAAAAACAGGCGATGCAAATGCTGACTGCCAGTAAAGTTTCATGCAAAACGGTGCACCTGGATGATGTAGAGGATACAAGCAAGATAGGAGGTGCCTCGTGATGAGCATTTGGAAACGCCCCAAAGGATTGGAGTGGGCGGCTGCCCTCCTGCTGTTTCTCATGCTGCGAGAGTGGCTGCTGCCGCTGGCGGAGCTGACTGATACCGGAACATTGTGGCCATTTTACATGATCGTTGCGGGCATCCTTTTGATTGACCTGGTAGTTCCCTACCGCTGGCTGACCTTTCCGGTAAAGCTCGTGGGGATCCTGTGGATTCTCCATGCTGATTTTTCGGATACGTCTTTTTTTAGTACGGAGTGGCTTTCACAGATTTACCTGAGCCTTCAACGGGATATTCCGTTGGCTTTGCAGCAAAACTGGACAGAGATGCTGCCGCTGACCCGTAATTTGCTTTTCGATTTGATGCTGGCCTTGTTAATTTCCATGGTCACCTATCTGGTCTTGGAGCAGCGGCAAGGCTTGTGGTTTGTCTTTTTGACGGAGCTGTATTTGGCGGTACTGGATACGTTTTTACCTTTTGAAGCGGACGGAGCGATCATCCGCACCCTGATCTACGGATTTTTGCTGCTGGCTGTGGCGCATGTGTTTGCTATCTCCAAGCAGGCTCCACTGGTCGACAAACGGCGTTGGACGCTGTGGAAAGCGTTGATTGCGCCTGTCCTGGTCGTGGCGATTGCAGCGGGTGTTGCCTACGCGGGACCGAAAAAAGATCCCAGTTGGCCGGACCCGATTGCGTTTCTGACCGGTTCAGGCAATGGTCCGGCAATCGGCACGATGAAAAAAGTAGGGTATGACAACAACGATGAAAATCTGGGGGGACCCTTCCAGCAGGATGACACATTGGTTTTTGTCGGTGTGACAAATGAACGTACTTATTGGCGGGGCGACTCGAAAGATATGTACACGGGGCGCGGCTGGCAAAAGGGAGAACGGGAGTATCAGGTGATAGAAAACCCGCCGAGCTACCTGTGGAAAAACATGCTGTACCGGGGACCTGAGATGAAGGATGTTACTGCGACACTTGATTTTTCAAAAGGGGAACGGTTTGCCACGCTGTTTTATCCGGGACAGTTGAAAAGGGTGGTCTCGATTGATCCATCCCAGGTCAATCTGGTGTATGACAGCAACCACCAGCAAGTAGAGATCAGGGCGGTCAGGGAAACGAGACCAAGACCCGTTGAGCAGCCGGGGGAAAGCTCACCTATCATAAGGTCACGGGAGGCGATTAAGCCCCCCGAACAACAGGTTGCGGAGAGGTCTCATGTGGCCTTGAAGCCGGAGTCGTATCAACTGGAAGTTGAGGTCCCGATTATTAGTGAAAAAGCAATCATGCAGGTGGGAATGAACTATCCGGACGAAGTGAAGCAGCGCTATTTGCAGGTTCCCGAGGAACTGCCGCAGAGAGTGAAGGACCTGGCAAAATCGATCACCGAAAAAGCGCCGACTCCTTATGAAAAAGTAAGGGCGATCGAGAATTACCTCCGTACGGGGGGAGAATATAAGTACGAGACCAAGGATGTGCCGGTACCGGCTCCCGGACAGGATTTCGTCGATCACTTTCTGTTTGATAGTCATCGCGGATACTGTGATCATTTTTCTACGTCGATGGCTGTCATGCTGCGTTCGGTCGGTATTCCCGCCCGCTGGGTAAAAGGATTCGCGCCCGGCACGGTTGTGGGAAAAGACGGTCTGGGCAACGATATTGTCGAAGTCCGCAACAAGGATGCGCACTCCTGGGTAGAGGTGTATTTCCCCGGACAAGGATGGATTCCATTTGAAGCAACCAGTACTTTTGTATCACCGGTGCGGATCAAGTACGATCTGTACACAGGAGATCAGGAAACTTCTCTCCCAATCCCTAATCTGGGGGAACAGCCTTCACGCAATCGCGGAGATGGCCGCATGGATGAACTGGAAGGCGCGGATGCGGTCGGCAAAAGAAGCTGGAAGATCCCTGGGCCTGTGAAAACCATCGGAGTGGCGATCGTGGTGGCAGGCGCTTACCTGGCTTGGAGGCGGAGGGGCGCGATCACGTTATGGTGGCTGCAACGGAAGATGAGAAACCATCCAAACGAGTTGTACGAGGATCGCTACAACCTGCTGATGCAATTGGTCCAGCATGTCCATTCACGGCGCGAACCGGGGGAAACCCTGCGGGAGTACGTCAAGCGCATTGAACTGACAGGCGACAAACGGCAGGATTTGCAATACCTGACACACTGGTATGAACGGGTGCATTACGGCTGTCGGGAGATGGAAGAAAAGGCGAGGGCCATCGCCCACAAAATAATGGAACGACTAAGCCAGCAATTGAAGCCTTGAACAATTATCTTCAGTCTGCTAGAATTTCCTTCGAACACTCGTATAGTCTCAGGAATTGGCCTGAAAGTTTCTACCGCTCGACCGTAAATCGAGCGACTACGAGGAGAGGACTTCGGATTTTTGTACATGCAACCGCAAAAGTGTACACAAACTGGGACTCTGCCTCCGTGTCGTTTAACCGGAGGTGTCGGTCCCGGTTTTTTTACAACGAAGGGGCGACTGACAAGATGATCGCGAGCATTGTGCTGTACGCGATGATGGGCGTCCCGATGGTGGTTCAACAACCGAGGCAAGGTGGAAACTTCCGGTAGCAATCTGGCGGAAACAGGAGAAGGAGGATTACATGAGCAAGCCAATGGAAATGGTGGTCGTACTTGATTTCGGGGGACAATACAACCAGCTGATTGCCCGTCGTGTGCGGGATTTGGGTGTATACAGTGAACTGGTGCCATTCAATACACCAGTGGAAAAGATCAAGGAAATGCAGCCAAAGGGGATTATCTTCTCCGGAGGTCCAGCGAGCGTCTATGAAGAGGGAGCACCAAAGGTAGATCCAGCCATTTTTGAGCTTGGCCTGCCCGTTTTGGGGATCTGCTATGGTATGCAGTTGATGAGCTACATGCTGGAGGGCAAAGTAGAGCGTGCCGGCAAGCGGGAATACGGCAAGTCTGAGCTTCGTCTTCAAAACCCCCACAGCTTGTATGATCAGTGGACGGAAAATGAAGTGGTATGGATGAGTCACACGGATAAAGTGGTGGAGCTGCCAGCTGGTTTCCGCGTGGATGCCGTAAGCGACAGCTGTCCAGTAGCAGCGATCAGCCATCCGGAGCGCAAGCTGTACGGAGTACAATTCCATCCAGAAGTGCGTCATACGGTAAAAGGAAATGAATTCATCTCCAACTTCCTGTTCCAGATTTGCGGCTGCAAAGGGGACTGGAGCATGACGTCATTCATCGAGGATGAGGTCAAAAAAATCCGTGAAACGGTTGGCAACAAACAAGTTCTCTGTGCGCTGAGCGGCGGGGTAGATTCATCGGTCGTGGCTGCTTTGATCCACAAGGCCATCGGCGACCAGTTGACGTGCATGTTCGTGGACCATGGCCTGCTTCGCAAGGGCGAGGCCGAAAGTGTCATGGAAACATTCGCCAATAAATTTTCCATGAAAGTGATTAAAATCGATGCTCGCAAACGTTTCTTGGACAAATTAAAAGGGGTAACCGATCCCGAGAAAAAACGCAAAATCATCGGGAATGAGTTTATCTATGTATTTGACGAAGAAGCGGGCAAACTGACAGACATGGATTTCCTTGCGCAGGGTACACTATACACAGACATCATTGAAAGTGGTACTGCCACAGCGCAAACGATCAAGTCTCACCACAACGTGGGAGGCTTGCCGGAGGATATGAACTTTACCCTGATTGAACCGCTCAAAACCCTGTTCAAGGACGAAGTACGCAAGCTGGGCTCCGAGCTCGGCCTGCCGGATGAGATCGTATGGCGTCAGCCTTTCCCCGGTCCTGGCCTTGGCATTCGTGTTTTGGGTGAGGTTACGGAAGAGAAGCTGGAAATCGTTCGTGAATCCGATGCGATTTTGCGTGAAGAGATCGCCAACGCTGGATTGGACCGCGAGATTTGGCAATACTTCACGGCGCTGCCTGATATGAAGAGCGTCGGGGTTATGGGGGATGTACGGACGTACTCCTATACGGTAGGGATTCGGGCGGTCACTTCGATTGATGGCATGACGGCAGACTGGGCACGGATTCCGTGGGATGTCCTCGAGAAAATCTCGACCCGGATTGTCAATGAAGTAGAGAATGTAAACCGAGTTGTATACGATATTACCTCGAAACCGCCAGCAACAATCGAGTGGGAATAAGGTTTTTGTTCGGTTATCGGGACAAGCAGTCCGCGGAGTTCGCGCGTTCTGCTTGTCCTTTGATAAAACCGGATGTTTTTTGCTAATAAAAATTTAATGTTCGTATTTTCCGTTGACATCTTCTTTTCTTCCTGTTACACTTCTCGTTGTGAACAGGTGAATAGGAAGGTTCGTATATTTCTGGGAATAAGGCCCGGAAGTTTCTACATGGTTGCCGAAAACGACCTGGCTACGAACAATTCAGCGACGGAGAATCTGTAACAGTACTTATTTTCATTTGTCTTTCCGTCTGTTTTGTTCGGTAGTCGAGGTGGATCGTTGCACCTCGACCTTTTTATTTTACCGAAATGAATCTGGGGGGACATCCAGTGCGGAAGTACTTTGAATTTGACAAGCTCGGTACCAATTATCGTCGAGAAACGATCGCCGGTATCACCACATTCCTTGCTATGGCTTACATCTTGGCTGTCAATCCATTCATCCTGAGTGGTGCTGACCTCCCGCCTGAACTGAAAGCCAACTATCCTGAATTCGGAGCGATCTTTACGGCGACAGCGCTGGCTGCGGCAATTGGTACGCTCGTGATGGCGTTTGTCGGTCGCTTGCCGATTGCACAGGCTCCCGGGATGGGATTAAACGCATTTTTTACGTATACGGTAGTTTTGACCATGGGTATTCCTTGGCAGCAAGCATTGGCAGGAGTGTTTGTCTCTTGTACGATTTTCCTTCTTCTGTCGCTGACCGGGATTCGCGAAGCCATCGTCAACTCGATTCCGCAGGGGCTGAAGTATGCCGTATCAGCCGGGATTGGTTTGTTTGTGGCCTTTATCGGTTTGAAAAACGCGGGAATCATTATCTCCAGTGACGCGACTACGGTTGCGCTTGGACATCTTACCTTCCATCCAGAGATGGATGCAGCACAAGTGACAGCAGTTAAAAATGCATTGCTTGCGGTATTTGGTCTGATTTTGACCGCCGTTTTGATGGCGCGCCGGATTAATGCGGCGATCTTTATTGGGATGGTCGGAACGGCAATCGTGGGCATGATCTTCGGGATTGTGAATCTCCCGGAAAAAGTCATTTCGACTCCGCCGAGCCTGGCTCCTACATTTGGTGCTGCGTTTCAATACTTAGGTGATTTTTCTACACTGTTCAGTGCCAAAATGCTCATCGTCGTTTTTACTTTCCTGTTTGTTGACTTCTTTGACGCGACTGGGACGCTTCTGGGAGTAGCCAGTCAGGCTGGTCTGCTGAAAGACGGCAAGCTGCCGCGTCCAGGAAGTGCCTTGGCTTCCGATGCGATCGCCGGTATGGCTGGTGCCATTTTGGGTACCTCGACGACAACAAGCTATGTGGAATCTACAGCCGGTGTGGCTGCCGGAGGACGTTCCGGTTTTGCTTCCGTCGTAACTGGCGGGATGTTCATCCTGGCGCTCTTCTTCTCTCCGCTTTTGGCGGTTGTTACGCCTGCTGTTACCGCACCAGCCCTGGTTATGGTCGGTGTGCTGATGGCCTCTCATATGGCGAATATTGCTTGGAAGGAAATGGACGAGGCTTTCCCGGCCTTCCTGACCATCCTGATGATGCCGCTGACGTACAGTATCGCATCCGGGATCGCGGCGGGCTTTATCGTCTATCCGGTCATCAAGCTGCTGAAAGGAAAAGGCCGCGAGGTTCATCCAGTGATGTATGTCCTGTTCTTTGTCTTCCTGGCGTACTTTATCTTCCTCAGAGAATAGATGGGAAACTCAGCCCGGTTGTCACCGAAAGTGGTGGCGGCCGGGTTTTTTATGATTGGGGGAGGCTTGCGTTTTCCCCGGCGGATATTGTATGATAGGGCAAATTCTGCTTCGGAGGGATCACCGATGATCGGTCTTCGCGCATTCCTTCAACTGCATCACCATCACTAGAGCGTTTGTATCTTCGGAAATTTTTCCGCAGGTGCAAGCGCTGTTCGTGCTTGGTGCCTGCGGTGGCAGTAGAGTAGCCATGCGGGCATTTGCGTCCCTGCATGGCTTTTTTGTATATCATTTTTTGGCTGCGGAGGACAATTTTCAGGAAACAGGCAGGACAAACGGGAAAAAGGGAGGAAGAGTCATGGAAGGATTGCTTCGCAATGTGAAAGGAACCAAGGATTTTATGCCGGAAGAGCAGGGGCTGCGCAATCACATCAGGCGGACGCTGGAGGCGGTATTTGCCTCGTATGGCTGCAAGCCGCTGGAGACGCCCATGCTGCAGTATTTTGATTTGCTGGGATCAAAGTACGGGGGAGGGGCAGAAATCTTGAAAGAAGTGTACCGCTTAAGCGACCAGGGCGAACGTGATTTGGCCCTCCGTTATGATTTGACTGTTCCGCTGGCCAAAGTGGTGGGGATGAATCCGGAGATGCGGATGCCTTTTAAACGCTATGAAATCGGGAAGGTCTTCCGGGATGGACCGGTGAAAGCAGGACGATTCCGTGAGTTTGTCCAATGCGACGTGGATATCGTGGGGACTTCGTCCATGCTGGCGGAAGCGGAGTTGATACGGATGGCTTTTGATGCTTTTTCCCGGCTGGGGCTTGACGTCTATATCCAGGTGAACAATCGCAAACTGTTGTCCGGAGTGCTGCAGGTGATGGGCATCGGGGAGGAGCAGGCTGCGGATATCATGCTCTCACTCGACAAGCTGGAAAAGATCGGTGTGGAAGGTGTCTGTGATGATTTGCGGGATCGGCTTGTCGGTGATGAGGTCATTGAGAGGATAGCAGATTTTCTGCGAAAGGGAGTCCCGACGTTAGCGGGATTGGCGAAGGAGTTTGATAATCCGCTGGTGCAGGAAGGAGCGGCTGAGTTGCAAGAGCTGTTTCGTCTCTTGCAGGCAGCAGGAGAAACGGGTGACGTCAGGTTTCATCCCTTTCTGGCACGGGGACTCAGTATCTATACCGGTACTGTCTACGAGATTTTTCTGCAGGACGGCCGAATCACATCCAGTATTGGCAGCGGAGGAAGATACGACAAGATCATCGGACAATTTTTGGGCGATGGGCGTGAGTATCCGGCAGTCGGCATCTCTTTTGGTCTTGATGTGATTCTGACAGCCCTGACGATGGAGGATGAAGAGAAATGGGCCGTGCACAGTTCGGATGTGCTGATCATTCCTTTGGGGACAGAGGCTGAGGTGCTGAGACTGGCCCAGCGCATTCGCCGAAGCGGGCTGCGGGTCGAAGTGGAGCTAATGGGGCGTCGCTTGAAAAAAGCGCTCGACTATGCAAACAAAGAACGAATTCCTCTCGTCTTGATCGTAGGGGAAAACGAAATGGCGGCGGGGAAGGTTGTCGTCAGGGATATGGTTCGCGGAGAGGAACGGTTGCTCTCGCTATCAGACGAGCGGGAATGGGACCAGGTTTTTAAGAGTTATCAGTCTTAGCCGCGAGAGGATCAACACGTCGAAAGGCAGGGGTCGATAAGGGGGGACAGAGATGGTACCAGGTGCAGGCAATGTCAACGACGAGGGAAACGGCAGGGAGCGTGGCAGTGGGAGCGGTAAAGCGGGCGGAATTGGACTGGAAAAAGGAAATAGCCAGAGAGGATTTAGTAGCAAAAGGACAGTGTGGGATAACTTTATCGGAGTCGGCTTTCGGGTGATGATCGCTTTGGCCGTGATGATGACACTCGCAGGAGCAGCTGCTGTACCCGGTTCGGCAGTTTCACGAGCGGATGCGATGAGCGGGGTGACTTCTGTTGGAGCGATCGCGAATGGAAAGGCTCATGCTCCCGCGCCCACGAACAATGACGGGTCCACGAACCATGACGCGTCACCAAACAATGACGGGTCCACGAACCATGACGCGTCACCAAACAATGACTGGTTCACGAACCATGAAATGAAGCCGGAAAAGAGCGAAGCGGTCTTGGATTTGGCGAAATTGACCACCTACCGCGCCGCTGTGAATGTAGATCCGGGCACAAAAAAGGTGACAGGCCATCTCCAGATTGAATTCGTGCCGCGTGACCCGGACGTTGCTTATTTGCACATCTATCCCTATGCCTTTACGGAGCCGAAGCGAGGAATGCTGTGGGAGGGGCTCTTGGGGAGCAAACCGTCTGTTGGCACCTACCGGATCACCAAGCTGACTGTTCAGGGAAAACCGGCAGCCTACCAGCGCAAGGCAACGGTAGTGAAGGTGCCCCTCGGGAAAACAGGTGTGAAGCCCGGAACAGCAATCGAAATGTCGCTTGACTTCAGCATGACACTTCCCCGCAACATGGGCCGGATGTCGTATGATGACCACGCCATCTGGCTGGGAAATTGGCTGCCCGTCCTGGCTGTCCATGACGCCTCTGGCTGGCATCTCGATCCCTATGGACCGGTAGGAGATCCCTTCTTTTCTGAGGTGGCCCGCTATGAGCTGGAGCTGACCTTGCCTGCCGGGTATCAGTTCGCTAGCACGGCAACAGATCGAGGGCAAACGGGGAGGGAGACGATCCCCGGTCAGCGCACGTACACCCTGGAGGTCGGAAACGTGCGTGATTTTGCCCTCGTGATCATGGATCATACCTATCAGCCCACAGAGTCTCTTGTCGGGGATACGTGGGTGAGAAGCTGGTGGCGGCAAGGGGATTCAGCCACGCAGGTGGAGCGCAATCACCTGGCGGCGGTTCGGTCGTTTGCCTACTTCCAAAGCCAATTCGGTTTGTACCCTTATTCGGAGTATGATGTCGTCAGGATCGGCGGCAGCATCAACGGCATGGAAAATCCCGGACTCGTCTTTGTAGATGGCTCGCATTACCAGGGAGATCATCTGGCTTCGATTCCTACCGTGGTGCACGAGACAGCCCATCAGTGGTTCTATGGGCTTGTCGGGAACAATCAGGTAGAGGAGGCGTGGCTGGATGAAGGCTTGGCCGAGTACGCCTCTCTTGCTTTCATGCTGAGCGCTTACCCCCAGTTGGGCAAAGATCGTGTCCAGGCGAGGCTGGTCCGGGGAACCACAACCGATTTCTACGCCGCAAAAGGGCTGAGTCCCTGGATGCCGCTGTCCCGCTTCCCTGACAACGACAGCTACAGCGATCTGGTCTATTCCCGGACGGCCAGCATGCTGTTGCTCCTGCGTGAAGCGTGGGGGGAAAAGCGGCTGCACGCGATGCTTCATCGCTTCGTTACCACGTACCAATACCAGGTGGCGACAGGAAAAGCGTGGGTGGAGGCGTTATCGGCGGAAGCGGGCGAAGATGCAGAGCCGTTTATCCAGTACTGGCTGCTGCTGGATAAAGGGAAAGAGAAAGAGGCGCAGGAGTGGCTGGACCGTCAAAGGGCAGAGAAGTAAGTCGGACCTAAAGTAGGTAGAGGAGAAAAGGGGGAAAGTAAAAGCCCATCGATCCAAATAGAGAAAATAACGTTGCAGGCCGCACCTAAAGGCGAATATTTATAATCTGCGATAATGATAACGTTCGGTTTGTTTGTTGACAGCTCTTCTCCCCCCCTGTTACACTATACATGTTGAAAAAGATAGCATGCCCAGGCGATTCCCTGCTCGCAGGCGGAGAGGGTCGGTTGGGTTTTCTCATTGATAGGCCAGCTCGCATTCCTTTTGATAGTGACCGGCTCTATGAACGAAAAAAGGATATTGACGAAAGAGGGGCGAAGGATGGTATGTTCAAACCGTTGGTAGGTGTGATCATGGGCAGTACGTCTGATTGGGAAACGATGCAGGCTGCCTGTACGATATTGGAC
This sequence comes from Brevibacillus ruminantium, assembly GCF_023746555.1. Taxonomy (NCBI): domain Bacteria; kingdom Bacillati; phylum Bacillota; class Bacilli; order Caryophanales; family Paenibacillaceae; genus Brevibacillus; species Brevibacillus ruminantium. The sequence continues at coordinate 664,483 of NZ_CP098755.1, forward strand.
GAGCTGAAGGTACCTTATGAAAAGAAAGTGGTATCAGCACACAGGACACCGGATCTGATGTTTGACTACGCAGAGGGAGCCAAGCAGCGCGGTCTTGAGGTGATCATTGCCGGAGCGGGTGGAGCGGCTCATCTGCCCGGAATGGTAGCGGCCAAAACAGAGCTGCCGGTGATTGGCGTACCCGTGAAATCATCTACCTTGAACGGACTTGACTCTTTGCTGTCCATCGTTCAGATGCCAGGCGGTGTGCCGGTTGCCACGGTTGCCATCGGCAAGGCGGGAGCTGTCAATGCCGGACTGTTGGCTGCTCAGATTCTGGGCATCAAGTACCCGGAAATCCAGGAGCGCTTCGTGGCCAGAAGAAAGGTCGTCCGCGATAAAGTACTGGGAGATAGTGAGCTGGCATGATGGATAAAAAAGAGATTTCCGTGAAACCTGACAAACAGATAAAGCCGGGAGCGACCATCGGCATTCTCGGCGGAGGGCAGCTGGGTCGAATGATCGCGCTGGCTGGACGTGCCATGGGATACCGGTTTGTCACCCTGGACCCGACGGAGGACGCGCCATGCGGGCAAACAGCAGACAGGCAGATTGTCGCCCGCTATGATGATGTGACTGCTGCCCTGCAATTGGCGGAGGCTAGCGACGTAATCAGCTACGAATTTGAAAACGTAGACGCACAGGTAGCAGAGGTGCTGGAAACCAAATCATACGTACCGCAGGGGAGCCGCCTGTTGCGGATTACCCAGCATCGCATCCGGGAGAAGACGGCGATCCGTGAGCTAGGCATCCCGGTCGCCCCGTTCTGTGTGGTAGAGAGCAAGGAGAGCTTGCGACAGGCCGTTCAAGAGCTAGGCTTGCCGGCGGTGATGAAGACCGCCACTGGCGGTTATGATGGAAAAGGGCAGTGGGTGCTGCGGTCCGAGGCTGAACTGGACGAAGCATACGAGACCTTGGCCAAAGCGGGAACCGAACTGATCGTCGAGCAGTTTGTGCCCTTTGTCATGGAGCTGTCCGTCATTGCAGCGCGCAATCCGGCGGGGGAGCTGGCTGTTTTTCCGGCCGCCGAAAACGTGCATATAGACAACATCCTGCATCTTTCCATCGTTCCGGCCCGTATACCGGAAGCGGTCAGACGGAAAGCAGAAGAAATAGCCCGCAAGATCGCAGAAAAGCTGGATGTAGTCGGGCTGGTAGCCGTGGAGATGTTTCTCGGGGCAAACGGGGAACTCTATGTAAATGAGCTGGCACCGCGTCCGCACAACTCGGGCCACTATACGATGGATGCCTGTGTCACGTCCCAGTTTGAGCAGCATGTGCGTGCTGTCTGCAACCTGCCGCTGGGATCGACCGAGCTGCTTTCTCCGGTCGTAATGGTGAATATTTTGGGTGAGCATCTGGAGCCGGTGCTAGAGAGGATCGAAAGGCTGCCCCGGACGGCCAAGCTTCATTTGTACGGCAAAGCAGACAGCAAGCCGAAACGGAAGATGGGCCATATCAACGTGCTGGCGTCTACAGTGGAAGCGGCGCTCAGCGAGATTGACAGGCTGGAAATATGGAACAAAGCGGAGGGACAATCATGATCGAACGTTATACAAGACCGGAGATGCGCGCCATCTGGACGGAGGAAAACAAATTCAAGGCTTGGCTGGAAGTGGAGATTCTCGCCTGCGAGGCGTGGTCCAAGCTGGGTGTCATTCCGGAAGAGGACGTGAAAAAGCTGCGTCAGCATGCCAGCTTTGACATCAACCGGATTTATGAAATTGAGGAAGAGACGCGTCATGACGTCGTAGCCTTTACCCGCGCGGTTTCCGAGACAGAGGCGCTTGGCGAAGAGAAAAAATGGGTGCATTACGGTCTGACCTCGACCGACGTGGTCGATACTGCACTGTCGTATTTGCTCCGGCAAGCCAATGAAATCCTGGAAAAGGATTTGGAGGATTTCCTCGTGATCCTGGCAGACAAGGCACGGGAACACAAGGACACCGTCATGATGGGCCGGACCCATGGCGTGCATGCGGAGCCGACCACATTTGGCCTCAAGCTGGCGCTGTGGTATGAAGAGATGAAGCGCAATCTGGCCCGTTTCCGCGCGGCGAAAAAAGAAGTGGCCTTCGGCAAAATCTCCGGCGCTGTCGGTACCTACGCGAACATCGATCCCTTCGTGGAAAAATACGTGTGCGAGCAGCTCGGGCTGGAAGCGGCGCCGATTTCGACGCAAACCCTGCAGCGCGACCGTCACGCGGAATACATGGCTACGCTCGCTTTGATCGCCACCTCGCTGGATAAATTTGCGACCGAGATTCGCGGCCTGCAAAAGAGCGAGATTCGCGAAGTAGAAGAGGCCTTTGCCAAAGGGCAAAAAGGCTCCTCAGCGATGCCACACAAGCGCAATCCGATCGGCAGCGAGAACATCTCCGGTCTGGCCCGCGTTATTCGCGGTCACATGCTGTCCGCTTACGAGAACGTGCCGCTGTGGCATGAGCGCGATATCTCCCACTCTTCGGTGGAGCGTGTGATTCTGCCGGATGCAACGCAGCTTCTGAACTACATGCTGCGCCGCTTCATGAATATCGTCAAAAACCTGACGGTGTTCCCGGAAAACATGAAGCGCAACATGGACCGTACCTTTGGTCTGATTTTCTCCCAGCAGGTGATGCTGAAGCTGATCGAAAAAGGCATGAGCCGCGAGCAGGCCTACGATATCGTACAGCCCCGTGCCATGCAGGCTTGGGAAGAGCAGCGCTCGTTCCGCGAAATCCTGGAAAGCGACGCGGCGGTAACGTCGACGCTCAGCAAGGAAGAGCTGGATGATTGCTTTGATCATCGCTATCATTTGAAGCATGTGGATACGATTTTCCAACGTTTGGGTTTGCTCTAAGAAAACAGAATGGCATAGTGTCTGCCAATAAGGGAAGAGGATGGAGCAAGCAGCCATCCTCTTTTCTTTTGCTTTGCAACCTGTTCCATCAGAAAATGCCAAAGATGAAGAAGAATAAAACCAGATAAAATTGCCTAAACACAACAGGGATTTGTAAAATTTAGACGAATATGGAAATTTCGGATGAGCTCTGTTCATATAAAAGGAGAGCAGGTCTGGAAAGGGGCGCACAATTGCGTGCGGACCAGAATAGACGGTAGATCGAGGTGTGTCCATGATCCGTTATATTTGGAACAACTGGTGGCGCCATCCCGCGCGTTTTGCATTGCTGCTTGTTGGTATGCTGACGATCAGTTCAACACTCAGCTATTTTATCGGGGTCACAGAGAGCGGGAACGGGACCACGCAGGAGATTTTGCAAAAGAGATGGAAGGCCGCTTATCATATCGTGGTTCGGCCTGAGGGGACACGGAGCGTGACGGAGCAGGATGGTCTGTTGGAGCCAAACTATTTAAGCGGCTTGCAAGGCGGGATCAGTCTTGATGATTTAGAAAGTATCAAGCAGATTGCGGATGTGGAGATAGCAGCTCCATTAGCGCCAGTGGGCTATTCCTGGACGACGTTTTTTTATGGAAAAATGGAGAAGCCAAAAGAGCCGGGAATTTATCGTCATATCATTGGAAAATACAGTAACGATGGAGTGAAGCTGACACCAAGCTGGGAGAACACGGAATATTACAAAGTAGGTACTTGGCAAGGACCGCCCGAAGGCGATTTGGGGCTGCTTGCCGAATATGGCATTGGCAAGTGGTACTTGGAACAGTTCGGATCATTCAATCAGTTGTTAGTAGGCATCGATCCGCAGGCAGAGGCCCGGCTGGTCGGGTTGGACAAGGCAGTGGTTCCGATGGGTGAGAGCCGCTATTTTACGGAAAAGGATACAACCGATACGTATGATGATGGAGACAACGGGACGGTTACCAATCTGCCTATCTTGATGAGCAACCGAATGGACACCGATTTACGATTTGTGAGCACATATGAACGGTTGGAGCTTCCTTTTGGGACCAAGGAAGAGGCCGATCAAACGATGGAAATGATCAAGCAAAATGGCGGGAAGAGGTTTTTGGACAAGCAAAAGAGAGTCGGCCCGCCGCTCGCATCCTTTACTTTGGAGGCAAAAGAAGCGCATCATCTGCTGCTTTCTGGGCTTTCGGGAATCGACAGCAAAACAGGACAGCGATTCCAGGCGAAAAACGGGCAAGGAGCGGCAATTAGTTCTCATATTACGGAAAGTCCCAGTCCGCTCACGCTTCAAAAAGGGGCGAGCCCCTACCCTGAACGATGGAATATTGCTTACGAGGCAAGAGAGATCAAGCCGCTGTACCCTGCGGATGTCCAGGAAATGTTTCTTTTTACGGATGAAGATTATCAGGGAACGTTTCGTCCCTTTCAGTATTTCAGCGGATGGAATACAGCAAAAATGTCACCCAAATGGATCGGCTTTTACGATCCCGAAAAGCTGAATATTTCCAAAGATCCATTAAATGAGCTGCCAATGGAAACGTACCGTCCGGCTCTGGCACGCTTGGTCCTGGATAAGGAAGGCAACCCTGTCAACCCGCCGCTCTCACTCAAACCCATCGAAAATCCGTTTGGGTTGCTGACAAGTCCTCCCTTGCTCCTGACCACGCTGGATGGGGCAGCCCAGCTTCTCGGTGATAAGCCGATCTCTTCCATCCGGTTGAAGATCAAAGGAGTAGAACAAGTAAACGAGGACAGCCAAAAGAAGCTGCAGGCTGTGGCAGCAGAGATTGAAAGACGGACAGGATTGCTCGCGGATATCACGCTCGGATCATCGCCTGAGCCGACCCTGATACATGTCCGGAGCGACCGACCCGATGCGGAATTAGGCTGGATCGAACAAATCTTTGTGAAGCTGGGCACGGTATTTACGCTGTTTCGTGAGACCAAGCTCGGTTTTTCCGGCATCATGGGCATCGTGATGCTTGTCGCGACTACTTACGTTTTTGCCACAAATCTGGTGACGCTGTACGCGAGAACTGGGGAATTTGGCCTGCTGCTCAGCGTAGGCTGGCGTCCTGCGCATATCCGCCGGATTATCTTTTTGGAAGCAGGTCTGCAGGGAGGAATGGTTACCCTCATCTGTTGGGCCATAGTGGGCGCGGTCGTGCTGCAACAGGGGGCACATGTTCCGATCGAGCGGGTCTTTGGCATCGGCCTATGCGGTCTCGTCATTTATGGTTTGGCAGCAATACCGACTGCTCTGATGGTAGGGAAAATTTCGCCTGTTACCATGCTGCGGACGGGTGAATTGCAGCCCGCTTCCCGTCGATGGGCTCGTGTACAAGGTGTCTTTTCACTGGCACGGGTTCATCTGCTTGCGCGGTTTCGGCGCAGCCTGCTCTCTGTATTTGCGATGGCTGTACCGACCTCGCTTCTGGTGTTTTTTGGTTTCGTCACCTTTCGTCTGCAAGGACTGATGTATACGTCCTGGCTCGGGCAATATGTCGCAGTGGAAATCGGGCAAGCGCATTACGTGGCGATGGTTCTTGCGCTGGTGATCGCGGTGTTGACGACAGCGGAAATTATTTGGCAAAACGTCATGGAGCGCAAAGCGGAGTTCTTGTTGCTCAAAGCGGTGGGCTGGCGCAACACAGCCATTTTTCGGTTGATTTTGTGGGAAGGGCTGCTCTGCGGTCTGTTGGCAGCGATGGGCGGAATTGGGCTGGGGGTGCTGGTGATTATGGCGTTGTATCGCCAGTTTCCCACGGAAGATATACTGCTTTTGCTGAGTGCTGGTCTCATTCCTGTTGTGGTGGGGCTCCTGGGCGCTGTATTTCCGGCCATGATGGCGGTACGGTTTCGTCCTGCGGAAGGGCTGCGAGGTTCCCATAAAAACAGCAGGCGGAACGAACGAGTACTGCGGGTGATGCTGGCGCTGCTCCTCCTCGGCTTTATAACCGGGGCCACCTCCAGTGCGATTCGGCTGTGGAAGGCTTCAGAAGTCAAACAAGCGGCATCGTCCGAAGGCCTTGGCGAACAGCAAGGGGGAACGGTTGACCCCGTTTCCCCAAAAGAAGTATCGCCTCAGCAGAAAGAAGCGGAGCCCCCCAATCAGGACGAATCTGCAAACGAGCCTGGCCAGCTTGCCGGTTTTGTGTCCCAATCTGTTCCGGACGGCAGCAAAGCGCGTTACCATTTGTCGCTTCGCATGGACCCACAGGGGACCTTCACCGCGGAAGCGACGATTCAGGTGGAGAATCGTTCGGCGGATACGTGGGATTCACTGGTGTTTTATTTTATTCCCAATGTCTTTACGAGGGAAAACAAGCCGCCGAGCATCGAAGGGAGTGCCGATGTGCGAATCAACCGTGTAGAGGTGAATCAGAAGCCGGCCAAATACCAGCTTTCCTCCGATACGCTCGCTCTCTCACTCGAAAAGAAGATGGCGCCGGGAGAAAAAGGGGAGGTTCGCGTTGCCTATACGTTTACCGTACCGGAAGAAGGCTTGCGTTTTGACAGGATGGACCAGCGTTACTTTCTCGCCCAAGCCTATCCCATGCTGGCGACCTACCATAACGGCTGGAACAAGCAGCCCTATCGGGTCAATGGCGAGTCGTACCACACAAGCCATGCAGATTTTACATTACACTACGAAGTGCCGCCGGGGTATCAGGTCATCACCTCTTCGGACGAAGATAGAGCGGGAGCAAAGACATCAGGGGAGGTTGCTGTTGCCAACGTCCGTGAACTGTATGTGGCAGTAGTAAAAGGGCTGGAATCCTTGTCTCAGGAAAAAGACGGGGTGCAAATCCGGGTATTCGGAGAGAAGGCCCAGCAAAAACAACTCGAAGCCGTACTGCAGACGGCAACAGAAGCCCTTTCACTTTTCTCCGGCAAAATCGGTGCGTATCCTCACAAGCAGCTTGATCTGTTGGTGGATGGCCGGGTGAGCATGGAGTACCCCGGGGTGGTGACAGTGGTGCCGCAAGAGGATTTGGCATCCCTGAGGTACACGGTTGTTCATGAGATCGCCCACCAGTGGTTTTATGGCGTGGTCGCCAATGATTCGTACCGGGAGGGGTGGTTGGATGAGGGATTTGCGGAATTAGCCAGTGCGATGTTTTTTATGGAGCACGACAATAAAAGCGAGCAGGAAGTATGGGCGAGGACAAAGGCAGCCGTCAATCTGGCCCGTGACATGCCATCCAATCTGGCGTTGGACGAATATGACGGAGAGGTCTACGGGGCTGTTTATGCCGTGCCGTCGCTGCGCCTTTGGGAGTTGATCTCGACCTATGGCGGCATCACAGAAGGCTGGCGATTTTTGCAGACGTACTATGAGCAATATGCCTACAAGCAGGTTGATACCAAGGAGTTCATCCGTTTTGCCACCGCCTATTTCCCTGTGAAGGAACACTATTTTTCCAAGTGGCTCAAATTACCATAAACGAGAGGTGGGGTAAAACGACATGACCATGAACATCCGAATCGAAAAGCTATCCAAAACATATCGCGGAGACGGAGTCATCACCACTGCGTTGGAAGATGTAACGCTCCTGCTGCAAAATAATGAATGTACTTCGATTGTCGGTCCATCCGGCTCAGGAAAATCGACGCTGCTGCAAGTAATCGGCACGCTGGACGCACCGACGGCGGGAATGATTGCTTACGACGATGTGGATGTCGGCAAGCTGAAAGGAAAGACGCTTGCTGATTTCCGCTTTGCTCGTATTGGTTTTATTTTCCAGCATTTTCACCTGCTGCCGACGCTTACGGCTTTGGAGAATGTGATGTCTCCCTTGTTCCCGCGCAAAGTCAGCTATGACAAGAAGGAAAGGGCACAGGAACTGCTCGATTGGGTTGGTCTTGCGCATAAGCAGGATTCCTTGCCCTCCCAACTATCTGGTGGAGAGCAGCAGCGTGTCGCCATCGCCCGCGCATTGGTGAATCGCCCGCAATGGCTGCTGGCTGACGAACCCACAGGCAATCTCGATACGAACAATGGAGAAATGGTCTTTCAGCTGTTGCGGAAATATCAGCAGGAGTATGGGACCGGCATTATCTTTGTCACGCATGATGAGCATCTGGCTGGCCAGACAGACAGGAGGATTGAAATGCGGGATGGCAGAGTGATCGCGGACATACACCTTACAAAACTGTAAGGAAGATGAAATATAACTCGATGGTTCCTTTCTCCCGGGCCTTTTACAATAAAGACAATTCATACAAAAACCATTTATACAGAAAAATCAATGACACGGGAGTAAGGACCATGAATACTGCAAGAAAATTTCAGTCGCTTGACCACCAACATATATACGAAGAGTACTCAACTAAAATCTATCGCTATTTTCGCTACCGCATTCGCAATGTCTGGGATGTCGAGGACCTGACGACGACGGTGTTTATCAAAGTATATTCGAAGCTTGACCAGTTCGATGGACGCCATCCTTTTGGGGCGTGGATTTTTCGGATTGCGCATAATACGCTGATTGACTATCTGCGCAAAAAGCGGGAATATCCAGCCGATCAGGAGGTTTTCTCCAGTCTGGTCACGAGCGAGAAGCTGCCGGATGAGCGCGTCATCAATCTGGAGTCCCATGAGGATCTCTGGAAAAACGTGAAAACGTTGACGGTAGATCAGCGCAACGTCATCTCTCTGCGCTATTTGGCTGATCTGCGGATGAACGAGATCGCGGAAATCCTCGGCAAAACGGAAGCGTCGGTAAAAATTCTCCATTTTCGGGGAATCAAAAAACTGCAAAAGCTGATGGTAACCCAGGCGTAACAGGGTGCCTGCCCAAAACCGGAACGTCTCAGATGCTGGGACGTATCCGGTTTTTTGGTATAGTAGAAACAGAAGAAAGACGACAGAATCGAGGAGGACGATCGATGTCGACAATCATGATTGTAGAAGATGATCCGAAAATCAATCAGCTGCTCCAGGGGCAACTGGTGAAATACGGGTATGAAACGGTGAATGTGGAAAATTTCGAGCAGGTATTGGATGTCTTCACCAGGGCAAATCCTGATCTGGTGCTACTGGATGTCAACCTGCCGAAGTTTGACGGATTTTATTGGTGCAGGCAGATACGGCTGGTGTCCAACTGCCCGATCCTGTTCATTTCCGCACGGGAGAGCAAAATGGATCAGGTGATGGCACTGGAAAATGGAGCGGATGACTACATCACCAAGCCGTTTGATTACGATGTCGTGTTGGCCAAAATACGCAGTCAGCTCCGAAGGGCGTATGGCATCTATGCAGCCCAGGAAAGCGAACGGACGTTTGAAGTGGCCGGGTTGCGCCTGTTCCTGGAACGGATGGAGCTGACGATGCATGGAGAGAAGGTGGAGCTGAGCAAAAAAGAGGCGCTGTTGCTAGAGGCGCTGCTCAATCAGTATCCGCGGGTGGTCAGCCGTGAGCGCCTTTTGGAAAAGCTGTGGGATGAGCAGTTTGTCGATGAAAATACCTTAAACGTCTACATCACGCGTGTCCGCGGAAAGCTGAAAGAACTGGGATTGGACGGGGCAATTGAGACTGTGCGCGGTTCCGGCTACCGGTTAAAGGTAACCTGGGAGGACGGCCAATGAGGCTTTTTCTACGGGATCAGTGGGCATTTCTGACCATGTTCTTTATTCAATTGTTTTTGCTGATACTCATTTTTGCCCTGGACGGGTATTGGAACCCTTCGTTAATCAGCTATGCGGTTTTCCTGTGCTTTTTCTTTGGGGGCTGCTTTTTGGCGTTCCGCTATTTATCCAACCGGCTGGTTTACCAGCGGCTAAGTGCACCGGTTCGTACGCTGGAGGAGCTGACATTGGCACATGGCAATTCTCCGCTGGGGCGGGCGATGGATCAGACGTTTCAGGATCAGTATCGGCTGTTTAAGGAGCAGCTTCACGCCTATGAAACGAAGCAACGGGATCATACGACCTTTATCCAGCAATGGGTTCACCAGATGAAGACGCCGATATCCGTGATCCATCTTCTGCTCCAGGATGAGGATGACCCCCGGGTGGAAAGCGTGCGCGAAGAAGTAGACCGGATCAAGCGGGGGCTGGAGACGGTGCTCTACAGTGCCCGCCTGGACCGCTTCGAACAGGACTTCCTGATCGAGCCGGTCTCCCTTCGCCGTTTGGCTCAAAATGTGGTGTCAGAGAACAAACGGCTCTTTATTCGAAACCAGATCTATCCCGAGCTGGCTGTAGATGAACACTGGGTGGTTGAGTCCGATGAAAAATGGCTTTCCTTTGTTCTCAACCAATTGCTGACCAATGCTGTCCGTTACTCTGATAAAAAAGGAAGCAAGGTAACGATCCGTTCATTTGCCAGGGGAAAACACGTTGTTCTCGAAGTGGAAGACAGCGGTATCGGTATTCCGTCGGAGGACATACAGCGTGTATATCAACCCTATTTCACGGGCGAAAATGGACGTAAATACCCGGAGTCGACAGGGATGGGGCTCTATTTGGTGAAAGAGATTTGCGGACGGCTTTCGCATGAGGTGGAGCTCGAGTCGAAGGTTGGCGTGGGAACCAAAGTACGGATCATCTTTTTCGCGGTCGTACCAACCTTACAAGAACGTAAGCTGGATGAAAGCTAATTCGATGGCTAGCCCATGCGCGCTTCCGTATAGTGGGAAGAGGAAAAGGAATTTCCCATGAAAAAAGGAAGGTCAAAATAGAAAGGAGAAGCGCACATGGATATGCTGCATGTTAAGCGCCTCAGTAAGATATATGGAGGCAGAGTCACGTATCGAGCGTTGACTGATATTGACTTTACGATAAAAAAAGGGGAGTTCGTCGGCATCATGGGTCCGTCAGGGAGCGGAAAAACAACGTTGCTGAACATGATTTCGACGATCGATTCGCCTACCTCGGGTGAGGTATTGCTCAACGGAACCAACCCTCACCAGTTGAAGAGAAACCAACTGGCCCTGTTTCGCCGAAAAGAGCTGGGCTTCGTGTTTCAGGATTTCAACCTGCTGGATACGCTGACGATTGCGGAAAACATCGTATTGCCCCTTACCCTCGACGGCAAAAGTGTAGCGGAGATGGAAGAGAAGCTTCGGACTGTGGCTGATAAGCTGGGGATTACCGAGATCCTGGAAAAAAGAACCTATGAGGTTTCCGGAGGTCAACGGCAGCGTGCCGCCATTGCTCGTGCCATCATCCACACCCCTTCTTTGCTGCTGGCAGACGAGCCGACAGGCAATCTCGACTCGAAAGCCTCACGCAATGTGATGGAGACGCTGGAGACGATCAACAAAAACGACGGTACGACGATGATGATGGTCACCCATGATCCGCTTGCGGCCAGCTATTGTCACCGCGTCCTGTTTATCAAGGACGGTCAGATGCACAACGAGATGTACCGCGGAGACAGCAGACAGGCATTTTTCCAGAAAATCATCGATGTCCTGTCACTTCTGGGAGGGAAAACGCATGACCTTTCGTCAATTCGCGTTTAACAACGTCTCCCGGAACAAACGTACCTATGCAGCCTTTTTTCTGAGCAGTGTTTTCTCGGTGATGATCTTCTTCATCTACGCGATGTTCATCTATCATCCCGGGGTAGATAGCGGCCAGGTTCATCGCTATGTCGCAGAAGGGATGAAAGCAGCCGAGTACATCATCTTCCTGTTCGCCTTTTTCTTCTTGTTCTACTGTGTAGGAGCTTTCTTGAAGCGGCGGGAAAAAGAGTTCGGGATTTTGATCATGCACGGGATGACGCGCGGTCAGCAAAATGTGCTGATCTTTATGGAGAACATGTTGATCGGGGCCATCTCGATTTTGTTTGGAATCGGTCTGGGCATGGTACTGGGAAAACTGTTCTTTCAATTTGCCGGATTCTTGCTGGATGTAGAACCGCTTCCTTTCTACCTGCCGTGGGAAGCCATGGTGCTGACGATCGTCTGCTTTTTCTGCCTGTATGTGGTGATCTCGCTGTTTACTTTACTCTTTTTGAAAAGAAGCAGTCTGTTAGAGCTTCTGCAAGGGAACCAGCGTCCCAAACAAGAGCCGAAGGCATCCGTCTTTTTATCCCTGCTGGCGGCGGTTTTGCTCGGATTGGCGTACGTGCTGGCATTTTGGGTGAGCGGGCCGCTGGTCATCATTATGCTCATTCCGGTAAGTGCCTTGACCATTGCCGGGACCTATCTGTTGTTTACACAGCTAAGTGTGTACCTGATCAGGCTTCTGAAGAGGAACAAGCGCTTCTATTGGAATCACACCAACATCGTCACGTTGTCTGATTTGACATATCGGATGAAGGACAATGCCCGGATGTTCTTTCTTGTCTGTATCGTTTCGACCGTAGCGTTTTGCGCGGTTGGCACGCTCGCTGCTCTGGCATCTTCGATTACGGAAACGACGGTCAAGACGAACCCGTTTGCCTTCTCATACCGAGCCGATGCAGACACCAAGCTGAATCAGCAGCAGGTGTCCAAGATCGAGGCTGCCTTGAAGGATGGCGGGTTTGCTTTTGAAAAAGTGGAGACAACGGTAAAGGTTCTGTCTGGAGGAGAAGACAGATCCAAGAATGTGGCCCTGATCGGCTTGTCCGAATATAATCGGATCGCCGGTGCTGCGGGACAGGACCAGGTTCAGGTTGGGCCGGGGGAGGCTATCTTTTTTCAACGCTGGCCGGGGGAAGAGCTTGATCGCGAGCCGTTTCCTGTAGCGGGACAGTCATTGCAGAGAAAAATCTCTTCGCTTATGCCTGTAATCTCATCCTTGAATAGTTCGCGCATTGTCGTTGTGCCTGATCCGGTGTTCGCCCAGATCACAGCGGATTCGCTCGAACAAAACTTTTTGTACAATGTTGAGAATTGGAAGGAAACCGATGCGCTGAGTAAAAAATTGATGACGGAACTGAGCGAGGGAGATACGGGGCCGTATTCCTTCCAAGCGCGCGCCCCGCTGTATCATGAGCTGAAGCAATTGGCAAATACAGGGCTGTTTATCGGGTTGTTTGTCGGTTTGCTCTTTTTCGTCGCGGCGGGCAGCTTCCTCTACTTCCGGCTGTATACCGATCTGGAAAACGATAAACGACAATATGGCGCGATTACGAAAATCGGCCTCACGGAACGTGAGTTGTCGCGGATCGTAACCACCCAGGTGGCGCTGCTTTTCTTCATCCCGATTCTGGTCGCGATTATTCACAGCGCCGTAGCGTTTTTCTCGCTGCATAGTTTGCTGAAACTCATACTGATCACATCAGTGGCAAAGCCGACCGCGATTGTGTTGGCCAGCTTTGTGCTCGTTCAATTTGTGTACTTCGTGATTATTCGCAATCGCTATTTGTTCCATTTAAAGCGGTCTATGTAGAAAAGAACAGTTCACCATCCAAATAAGCAGATTCTAAGCGGCAGACCACAAGGTTTGTTCGCAAAGAATCTGCTTTTTTTGCGGAAGCGAATTTTCGGAAAACTATTGCAATTAGGGGGGAATCATATTATAGTTTCAAACAATGAATGTCATTCGTCCATTTTTTTGTTTTATTTACTGATATAAGTACTTATTACATTCATATTGGTCGATATCAGGAGTTGAAATGGGAGGAAGCCATGGAAGGAAAAATGCACCGTTCACTTTTTTCACAGCTAGACGATCTCGATTACGCCATTGCCAATGCACTTCAGGAGAATGCACGGCTTCCCTTTACACAGATCGCCAAGGACCTGGACGTAACCGAAAAGACTGTCAGAATGCGCGTTCAGCAAATGCAGGAGGAGGGAGTACTCAGTTTGGTTGGCGTGGTCAACCCGGTCAAGGTCGGACTAAATGTGCAGGTGTATATTCAAATCGCAGTCGAGGCCTGTAAGCTGGACGATGTCGTGGCCGCATTAAACGAGATTTACGAGGCCCGGCTCGTCGTTCTCACCTCGGGAGAATACCAGCTGATCATCCAAGTTCTTTTGCGCGACTACGATGAGTTGTCTGAGTTCCTGATGACAAAGCTGAACAAGATCGACGGCATTACCAAAGTCAATGTCATCAATATGCTGAAGGTGATCAAGTCGCGATTCAAATTTATCCGCTAAGAGAATCGCTCGCCTGGAAGGACCAACTGAAAGGGAATGGGCAAGGCTGAACAGTCCATATACATAACAGCAGGGGGGATGCTTCGACATGATCTATTGGCAGTTGTTTCTGGCTTTTTTCCGGATCGGTATTTTTGGTTATGGCGGCGGCCCGACCATGATTCCTTTGTTTTATACCGAATGCGTAAGGAAGTACAAGTGGGTGGATGAAGAAGACTTTACCGATAATCTGGCCATGGCCAATGCGCTGCCCGGACCGATCGGCACCAAACTGGCGGCTTATGTGGGCTACCAGTTGAAAGGGTGGACAGGTGCGCTGATCGCCAACTGCGCGATGGTGCTGCCGACCGTTCTTGTGATGATCGGGCTGCTTCAGGTGATTTATCAGTGGAAGGATGCCCCCGGGGTATATGGGATGATTCAGGCGATTCAGCCGGTGATTGCAGTGATGACGGGTGTCTTGACGTGGGAATTCCTGCAAAAGGGGTGGCAGGGAAGCAAGAACAAGAGCGGTGCCGCCGTTTCGCTGGCGCTCTCATTGGTGGCATTGCTGTTCCTTGATTTGCACCCCGGCATCGTGGTGGTGATCGCGTTAGCCTTATCCTTTGGCTATGCGACCTGGGCCGTCCGCAAACAACGGAGCAAAGGAGACAAGGAGGGGGCAGCATGATCTATCTTCAGTTGTTTTGGGCCTTTTTTATCTCCAATATTTTGGGGTATGGGGGCGGGCCGCCGAGCATTCCGCTGATTCAAAATGAAGTGGTCGATCACTATGGCTGGTTAACGATGAAAGAGTTCGGGGAAATTCTCGCCGTAGCCAACGCGCTTCCCAGTCCGATTGCGACCAAGCTGGCCGGATATGTCGGCTATCAGGTAGCTGGAGTCCCGGGCGCGACGGTTGCCCTGCTGGCGACGGTTGCACCCACTGCGATCGCCATGGTCTTGCTGCTGGGCTTTCTCAATCTGTTTCGCAATTCGCCCCAGGTAAAGGCCATGACACAATCGGTTCGGCCCATTGTGACGGTACTGCTGGGTGTGATGACCTATGAATTTCTGATGGGGGCAGTGGAGGGAATCGGCTGGATGCAAACCGGACTTCTCACAGTGGCATCATTTTTGCTGCTGGAAAAATGGAAGCTCCATCCGGCCCTGGTGATGGGAATTGCCATGTGCTACGGGTTTTTCTTTATCGGCTAAATTTTACATTCGTGTGGAACGGAGGAACCTCAATGAGTTTTTTTGACGCAATGGAGTATCCGTATGCTTCTCGGCGGATGACGACCTATGCCCGCAACGGCATGGTCGCCACCTCTCAGCCGCTGGCGGCGCAGGCGGGACTGGATCTTTTGAAAAAAGGAGGCAATGCCATTGATGCGGCAATTGCCACGGCAGCGTGCCTGACTGTGGTGGAACCCACCTCAAACGGAATCGGCGGGGATGCGTTTGCGCTCGTGTGGGTAAATGGAGAGCTGCACGGTTTAAACGCCAGCGGCCCCTCTCCAAAGGGAATTTCGATTGAGGCAGTAAAAGCACTGGGGTATGAAGAAATGCCAACCTACGGCTGGATTCCGGTGACGGTACCGGGAGCGCCGGCGGCCTGGGCTGAACTCTCCAGACGCTTTGGCAAGCTGCCTCTTCAGGAAGTGCTCCAGCCAGCTATTGACTACGCGGAGAACGGGTTCCCCCTCTCGCCGACGCTGGCCCACTACTGGAAGCTGGCCTTTGAGCGATTTAGCCAGGTTGGGAAGGGAGCTGAATTCGCCGCCTGGTTTGATACCTTTGCGCCAAACGGGCGTCCTCCGAAAGTGGGGGAAATCTGGCGTTCGCCTGGACACGCCGAAACTCTTCGGAAAATTGCGGAAACAAAAGGGGAGAGCTTCTACTCCGGAGAGCTTGCGGAAAAGATCGATGCATTTTCTCGACAATACGGCGGTTTTCTCCGTCTTCATGATTTGGCTTCCTATCGCCCGGAATGGGTCAAGCCGATCAGTGTGCATTACAGAGGCTATGATGTCTGGGAAATCCCGCCGAACGGCCAAGGGCTCGTTGCCTTGCTTGCACTGAACATTTTGAAGGGCTTCACCTTTAACGCAAAGGAGTCTGTCGATACCTACCATAAGCAGATCGAGGCGATCAAACTGGCCTTTGCCGACGGCTTCCGCTACATTACGCAGGAGGACAAGATGAGTGTTCGCGTAGCTGATCTTCTGACGGAGGAGTACGCTGCCTACAGGCGCACCCTGATCAGCGAGGAAGCGTGCATCCCCGAGCCGGGCGAACCGCTTGCCAGCGGTACCGTCTACCTGGCAGCCGCGGACGGAGAAGGCAATATGGTTTCCTTCATCCAGAGCAACTACATGGGCTTTGGATCGGGAGTCGTGGTGCCGGGAACGGGGATTGCCCTGCAAAACCGCGGAAAGAACTTCTCTTTGGACCCTCATCACGCCAATCGGCTGGAGCCGGGGAAAAAATCCTTCAATACGATTATCCCGGGCTTCTTGACCAAGAACGGTCAGGCGGTAGGGCCATTTGGTGTGATGGGCGGCTTCATGCAGCCGCAGGGTCATGTACAGGTCGTCATGAACACGGTCGATTTTCTGCTCAATCCGCAAGCTGCCCTGGACGCACCCAGATGGCGCTGGATAGAGGGGAAAACAGTAGAAGTAGAGCATCATTTTCCCGAGCACATCGCGCTGACGCTGGAGAGAAAAGGGCACCAGATCAAGTGGGGAATGGGGCCAACCGGCTTTGGGCGGGGGCAAATTATTTGGCGCGATGATCAAGGGGTGCTGATCGGAGGCACGGATATGCGGACGGACAGCTGCATCGCCGCATGGTAATGTGGGAAAAACAGGATTTTCTGCGACGAATGAAGAACCATTCCGAAAACGAGCCAAACGGAGGGATTTCATGAGCGTTCAAAAAGTAAGTGAAGCGATTCAGGCGTATATTCGTCCTGACAGCTTTCCGGTCGGAATCAAAATCGTCAAGAATGAAAGTGATTTGCCTGCCAAAGCAAAGCGACCGTCCAGAGATCTCGGGTATCTGATCACGATTTGCCAGGCGGTTGGTTTTTCTCGCCGCTACGGTTGGACGATCGCCATGGATGGAGCGGACCTCTCCTGTCCCATCGCGCAGGTGGCTTTTGGTTATGAGGAGCAGCTTCCCTTTTACTCCGAAGGGCATCTGGCCTGCGGGATGTATACCGATTCGCTGGAGGCGGGGGCGAAAAGCGAGCAGGATGTGCCCAAGTTTTCGCGAGAGGAGAGCGGGTATTACGTCTCCTTTCCGCTGGAGCGGGCTTCGGTTGAACCAGACGTCGTGGTGGTCTACGGGAATTCCGCGCAAATCATGCGTTTGGTCGCCGGCATGCTGTACAAGCGGGGCGGTTCGATCCCGTCGACCTTCTCCAGCCGGGCCGATTGCGCCGACATAGCGATCAAGCCGCTGCAAACAGGTGAGCCGCAAGTGATCGTTCCCTGTTATGGCGACCGCCTGTTTGCGCAGACACAGGATCATGAGATGGCCTTCAGCTTTCATTACCGCGATGCAGAGGAGCTGATTGCCGGGTTGGAGGGAACCAACAAGGGCGGCATCCGCTATCCGATCCCTACCTACCTGCGATACCAGGCGGAATTTCCGCCGACGTATCAGAAGCTGAGCCAGCAATTTGCTGAGAAGGAGCAACCCTGACGCAATCAAGCGTCAGGTTTTTTTGTACGTTCGGAAAATATGTCGCCGAAGACTGGATCATCGAAGGAATTACCCTGATCTACAAAGGGACATCCCGGAAAAGGCTCGCCACGTAGGGATTATCCGCAAGGCGCACGTGCTCGAAGACGGGCAAGGCCGATTGGTGTTTGGCAGAAAATCCAATTTGAAACTTTTTCCAATCGCTGTACGTCTTCATTATATAATAGCCGAGGAATAAATCCTCGGCTTGATTAAAACTCTTTACTATATGAAAAACCATAGGAGGTTAGGGATGAAAAAGGGCTTGGTTCTGATCATGTTTATCCTTAGTGCTTTAGTAATTGTAGCTTGTTCTAACGAGACAATCACAAATACGAATCAAACCGAAATGGAGAGGTTACAAGCTGAAATCACTCAATTGAAAAATAAAAACGAAGAACTTGAAGCCTCTTTAGTTAAGGAAAAACAGATTAATGATACGAATAAGAAAATCTACGAACTGCGTAATACCCTAGATTTACAGGCAAGGGAAATTTTCCGAGCCGTGATGAAAGGTGACACTGAAAAAGTCAAACAGTATATTTCCGAGAAAGCTACTGTGGAAGGTGAGAATTTTATTTATAAAGTGGAGAACGAAACCATAACCACTCCATTCCCTATGAAGGGAAGCACTTTCCGTCAGAGGTCTTTCGATATAAGTAAAGATGGACGGTTTATTACACATTACGAAGTATGGATAAACGATGAGACTTACGCGGGAACACTAGAATTATCCTTCACTGAGGAAAATAACGAATGGAAACTGAGTAGTATGCAAGGAGATAGATAAAATTTTCAAGCACTGTCCGCTCCGGGGGGATTCGCGGGGGAGACACCAAACGTTGTGGAGCGGATAGTGAATCATCCTTGCAGGGCGTAGCCCGGAGCCAAGCAGGGAGACATGATGCTTCTCATTACAAAAACGCGGATACATTTTTCCGCGTTTTTCTTATGGGCGTTGGGGAATCAGGCTGGCATTTGTTCATGAAACGAGGATGGACCCGTTCGGAAAATCAACATTACAATGAAAAACCTGTCACAAAATGGAGGGATTTGTAACTTTATCGAGAAACTCTTACCTAGTAGGATGTATTTTCCGGCAATAACCAGTGGAAGAGAGGAACGAGACTGTTGCTTTTACGTACACAAACCATGTTGATCGCTGTTTGTCTCCTGTTTTTGCTGACGCCCTTTTCGGTCGCACAGGCGGCAACCCATGTCGAGGTAACCGTCGATCAGTTAAATATTCGCAGTGCTCCAGATACAACTAGCCAGATAGTCGGAACCATCACCAAAGCTACACGGCTGTCTATCGTTTCGCAGCGAAACGGCTGGACACAAGTAAAGCTGGCAAATGGCCAGTCGGGGTGGCTCAACAATAAATACGTCAAAATGATCGAAATTCCCCGGATTATCTATGTAAAGAGCACGGTAGACATGCTGAATGTGCGGGCGGAACCGAATGCTACTGCGCAAATCTTGCAGATTATCGACAAAAACGGCGTATTCTTGCAAGTGAAAAAACAAGGGAGCTGGGCACAGATCAAGCTCTCTGACAAAGTGAACGGCTGGGTTAACGCAAGCTACCTGACAGAAACGGCTGCACCCGCTCCGGCGCCAACCCCGGCTCCGCCACCGCCAGTGCTGCAAACTCCAGCGCCAAACCCAAATCTAACGCCAACTGAGCCGGCGGCCCCGCCCGCAGGTGTACCAGCAGCTCCACCCGCACCTGGTGTGCCGGCAGCCCCGCCCGCAGGTGTACCAGCAGCTCCACCCGCACTTGGTGTGCCGGCAGCCCCGCCCGCGGGTGTACCAGTAGCTCCACCCGCACCTAGTGTGCCGGTGAGCCCGCCCATATCGAATGTACCGCCTACTGTGGGAGTTGGCCTGGAACAAACGGGAAACACACTTGTGTTGCATGACGGCTTCGAAGTATTTTCCGATCCGGATATTTGGGCCACTGTCGTCGGTTGGCTTCCCGCCGGCACGGTTGTTACGCATCAAGGGAATACAAATGGATGGTACAAGATCAGCTACAACGGCACCTATGGCTATATTTTCGGCCCCACCCCAAATGCGGGGGGAGCCCAGGGCCAGCCAAACAATTCGCCAGGGACAAGCACTCCTGTGCCAGCCGCGCCGGCTCAAACGGAAGCATCCATTCGCGTGAAAAATCCCGACACCAACCTGCGAAGCGGTCCCGGGACCGAT
The DNA here is from genome assembly GCF_023746555.1 of Brevibacillus ruminantium. NCBI lineage: Bacteria > Bacillati > Bacillota > Bacilli > Caryophanales > Paenibacillaceae > Brevibacillus > Brevibacillus ruminantium. The sequence goes on from NZ_CP098755.1 coordinate 684,379, forward strand.
TATGCGGTGGTGGGAGTCGTTCAACCAGGGCAAACGTATCCGATCATCCAAACGGAAGGAGATTGGTATTTGATTCGCATGCCCGACCAGTCTTCTGCCTATATTGCCGGTTGGATTGTTGAACTGGTCCAGCCGGCAGGAAGCGCGCCGGGTACGGGAACCGGCAGCCCCGGGGTTGGCTACAATGCCGGGATGATCGGAAATGAGACCGTCTATATCTATCACACACATAACCGTGAATCCTGGCACAATGTTGCGAAGATGACACAGGGCAGCTCCGTGGATGATCCCGTGAACAATATTACGTTGGTCGGGAAGCGGCTGGGTGAGCTGTTGCAGGCGAAGGGCGTCCCCACGATGGTGAGCCAGGATGACTTTGCCCAGAAGCTGGCCGAGCAAAAGAAGAGCTTTGCCATGTCCTACACAGAATCGTACAAGGCGGTCGTGGCAGCAGCAAACACGAGCCCCCATTTGAAATACCTGTTTGACATTCACCGGGACGGTAACGAGCCCCGCAGCAAGGTAGCCCATACCTTGAACGGCAAGACGTATGCCCGCATCTTGTTTGTCATCGGGACGGCCAATCCGAACTATCAGGAAAACAAAAATTTGGCGGAACATCTTCATGCCCACCTGGAGGCGGCGTATCCCGGCTTGTCACGCGGCATTATTCTGAAAGGGAAGAACGAGGGAAATGGCGAGTATAATCAGTCTATTTCCGGAGGGAGCTTGCTCCTGGAAATCGGTGGAACCAACAATACACTCGAGGAATGCTACAACACAGCAGAGGCACTTTCCGAGGTGATTGTCCGCCATATGCTGGAATCCCAACTGGTCTATAAATAAAAGCACGACTCTTTTCGCCGGTTGGACGAAACAGAGCGTGCTTCAACAGCAATACGACGTACGTGATAATGATTCGGTGAGCTGCCCTGGAGATTCTTCCGGGGCAGCCTTTTTATTAGACCAGGTTCTCTGGATTCAGCCCTTGCAGCTCTGGCAAGACAAAGCGGCCGTCTTTGCGGATCAGCACATCGTCAAACCAGATTTCCCCACCGCCGTATTCTGGACGCTGGATTTGTACCAGATCCCAGTGGATGGAGGAGCGGTTTCCGTTGTCTGCTACGGTATAGGCATTCCCCGGAGTAAAGTGGAAGCTGCCTGCGATCTTTTCGTCAAACAGGATGTCCAGCATCGGATGCATGATATGCGGGTTGAAGCCGATGGCAAACTCGCCGATATAGCGTGCCCCGTCATCCGTATCCAGGATTTCGTTCAGCGCTTTGGTATTGGAGCTGGTTGCTTCGACGATTTTACCTTTTGAGAAGGTAAATTGGACATCCGTGAAAGAGATGCCGTGGTAGTTGGAGGCTGTATTGTAGAAAATCGTTCCTTCTACAGAATCACGAACCGGAGCAGTATATACCTCGCCGTCCGGGATGTTGCGCTTGCCGTCGCATTTGATGGCGGGAATTCCTTTGATCGAGAAAGACAGGTCTGTTTTCGGCCCGACGAGACGGACACGGTCGGTCCGCTCCATCAATTCGACCAGCGGGTCCATCGCCCTGGACATTTTGGAGTAATCCAGATTGCAGACGGAGAAGTAGAAATCCTCAAAGCCCTCCAGACTCATATTGGAAAGCTGCGCCATCGATTTGTTTGGATAGCGGAGCACCACCCAGCGTTTGTTGGGAATCCGTTCATTGGAGTGGACCGGTTGATAGAAGTGACGAGAATATAGTCCCATCTTTTCATCGGAAATATCCGCGTACTCATTGATATTTTCAAAAGCGCGGACAGCGATATAGGCGTCTACATCTTGCATACGGGCCAGCTCATGTTTGGCCATTAGCTCCATATGCTCCTGACTGGTCCCTTGTTTCAGTGCACGCATAATTTCTTGATCTTTCAATGTCACTAGAGGAAGTGCGCCCACTGCGAATGCTTCGCGCACAAGCGCTCGGACCAACGGCACCTGGATGCCGATATTTTCAATGAGAACCTTTTCCCCTTTTTGCAGATTAAGTGAATATCGGATGAGGCGACTGGCCAGTTCTTGAATGCGTGGATCTGCCATTGTATGTAACCTCCATAGTAAAAAAATTTTTTCTGTCATCATTATCGCATAGCCGAAACAACCGTGCCAGATGTTTGCTCGTGCATATTTACAATGATTGGACGGCATGAAAAAAGCCTGCAGCCATTGGTGTGCAGGCGCGATTTGCAGGTTTAAAACAGCTCCATATTCTCAGGGACAGAAGCAGGTTCTGGTTCCACAAAACGTCCGTAATCAGGGATAGCGATGCTGTCAAAATCACGAACGAGCCGGGCGAGTCCCGCAGAAAGCTCTTCACCTGCCACAGGCAAACCGTGACCAGTGACAGCTCTGGACGGGTGAAGGGCTTCCAGCTTGGCGACGGATTCCCGGGCGGCCTCCCAATCTGTGGTCAAATAGCGGGGAGGACCCGTAAATTCGACTGTTTGCGTCAGCACTTTATAGAGGGAATCCTGTCTGACGGTGACAAAGGCATCTCCGGCGATCAACGTCCGGTCCTGCTCGCGGAACAGGGAGACGTGTCCGGGAGAGTGACCGGGTGTATGAATCCAGCGCCAGCCCGGCATATGGGGGACGGTACCGTCATCAGGCAGTGGCTGAAGGCGACTTCCCAAATCGATTCCCCCGTACGGAAACAGCGGAGAAAGCTTGGCAAGAAAGCCTCCTTCGACAGAACCGTCAGGCTCAGGGTAGTCCGATGTGCCGTTCAGATAAGGAAACTCCAACTCATGAGCGTACACAGGCACATCCCAAAGCGAAGAAAGCTCAATCACGGCACCGACATGGTCAAAATGGCCATGCGTCAGGATAATCGCCTTTGGACGGGAATCGGGCCCGAAGCGGTCTTCGGCTACAGCGAAAATTTCAGCAGCCGATTTCGGCATGCCGGTATCGATTAACACCCACTCGGCAGACTGCGGATTTCCCACCAAACAAATATTGACGATTTGTACACAGTGCACGTACACATCAGAAGTGATTTCCTGACCGAGACCGCTCGCTGCAGAGGTGACTGGAATAAATGTGTCCCGCAAAAAAGTTCCCTCCCCGTTTTCCTCAAATTCTCTCTTTTACTGTTTACTGATCCCGGTTTTTTTACTACACGCCCCTCCGAAGTTCTTGTTTTGCGTACCGAAATGTTACAGACACGAATATTAAGGTTAGAAGTTAAATTTTTGTGCGTAAATTACGAACGATTGTCGAATTGATTTCGTTTGTTTTCGTTGATAAAAACGTATGATTATGTTTTAATTAATTTGAAACGTTCGTAAATTAGTTTGGTTTTACCCATACTACCGTGGGAAGGTGACTTCGGAAGTGGAAAAACGAGAACAACTATACGAAGGAAAGGCGAAACGGATCTATCGTACGTCTTTGGAAAATCAGTATTGGGTCGAGTACAAGGATGATGCTACCGCTTTTAACGGGGAAAAAAAGGCGACCATTTCCGGCAAGGGAGAACTCAACAACCGGATCACGGCGATCTTTTTCACCATGCTGAAGGAACGGGGCATCGATAATCACTTTATCCGGTTGTTGTCGCCGACGGAGCAGTTAGTCCGCCAGGTGGAAATCATTCTGCTGGAAGTTGTGATTCGCAACATCGCTGCCGGCTCCCTGGCAAAACGGTTGGGCATGGAGGAAGGTACGCCTCTTCCACATCCTGTCGTTGAATTTTACTACAAAGACGATGCGCTTGGTGACCCACTCGTCAATGCTTCCCATATCAAGGTACTGGGGATTGCCACAGAGGAAGACCAGGCCCAGCTTGAAAAAATGGGACTGGCGGTCAACGAAGTGTTGACCGAATATCTGCAGGAGCGAAACATCCTGCTCGTCGATTTTAAACTGGAGTTTGGCCGTACACCGGAAGGGGAGATTCTCCTCGCCGATGAAATATCACCGGACACCTGCCGTTTCTGGGATGCCCGGACGAAAGAAAAGCTGGACAAGGACCGTTTTCGCCGCGATCTTGGCGGAGTAGAAGAAGCCTATCAGGAAATGCTGAAGCGATTGGGAGGAGAAGCACATGTATAAAGCTGTCGTTTACGTAACTTTGCGTCAAAGCGTTTTGGACCCACAGGGACATGCAGTCAAAGGAGCGCTGCATTCACTTGGATTTGATGAAGTAAAAGACGTGCGCATCGGGAAATACATGGAGGTCGAGCTGGATACTTCCGACCGGAGTCAGGCGGAAGAGCGGATTTCGGCCATGTGTGAAAAATTGCTCGCCAATACGGTGATTGAAGATTACCGCTTTGAGATTGTGGAGGGCTGAGCGATGCGAGTAGCCGTAATCGTCTTTCCCGGTTCCAATGCTGACGTGGATATGTTCCAGGCAGTAGAAGATGTGATGAACGTGCAGGTTGATTACATCTGGCACTCTGCTAACGACTTGTCGGGCTACGATGTCATTTTGCTCCCTGGCGGTTTTTCCTACGGGGATTACCTGCGCTGCGGAGCTGTCGCCCGTTTCTCGCCAATCATGGAGCAGGTGACCAAGGCTGCGGAAGAAGGCAAGCTGGTCATGGGCATCTGCAACGGCTTTCAAATCCTCACGGAAGCAGGGCTCCTGCCGGGAGCGCTGCTGCGAAACCGTTCGCTTAAATTCCGCTGCAAGCTGACTGCCCTGCGTGTTGAAAACAATGAAACAGCCTTTACCCGCGACTATCAGGCGGGAGAAGTGATTCAGATTCCAATCGCGCACGGCGAGGGCAACTATTACTGTGACGAAGAAACACTGGCCAAGCTGAAAGCAAATAACCAGATCGTCTTCCGCTATAACGGAGAAAACCCGAATGGCTCTTTGGAGGATATCGCGGCGATCTGCAATGAAAAAGGAAATGTGCTCGGCATGATGCCTCACCCGGAACGGGCTGTTCACGAGTGGATGAGCTCCGCGGACGGACGGCGCATGTTTACCTCGATACTACGGACATGGGAGGAACGAAACAGTGTCAAAGCCAACGCATAGAGAACCTACTGCCCAGCAAATTGCCGACCAGCGTCTCTACCGGGACATGGGGCTGACAGATGAAGAGTACCAGCTCGTCGTCAGCATTCTCGGTCGCCAGCCAAACTGGACAGAGACCGGCCTTTACAGTGTAATGTGGTCGGAGCATTGCTCCTACAAAAACTCCCGTCCCGTTCTCGGCCGTTTCCCTACATCGGGACCGCGCGTACTGCAAGGACCGGGCGAAGGAGCCGGGATTGTGGATATCGGGGACAATCAGGCCGTTGTTTTCAAAATCGAAAGCCACAACCATCCTTCGGCGATTGAACCTTACCAGGGAGCGGCAACAGGTGTGGGCGGCATTATCCGCGACGTCTTTTCCATGGGCGCACGTCCGGTAGCGCTGCTCAACTCGCTTCGCTTCGGTGAGCTGACAAATCCGCGTGTTCAATACCTGTTTGAAAATGTCGTGGCGGGGATCGCAGGCTACGGCAACTGCATCGGCATCCCGACTGTGGGCGGCGAGGTCAATTTTGACTCCACCTACGAAGGGAATCCGCTGGTCAATGCGATGTGTGTCGGGTTGATTGACCACGACAAAATCCAGAAAGGGGTAGCCAGCGGCATTGGCAACCCGGTTATTTACGTGGGGGCAAGCACGGGGCGCGACGGCATTCACGGTGCGACATTTGCTTCGGAAGAACTGACAGAGGAATCGGAAAACAAACGGCCAGCTGTGCAAGTGGGCGATCCGTTCATGGAAAAGCTGCTGCTGGAAGCATGCCTGGAGCTGATCGACACGGGGATCGTCGTTGGGATTCAGGATATGGGAGCGGCGGGCTTGACCTGCTCCAGCGCCGAGATGGCGTCCAAGGCGGGGAACGGGATTGAGATGAACCTCGATCTGGTGCCGCAGCGGGAAGCAGGCATGTCCGCTTATGAAATGATGCTGTCCGAATCGCAGGAGCGGATGCTGGTCGTCGTGGGACAGGGCCAGGAAGCCAAGGCAATGGCGATTTTTGACAAATGGGGTTTGGCTTCTGCCGTCGTCGGAAAAGTGACGGATGACGGTCTGCTCCGACTGGTTCATCACGGTGAGGTGGTAGCGGAAGTGCCGGTGAAAACACTGGCGGATGATGCGCCTGTCTACCATCGAAAGTCCGCTGTACCTGCTTACTACGTGGAAAACGAAAAAGTGGACCCGGTAGCAGCGATCAAGCAGCCGGAAGATTTGAATGAGATGCTGCAAGCCCTGCTCGCTCAGCCCACTGTGGCTAACAAAGCATGGGTCTACGAGCAATACGACCACATCGTCCGCGCCAATACAGCTGCTGGACCTGGCTCCGACGCTGCCGTCGTCATGGTGCGCGGTACGCGCAAGGCCCTCGCAATGAGCACGGATTGCAATGGACGCTATGTCTACCTCGATCCGGAGGTGGGCGGAGCGATCGCTGTTGCTGAATCGGCGCGCAATATCGTTTGCTCGGGAGCAGAGCCGCTCGCGGTGACCGACTGCCTCAATTTCGGAAACCCGGAGAAGCCGGAGGTGTTCTGGCAATTCGAAAAAGCGGTGGACGGCATGAGCGAAGCCTGCCGGGTATTGAATGCGCCGGTGATCGGGGGAAATGTCTCCTTTTACAACGAACGCAGCGGTGACGCAATCTACCCGACGCCCACCATCGGGATGGTCGGCTTGATCACCGATGTGGATCATATCACGACCCAGCACTTCAAGGGCGAAGGGGATGTCATCATCCTGCTTGGCGAAACCTATGCAGAGCTTGGGGGCAGCGAGTATCAAAAGTACGTGACCGGCACGATTTCCGGACGTCCCCCGCAAATTGACCTGGCAAAGGAAGCGGCTGTCCAGAAGCTGGTGCTGGATGCCATCCGTCAAGGGCTGGTCAAATCGGCCCACGATCTGTCGGAAGGCGGACTTGGCGTAGCACTGGCGGAAGCGTGCTTTGGCAAAAATATCGGTGCATCTGTCTCGCTCTCTTCTGATTTGCGAGCAGACGTACTGCTGTTTAGTGAATCACAGTCCCGTATCCTGATCAGCGCAGCCGCAGAAGATGCCGAGACCGTATTGGCACTGGCGGCCAAGCAGGGAGTGCCTGCTCAGGCGATTGGCAAAACGGGCTCGGAGCAACTGGTGGTGAACATCAACGGAACCGAAGCTGTACGTGCTTCGCTGACAGCTTTGAAGGCCGCATGGAAGGATGCGATTCCATGTTTGATCGGGTAATCTGGGATAAACTGAACGAAGAATGCGGCGTGTTTGGCATCTATAACCACAAGGAAGCATCGCCGCTCACCTATCTGGGGCTTCACGCCCTGCAGCATCGCGGTCAGGAGAGCGCAGGCATCTGCGCCTCTGACGGCGAGCGCTGGTACAAACATCGCGGCATGGGTCTGGTAGCGGAGGCGTTTGAAGGGGTCGATCTGAACACCTTTCGCGGCCATATCGCGATTGGACACACCCGTTATACGACAGCGGGAGCCAGCAAAATTGAAAATGCGCAGCCGCTCTTTTTCCGCTACGCACATGGCAGTATGGCGGTGGCCCACAACGGCAACCTGGTGAACGCAGCTGTTCTGCGCAAGGAATTGGAGGCCAAAGGCTCCATTTTTCAGACTACCAGTGACACCGAGGTTATCGCTCATCTGATCGCACGCTCCAAGAGCAGTGATTTGACGGAAGCTGTCCGCGAGGCGCTCCAGCACATCAAGGGAGCGTATGCGCTCCTGGTCATGAATGAGCGGCAAATGATTATGGCGCTTGACCCCAACGGGCTGCGTCCGCTATCGCTGGGACGACTGGGCGATGCCGTCTGTGTCGCCTCCGAGACCTGCGCCTTTGACATTATCGGGGCGCAATATTGGCGGGATGTACAGCCGGGCGAGCTGATTGTCGTGGATCAGGACGGTGTGCGTGAGTCTACCTTTGCACCCAAGACAGAACGTTCCATCTGCACCTTTGAGTACATTTATTTCGCACGTCCGGACAGCGATATCGACGGGATCAACGTGCATATGGCACGAAAGCGTCTGGGCAAACAGCTCGCGCTGGAATCGCCGGTAGAGGCAGATGTGGTAACAGGGGTTCCCGACTCCAGCATCTCTGCCGCGATCGGATTTGCCGAAGCGACGGGCATCCCCTACGAGCTGGGGCTGATCAAGAACCGCTATGTCGGCCGTACCTTTATCCAACCGACTCAGGAGCTGCGCGAGCGTGGCGTGTATATGAAGCTGTCCGCTGTCCGCAAAGTGGTTGAAGGCAAACGCGTGGTCATGATCGATGACTCGATCGTTCGCGGAACGACAAGCAGCAGGATTGTTCAAATGCTGCGCGAGGCTGGAGCGAAGGAAGTGCATGTCCGCATCAGCTCTCCGCCCGTCATGAACCCGTGCTTTTACGGGATTGACACCTCGACCCGGGACGAATTGATCGCCTCTTCTCAATCTGTGGAGGAGATCCGCCGCTACATCGGAGCCGATTCGCTCAGCTATCTCAGCGTTGAGGGCATGATTGACGCAATCGGTCGCGAGGATGGCTCTCCCAATCGGGGACATTGTCTGGCCTGCTTTAACGGCAAATATCCGACAGAAATAGAGTTTGAGGCTGCGCTGCCAGCGGCGAAGTGCTGAGAGATCCATTGGAGCATGGAGGAGAAATCATGAGTGATGCTTACAAGCAAGCGGGAGTCGATATCGAAGCGGGCAATCAGGCCGTCGAACGCATGAAAAAGCATGTGAAGCGGACGTTCCGTCCAGAGGTGCTCACCGACCTGGGCGGATTTGGCGCCCTGTTTCGTCTGGATACCAGCAAGTACAAAAAGCCTGTGCTCGTCTCTGGCACGGACGGAGTCGGCACCAAGCTGAAGCTTGCTTTTGCCATGGACAAACACGATACGATCGGAATCGATGCTGTGGCGATGTGTGTCAACGACGTGGTCGTACAGGGCGCAGAACCGCTGTTTTTCCTCGATTATCTGGCTTGTGACAAAGTGATACCGGAAAAAATCGAAGCGATTGTCAAAGGAATCGCCGACGGGTGTGCCCAGGCAGGCTGCTCGCTGATCGGCGGCGAGACAGCGGAAATGCCCGGCATGTATGCCGAAGGGGAGTATGACATTGCCGGCTTTACCGTGGGTGTGGCAGACGAAGACAAGCTGATTACGGGTGCGACTGTGCAGCCGGGTGACGTTTTGCTCGGCATCGCCTCCAGCGGCGTGCACAGCAACGGGTTCTCACTGGTTCGCAAGGTGCTGCTCGCGGATCGTGGCCTTTCTCTCACGGAGCATGTGGAAGCGCTGGGCAAGTCGCTGGGAGAAGAGCTGCTGACCCCGACGCGGATTTATGTGAAGCAAATTCTCGCGCTGCTGGAAGCCGTTAGGGTAAAGGCCATGGCGCATATTACCGGAGGCGGCTTTACGGAGAATATTCCGCGTGTCCTGCCGGAGGGGACGGAAGCTGTAGTTGACCTGGGCAGTTGGCCTGTTCTGCCGATTTTCACGCTGGTGCAGGAGGCAGGAAACATTTCCATGGAGGATATGTACCGCACTTTTAATATGGGCATCGGCATGGTTGTAGTCGTAGCGCAGGAGGATGCGCAGCGGGCGATGGAAACGCTGAAGCAGCAGGGCGAGCAGGTGTACCAGATCGGTTCCATTCGCACCGGCGAGCGGAAAGTCGCATACAACGGGGTGGCGAAGTGAAACGCATAGCCATATTCTCCTCGGGAAACGGCTCCAATTTTGAGGCGGTTGCGGAAGCGGTGAGAAACGGCAGACTGGCAGATGCCGAGGTCTCGCTGTTGGTCTGTGACAAGCCGGGGGCGGGAGTATTGGAAAGAGCGAAGCGGTTTGAGATCGATACGTTCGTTTTCGATCCCAAAGCGTACCCGGACAAGGCGGCTTTTGAACGGCAAATCGTTGCGGAGCTGCAGCGGCGTGAGGTTTCGTTGATCGTCCTGGCAGGCTATATGCGGCTGGTGGGAGAGACACTGCTGCAAGCCTACGAAGGGCGGATGATCAATCTCCATCCGTCGCTTCTGCCCGCCTTTCCAGGCAAGGATGCCGTCGGGCAGGCACTCTCCTACGGGGTAAAGATAACGGGGGTAACGGTGCATATGGTTGATGCGGGGCTGGATACCGGCCCGATCATCGCGCAGATTCCCGTAGAGGTGTCTGAGCAGGATACCACGGAGTCCTTGAGTCAGCGGATTCATCAAGTGGAGCATGGATTGCTGGTAGCTGTTATCGACAAGCTACTTGCCGGAAGAGTAAGGTTGGATGGAAACCGGGTACAAATCGACAGTTAATAACATTCGTAAAAAAAGGGCGAACACCTGACTATACTGTAGGTGTCCGCCCGTTTGGTTTTTCCCTACCACTTTTTCCTCCACAAAGAAATCGAGCATTCAATCTTGTATTTCATCCTGTCATCTCCTTTTGCTGATTTACGCCAATTCGGAATGATCAATTCTTGTCAGGTTTTCTTCAATGTAGCTGATAGCGTCGTTCATTTTCTCAAACGAATCACTAAAATATGGTGTTGTCGACAACTGTCATGATAGAAAATATTCAATTTTTTTTATGATATAAAGATAAAATTTACACATTACGAAAATACCCACAAATGTAGTTATTTGAATTTTAAGTGAATTTGCGTTATTGTTTATGTATTGCCAAAAAAAGGATAATGCGTAATGAGTAAAATGAGAAGCTTGAAATTTATGCTTTGTTCTCTCTTGCGTTTCACGGCTTTTACTGTTGGAATGTCTGTTCCGAAAGTAGAAGCAAAGATTGCTCAAAAAGTGTACGAGACCCTGAACAATTTATAGTGAACATTTGATATCGACAGCGAAGGAGAATTCGTGGTAACTGGGCACAAGTAAGTTACTTCTAATACAAAAGTTGTTCAGGTGCAGCATCTTAGTTCTGCTTAGAAAGTTATGGATTACAGAAATTGGACCAGTGTCAAATTTGATTTGGTTAGCGGATATTAAAAATTTTATGAAACAGCCATTAGTCTATTTGGACGATGGCTGTTTTGTAAAATGAAACAAATTTAGCTAAAGGATGGAGGTTGAAATGAATAGAAAAATAATTTTACAAATAACTACCTTAATTGTGTTTTTTAGCCTACTGATTGAGATAATAGTTTTGGAACTTCCCCCACCTATATTTGGAGTTCTTGTACTTGGAGCGATTGGTTCATTAGTTCAGTTCTATATTATCTCGAAACATAGAAAATAATGAAAATAGTAGAGCCTGTGGGTGGCAGAAATACGAATTATTCTGGATGATCTTTAGAACGACAGAACCATTTGTTTCGGAGCTATTTAATCAGACCGTAGATGAGTTTATTCAATCGCTTGAAAAACTGAATCGAAGAGGGGATAGAGCTACGAAATAAATCAAAAAAGGTCGGGAGTGCAGGACGGGAGTTCGTCATCCCGTCCTTTTTGATATCCAAAAAACACCTTCCAGGAGTATGCTACTCCAAATTAATCTGCCAAGGGCCTTTTATGAGGAACATCGGCTCGCCGATGGAGAAGGTCAACTTTTTCATCTCCGGCCGTACTTCCAGCTCGATAAACTCGATGGCTTCCGTCTCCTCGTTTACCTTCCACATGTAGGACATACGCTCCGGGTCCAGCATATCTACCCGAAAGCTTTGCAGTGTTTTGGGCTGCGTGGAGTCAAAATGGGTATTCATGTAGACGCGCACCGACTCAGGGGAAATTCGCTCCACTTTGAAAAAGTGAACGGGAAGGCCATCCAGTGCTACGGTTCGGTCGATTTCCACCGCTCCCTGCTCTGGGAGGGGCAATGATACCTTTTCAAAGGGTGCATGGCGATTGACAACGCGAATATGCGAGATCGACAAGAGGTAATCATCCGCTGCCGATGCCGGTCTGGTAAAGTAGAATTCCTTTTCATTGACAAAGGGCTCTTCGGTTTCGATCTGGATCGCATGACCCTTCTCATCGGTCAGACTCAGCTTGATGTCCTTATTGATCGGGTAGACCCCATACGAATCTGCCTGCAGTTCATCCGGCAAAAGAGACAGGAGATTGACCCACAAGCGGTCCTGCTCCATCGGGGTGACCACCGCTGTTATGGTGACGCCGTTTGCTTCGGCGGTTGGCCCCAGACCGTGGAGATCATCAGCCTGTTTGGCCAAAGCCAAGGGAAGCGGACCAATGACAGCAGAGGGAAGATGCAGGTGGACAGCTTCTTTTTCTGAAAGCGGTATATTTCCCTGATAGTCATACCACGCTTTCCAACCCTTTGTAGAGGAAGTGGAAGTGCCTCGTTGAAAATCGTATTGCTCCTTTTGGGGCGGGTCTGTTGTTAGCGTGACCTTGTCAGGTGGTGTACCGCCTGTTCCGCTCAGTTTGATCCACGCTTCTTTTTCCTGGAGGAGAATGCCTTCCACTTTCCAAGTCGTGCCGTTCACTTCTTGGACAACTGGTTTCTCCAAGACATAGAGGGGATGCTCGGCTTCCTCGCTTACGGCACCAAAACCGGGGAGAAACTGCAGGACCCTTTTCAGTTCGGCACGGACTTCCTCAGACATGCCGATGGCCGCCGTTAGCAGTACCAGCAGGATGGCAGCAGAGACCGCCCATTTGTTATGGCGTCTGCCAGTACGGCGCTGGGAGACAGGCTGCACGCCAAGCTCCCTCCATGTCCGGGACTTGATTCTATCCAGCGTCTTGTCATCCAGGCAGGGAGATGCTTGCGAAACCAGCTCCGGGACATCACGCAAGTTCAGCCAATCCTCTTGCTGGACTCGATCGATCAGGTCAAATACATCTTTATCGTCTTTATCCTCAATATGTCTCATGCGAATCCTCCCCTCCCTCAGGCTGAAGCTGCTGTTTCAGGATTTGTCGGGTGCGAAAAAGCCTGTTTTCTACAGCCCTTTTCGTCAAGCCCATCGCGGTTGCGATTGTTTCCATCGACTCATAAGAAAAATATCGTCTGATAAAAATGGTTCGGTCTGGTTCGGACAAGCTGTCTACCAACCGGACAATCTCGGCAGAGCGTTCCCGGGAAATGACCACATCCTCTACAGGCATCTGAGCGGGCGGATCGTCTGGCGAGGGAGCTTTAGCCCGCCTCTGAAGAGCGCGCCGGTAGTCCAAAGCTTTGTACTTGGCCAGGATCAGAAGCCAGGTTCTCCATGATCCTTTGCTTTCATCAAACTCCCCGATCTTTTTCCACGCGGTGATAAAGACATCACTGACACACTCTTCGATATCTTCTCGCTTTCCCATCCCGCCCATAATGCGGTGAGCCAGAGCATAGACGTGTTTGCCGTACAGATTCATCGCATATTCCAACGCCGCAGGGTTTCGCTTTTTCAGTTCAGCTGTCAGGTTCTCGTCGCTGATGCTCATCTCTCTTGATGTCCAGCTCCTTTCCCACTCTTTTCTCTATATCTTTACTACGTCACGAGTTCCGCTACATACTCAAGGTTTATTTAGGAGCTGGGTGATTTTCCTTCTGAGAGAGCTAACGAGAAGAAGCAGTTTGCTCCCCTTTCATCGTATAATGGAGACAAGCACCTGGAAGGGGAGGAAAAACATGGACAAGATCATACACAAAAGCGTAAGACTATCCTGTCAACCTGAGCAAGCATTTCAGTTCTTTACAAAAAGTGAGCATTTGGCCAACTGGCTGACCAACGCGGCAGAAGTGGAGCCGGTAGTCGGCGGAAAATATGAATTGTTCTGGGCGCCTGATGATCGTGAAAATGACAGCACCATCGGTTGCAAGATATTGGCGCTGGAACCGGGCAAGCTTCTGGTTTTTGAGTGGAAAGGGACCAGACAGTTTGCTTCCCTGATGAACGAGGTTCGACCGCTGACACAAGTGGTCATTTCGTTTTTGCCTGACGGGGATGGAACGAACATTCAGCTGATTCACAATGGCTGGGGAGCGACAGCGGAATGGGAGGCCGCGCGCGCCTGGTTTGAAATGGCATGGAACATGGCGTTCGCGGGTCTGGAAAAGTACGTCAATGCCCAGCCCGTTGAGAAATGCTGTGAATAAGGCAGAGTAGGTCTCTGTTGCTTCTCGTCTGCGGGAAGGGTACCGATCGGTTGCGTCTCCGGGACATCCTTTCAACAAAAAAACCTAGATAGATCGCGCCTGAGGAAAAACTTTTTTCCAGCCCTGACATAGAGTAAAAGGAAGGCGGAAAGAAGGAGGAGCGAGATGAACCGGGATATCGTAGCTGAATTGCTCGGAAAGCTGAGCAAACGAACGGGACGCCAATGGACCATGGATGACCTTATCAAGCTTGCAGAGAAAGTGCCGAAAAATGGGGCTGGAAATATTGATTCTGTGCTGAATGAGCTGGGCGGTATGGGACTGAATCTCTCCGATGAGACGAAGAAAAAGGTAAAACAGCAGGTCAAGGATGGAAAGCCGATTTCGCCCGATCAGGTGAATAATCTGATGATCCATCCGGTAAAAGAAAAGGGAGAGCAGAAGAAAGGCCCTACCAAGGCAAGCGGAAACAGGGCCAGCGATAAAGGCAAGACACCGAAAAGTATATCTTTGCGGGAACGGATCAAGAAAATGCAAAGCAACAAGAGGCGGCCCCTGATCTGATCAGAAGTCGTCATGGAAAGAAGAAGCGCAAGCGCAGTCCTTTAGTGCTCCGGCACGGAATGGCTGCGTTTTGTTTTTTGGATTCCTTGATAAAAACGTACGATTATGTTTTAATATTTATATAATGTTCGTGTTTTTCATACGTTTTCTGAAAAAGTCAGGAGGTTCTTTACGTGAGTGTGAAAAAAGCACTGATTAGCGTTTCGGACAAGACTGGATTGGTTCCTTTTGCTCGTCGCCTGGCTGCTGCCGGGGTTGAGATCATCTCTACCGGTGGGACGGCTGCTCTCCTCAAGGAAGCGGGTATTCCCGTGATTGGTATTTCCGATGTAACCGGTTTTCCAGAAATCATGGACGGACGTGTCAAAACGCTTCATCCGAATATTCATGGTGGCCTCTTGGCTGTACGCGACAACGAGTCGCATCTTCAGCAGTTGAAAGAATTGAACATCGAGACGATTGACCTGGTGGTTGTCAATCTGTATCCGTTTAAGGAGACGATTGCAAAGCCGGGTGTTACGTATGCCGAAGCGATTGAAAATATTGATATCGGCGGACCGACTATGCTTCGGTCAGCGGCCAAGAATCACCAATTCGTCACCGTCGTCGTGGATGCAGCAGACTACGAACAGGTGTCCAGCGAAATCGAGGCATCCGGTGACACCCTTTTGGAAACCCGTCGTCGTTTGGCAGCCAAGGTATTCCGCCACACAGCTGCTTACGATGCACTGATCGCGCAATACTTGAATCAAGTGGTCGGAGAAGTGTTTCCGGAAAACCTGACCGTCACTTATGAGAAGGTACAGGATTTGCGGTATGGGGAAAATCCTCATCAGCGTGCCGCTTTTTATCAGGAGCCTTTGAGCAGGGGGGCAGCCGTTTCGGAGGCTGAACAGCTGCATGGCAAAGAGCTTTCCTATAATAATATCAACGATGCAGACGCTGCTGTTGCCATTGTTCGTGAATTCACAGAGCCGGCTGTCGTGGCCATCAAGCATTCCAATCCTTGTGGTGTGGGCATCGGAAAAGATGTACAGGCAGCGTACCAAAAAGCGTATGAAGCAGATCCCGTCTCGATTTTTGGGGGAATTGTGGCAGCCAACCGCCCGATTGACAAGGAAACCGCACTTCTGATGAAGGAGACCTTTCTGGAAATCATCCTGGCTCCCGATTTTAGTCAGGAGGCGCTGGATATCCTGATGGAGAAGAAGAATCTGCGTCTTTTGCGCCTGCCCAATCTGTCGTCTGCCCAAGAGGAAGCTGCCGTTCTGCGAATCGCTCCTGTTGCGGGCGGAGCACTGGTGCAGGATTATGATTTCAAACAGCTCGCCGATGATGAGATTCGCGTCGTCACGGATCGAAAGCCGACGGCGGAAGAGCTGGCACAGCTCAAATTTGCCTGGAGGGTGGTCAAGCACGTCAAATCCAATGCCATCGTACTGGCAGCAGACAACATGACGATTGGCGTCGGGGCTGGACAGATGAATCGGGTCGGTGCGGCCAAGATCGCCATCGAACAGGCTGCGGAAAAAGGGCGGGGCGCTGTGCTTGCCTCGGATGCCTTTTTCCCGATGTCCGATACCGTGGAGGCGGCTGCTGCAGCAGGGATTACCGCGATTATCCAGCCGGGCGGGTCAGTCCGGGATCAGGATTCAATCGATGCGTGTAACCGATTTGGGATTGCCATGGTCTTTACAGGTGTGCGACACTTTAAGCATTAGAAAGAGTAAAAAGGATGTTCTCAGGAGGGGAATACGATGAACGTACTGGTAATCGGCAACGGCGGCCGTGAACATGCTATTGTCTGGAAGCTGGCGCAAAGTCCCAAAGTAAACAAGATTTTTTGTGCCCCTGGCAATGGAGGAACAGCCCTGTTGGCAAAGAACGTGCCGATTCCCGTTCATGATTTTGCAGCATTGGCTCAATTCGCCAAAGACGAGGGTGTGGATTTGACGATCGTCGGCCCGGAGGACCCGCTCCTGGGCGGGATTGTCGATTTCTTTGAGGAACGCAGTCTCCCGGTTTTTGGACCGAGCGGCCAGGCTGCCAAGATCGAGGGCAGCAAATCCTTCGCCAAATATTTGATGAAGCGATACGGCATTCCCACTGCACACTACGAATCGTTTATTGATTACGAATCGGCCCTTGCCTACGTGCGTGAACAGGGAGCACCCATCGTCGTCAAAGCAGACGGATTGGCTGCAGGAAAAGGAGTCATCGTCGCGGAAACACTGGAAGAAGCGGAGCAGGCGCTCTATACCATTATGGAGGAGCATGCGTTCGGCCAGGCCGGGGCTCGTGTCGTTGTCGAAGAGTTCATGCAGGGGGAGGAGCTGTCCCTTCTCTCTTTTGTCGATGGAGAGACGGTAAAGCCGATGGTCACCTCGCAGGATCACAAACGTGTGTATGACGGCGACCAAGGCCCCAATACAGGGGGGATGGGCACCTATGCGCCTGTGCCGCAAATGTCCAAGGAGCTTGTCGAGTCGATCGTGGAAACCATCGTAAAGCCGATGGCAGCAGGGATGGCGCGGGATGGCATTCCGTTT
The DNA here is from genome assembly GCF_023746555.1 of Brevibacillus ruminantium. Lineage (NCBI taxonomy): Bacteria > Bacillati > Bacillota > Bacilli > Caryophanales > Paenibacillaceae > Brevibacillus > Brevibacillus ruminantium. The sequence goes on from NZ_CP098755.1 coordinate 701,569, forward strand.
CGTGGCGTATTGTACACCGGCTTGATGATTACCGAAGAGGGGCCGAAGGTGGTAGAATTCAATGCCCGCTTTGGCGATCCGGAGACGCAAGTCATTTTGCCGCTCCTGGAAACAGATTTGCTTGAGATCTGTTTGGCTACGGTTAATGGAGAGCTGGCTTCCCTGGACGTCGCCTGGAAGCAGGAGAGCGCAGTCTGTGTGGTGATGGCTGCACCCGGTTATCCGGCTGACTATCCGAGGGGGCTGCTCATCCAGGGATTGGATCGGAAGCATGCAGGAGTCGCTGTGTTTCACGCCGGCACCGTGGAAACCTCGGAGGGAACGGCCACAAGCGGTGGTCGAGTGCTCGGAGTGACCGGCATCGGCCGCGATTTGCAGGCAGCGAGACAAGCTGCCTACCAGGCTGTCGAGTCGATTTCTTTTGAAGGAGCGCATTACCGGACTGATATCGCCAGTCGGGCGCTGGGTAAATAAAGCAAAACGGCATACGTCATGACGAAAAAACCTCCAAACCACGGTGAGTGGCAAGGAGGTTTTTTGGTTCAGCGTCAGGCGTTCATTTCTTTTCCGGCAATCGGCTGCTTCACCCGTCTCCATACGAGCTGGTAGGCCAGATAGATGACCAGGAAAAGCACCATGCACAGGGAGGACCAGCCAAACATGGCGGAGTAGCTGGTAGCCGATGCAATCACGCCAAGCAGCATGGCCCCCAGTGCGATGCCCAGATCGATGGAGTTGAGAAAAAGTCCGTTGGCAATCCCGCGCTGGGACGGAGAAACTTCTTTAATCATCCAGGCCTGAATCGACGGTTGGATCGTTCCGTATCCGAGTCCGTAGAACAGAGCGGCGAGCAGAAGAATCTGCACGTTGGTCGCATGCGGGAGGATCAAAAGTCCGATTACCGCGCAAAGCGCTCCCGGTGGGAGAACAGCCCAATGGCCCAGCTTGTCAAACAGCTTTCCGGAGACTGGACGAATCAGCACCATCGCGCCTGCGTTGCACAGAAAGAACCAGCCGACGTTTTCGATCTGAACTTCCTTTCCAAAGAGCGCCAGGAAGCTGATCAGTCCGCCGTAGGTAATCCCCAAGAGCAGATTGAGGAAAGCTGGCAGCCAGATAATTCGGGGGATACGGCTGTTTGTATCAGTTGCTTGTGCTTGTGGCTGATGCGCAGTGGTTCGGCTGACTGACTCGGGCTGAACGGCGCGCAAAAGCGGAAGAATGGCGATAACCAAAACGATGGCTGAAACGGACAGGGCGGTAAAACCGAATTTTCCCAAAATAAAGAGTCCGATGACTGGAGCAATCGACATGGCAAGACTGGAGGACAAACCAAAATAACCCATGCCTTCCCCCATCCGTTGATTGGGAATGACATTGGCGGCAAGGGTAGGAAAGGTGGTGCTTGTCATACCGAATCCGGCACCGAATAAAACACGCATCACAAACAGCATCATCAACGATCCAGACCAGATGTAGCCGGCTGTGGCGAGAAGGACGACGGTAATGCCGAGGAGCAGGATCGTCAGGCTTTTTTTCGTTTGCAGTGCTTTTCCGGTAAAAATCCGGGTGATGACGGCAGAAAAAGCAAACAGGCTGATGACCAGACTTGTCTGGAAGTCACTGGCTCCGAATCGATCGGTCACATAAGCCGGGAAAGCGGGGGTCATCATTTGCAAATTCAAAAACAGAAAAAGGTTGCACAACGTAAGCAGAACAAATTTCTTTGTCCATAATTTCTCTCTTTTTAAAGCAGTATGATTCTCTCTCAGCTCTTCCAACAATTCCACTCCTACTCTGTGATGTCTTGATTGATGTTTGTCTGAATGGTCAAAAGTATCTCTTTGAATAACTGCAAATGTTCAGGATCAATCCCTGCCAGCATCTCTTTGAGCGCTTGTTCTTCAAGCGGAATCGCCTGTTCTGTAAAGGCTTTTCCTTTTTCGGTCAGATAGATCAAAAAAGCGCGACGATCTGCTTCGCTGACCTTTTTCTCAATCAGCTCCTTTCGCAGCAAAACGTCCAGGATGCGGGCTGTGGTCGGTTGATCCTTGGCCGTTCGCGCAGCAATTTCCTTCTGATTGATGCCGTCCTGCTCACGCAAGCGAAGGAGAACCGCAAACTGTTCCGGAGTCAGATCCAGCTCCCGCAGGCGTATGGAGACAAAATGACTGATACGCCGATAGGTAACACCCAAAAGAAAACCGATGGATTCATAGCGAAGGACATCCAAGGGTCACATCTCCTGTTCAAAATTAGTTGTTATGACAATTATAAGTGGAACAAGTAAATTTGTAAATGAAAAAAGGAGGATACGCCGTTCACTGGCGATATCTCCCCTTGTTTTTACGTGTGTCGTAAAAGAAGTAGCCCATCACAGCCACACAGCCAATGATGATCGCAATCACAAAAAAATTATGCGTGAACCATTCGTAGAAAGGGGAGCCGACCACCGTCATCTGATCATCCTCCTCCTTTTATGAATAGGTGGGGTAAAAATGCTCATCCCGGCTATAGCGCTCGGAGGGTGTGGACTTCTCCCGGGCGTCACTTGTCGCTGTCGTGTGAAAATCATCCGCTGAAGAAACAAAATTGCGTACTGCGGTTTCCAACTGTTTGTCTTCTGGTGAAAGATCATGGGTGTGAGCAGATGTACGCTGTGATGTCATGTCAGTTGTGATTTGGGAGGCATTTTCTTTATCTCTGGCTTGTGCTTCACTGCCTGAACCGCTTTTTGCCCCTGTCATTCGGTTCATGGCTGCCCGTACTCCAGCCTGTGTCATCTTGCCCACCATTTTGTTCACACCCTTGTTGGTCACGGTTTCGGTGTCCATTGCATACAGCATGGGGCAAAAGCGAGTGGCTCCCTCTGCCACCTTCATCGCCGACAGCGCCATCAGCAACCAAGGCGTTCGGTAGGGACGGCGGCTCATTCTGCCAACCCCATAGGCCAAACCCACCAATCCGGCAGTGATGCGAATCATGGCATCTACGGTACCGACGTTTTTTCGCATGAGAATCCTCCTGTCCAACATGTCTTTACAGCCTAGTTTGTACGGCAGGAAGGAAAACAGCCAAGGAAAATGTTTCTAAGGTGGCGAAGCATTAAAGCAGGTAGTTCGTAAGTCGATTTGAACAGGAGGGGTCAATATGCGTATTCGCCCGATCGGGGAAGCTGATTATCTGAAGCTGCTGCGCGTCGCCAGGCGGGAAGAGGCTGCCGACATGTGGATCAAGGGTGCCAAGGTTTTGCATGTCTATACAAAGGAATGGCGAGAAGTCCATATCGCCGTCTCCGGTGAAAGAATTGCTTATGTAGGAGAGAAGGAACCGGTTATCGGGCATCATACAGAGGTGATCGAGGCGGCGGGTTCTTATGCGGTGCCCGGCTACATCGAACCGCATGCGCATCCTTTTCAATGGTACAATCCCTTTACCTTGGCTGACTTTGCCCTGGAGCGGGGAACAACCACACTGATTTCGGACAGCCTGATGCTGATGAGTCTTCCGTTTGAACAGGTAGCGGCCTTGATGGAAAAGGTGGCGAAACACCCCGTAAAGCAATACTTCTGGGGAAGACTGGACCCCCAGATGAGACGGACGGAAGCGGCAGCGCCATTTGACAGAGAAGGTCTGAACCGGATGCTGGAGCATCCCCGTGTCATCCAGGGAGGAGAGCTGACTGACTGGCAAGGTGTGCTCAAAGAGGACGAGACGCTCCTTTATGGAATCAAACGGACACTGGATCTGGGGAAACGGATGGAGGGACATCATCCGGGAGCATCAGAACAAACCCTAAATATCGCAGCGGCTGCCGGGATAACCGCTTGCCATGAGAGTATGACGGCACAGGAGGTGCTGCGTCGGCTGCGGCTTGGCATGTATGCGACGCTGAGACATTCTAGCATCCGTCCCGATTTGCCGATACTGGTTCAGGGACTGATCGAAGCGGGCATCCCCTGGTCGCCGAGAATGATGCTTACCTCTGACGGCAGCACACCGCCAATGTATCGTCAGGGCTTGATGGACGGAACGATCCGGGTAGCCATCGAGGCGGGCATGCCACCGGAAGAAGCGTATGTGATGGCGACGCTCAATCCGGCAGTTTACTACGGCATCGACAGCGAGGTGGGCGGAATTGCTCCGGGTCGTCTGGCTGATTTGCTGTTGTTGGCCACTCCAGAGGAGCCTACACCGCATACCGTCATTGCAAACGGCCAGTTGTCCGCAAAAGGGGGAAGCCTTCTGGTAGCGACCGAAAAACCTGAGTGGTCGGATTATCATTTTCCACCGGTAACGGACCATCGGGTAAAGGTGGACGAAGCGTGGTTCTCTATAGAAGCAAAAAGCGAGAAAATACCAGTCATCCAGATGCTGAATGCAGTCATTACCAAGCTGGAGTATGAAGATTTGCCCGTCGATGATAACGGCCATGTTTCTCTTGTAGAGGACCCGGAGCTGGCTTTCATTTGCTTGATCAATTTGCAAAAGAACAGGATGACCCAAGCAGTCGTCAGAGGGTACGGGAAGCATATCGAGGGGCTGGCCAGCACCTATACAGCATCTGATGATTGGCTCGTCTTAGGGCGAAATGCCCAGGCCATGGCCCAGGCGTTGCAGCGGGTGTTGGAACTGGGGGGCGGGGTTGTCGCCTGTGAACAAGGAAAAATCGTTTGTGAATGCCCGCTGCCCTTGGCTGGACGGTTTTCCCCTGCACCCATGAGCGAAGTGATGGAGATGGCCGAGGGTCTGACGCGCTGGATTTTGAGCAAGGGATATCCCCATCTGGACCCGCTCTATTCCCTGCTGTTCTTTACGGCCACGCATCTTCCCTATGTGCGGCTCTCGGCTGAAGGGATCGTGGAAGTCAAGACGGGGGATATTCTTGTACCCAGTCAAGCAGTGGAATAAAAAGACTGTCGATTCTTTAGTTTAGCGAAGTATTGATATATTCTTTTTCAGCATGAAATTCTCCGCTATGTGTTGGGAGTATATGTATAATAAAAAAATATTTTTTTCTCTTGTAAATTTTCTAATTTATTTTAAAATGAATAAGAATCAAGCTGTATCTATTCTTGTAGCTGGCAAAATCTGTATAACGACGGGTGAACGCCGGCTGTTGAGACAGCTCGATTTATTTTTGTCAACACATAAAGAGTAGTAAAAGGGGGATTCAATTCGCGATGAGGAGAATGCTAGAAGGGACAGAAAAGGCAGCACGAACGGAAAGAAAACAGAGAATGCTTGAAGAACGCTGACGAAAAATCGCGGAGAAATCGAGAGGTGCCAGATTTCTTTATGGCGATCGTCCAAAGTGTTTTGATATGATAGGAATGGCTGATTTTTCTGTCTTTTTTCGCGGATAGCAGGAAGTTGGTAATAGTTTGGAAGTCCTCATTCAGCCACAGCCACGGGCCTGTAAGAAAGCCCTTTCTTCTCGCAGAATGCAGAAAATTAGCAATATCCACAAGTTTACGAAGGAATGAGGGATGGGAAGCATGATGCTAAGCATTTTGCCTCAGGTGATAGTGGACGGGTTGACACTGGGATTCATGTACGCTGTCGTCGCTCTCGGCTACACCATGGTTTACGGTATTCTTGAATTTATTAACTTTGCCCACGGAGAAATTTTCATGGTGGGTGCCTTTATCGGTACGGAGGTTCTGCTGATCTCCGACTCACTGGGCGCGCTCCAAGGAATGAATCCGTATGTGGCATTTTTCATGACGCTGGTGATCTCGATGGCGTTGACTGGCGGTTTAGGCGTTTTGATCGAACGGATTGCGTACCGGCCGCTGCGGGGAGCCCCTCGTCTGGTCCCCTTGATCTCCGCTATCGGGGTTTCCTTTTTGCTGCAAGACCTGGTTCGTTTTACAGAGGCAATCGCCCGCAATGAGTTTTATCTGAATACTCCCGCTCTTTTCTCCGGCAGCGTTTCTCTTGGCTTTGCCTCCATTCCAACCAAAGGACTTATTGTTATTATCCTGGCGATTGTCATGATGATCGCGCTGACCCTGTTTATCGGAAAGACCAAATGGGGGATAGCCATGCGTGCGGTTGCACAGGATCAGTCCACAGCATCCCTGATGACGATCAACGTGGACAAGGTGATCATGCTGACCTTCTTGATCGGTTCCAGCCTGGGCGGAGCCACAGGTGTGCTGTTTTCACAAAACTACGGGACGATCGACCCTTATATTGGTTTTATCCTCGGCTTGAAAGCCTTTACAGCAGCGGTTCTCGGAGGGATCGGAAACCTTCGCGGCGCGATGGTGGGCGGCGTGCTGCTCGGACTTTTGGAATCTTTGTCCGGCGCGTATATGGGTCCACTGACAGGAGGCGCTTTTGGTGCCGAGTACAAAGACGTTTTTGCATTCAGCATTTTGATTCTCGTGCTTCTCTTCAAGCCTGAGGGACTGTTTGGCGAAGCCGTGAAAGAGAAAGTGTAGGTGAGGTGAGAGACATGGCAAACATCGGATGGAAATCGATCAAAGGAATTCCGCTCATTTTTACCTTGATCTGGATCGTTGGCTTTGCATCAGCCTTGCATTTTCTGGACAAGTCCGTCATTGCCTTCCTCGGGATTTTGTTCTCGATCATCTTGATTTACTACACCAATTCCAGCAAAATGGTTCGAATGATTCTGGGTGCTGCTGTGCTGCTGTTGATTATCCCGCTGGTCGCAGGAGACAACCGCTATTACATGGAGGTAGCCTCGCAGGTGGGCATCTACGTGGCAATGGCGCTCGGGCTGAACATCGTAGTAGGTTTTGCCGGTCTGCTTGACTTGGGGTATGTGGCGTTCTTTGCAGCGGGTGCCTATGCCTACGCGATTTTCTCCACGTCCCAGGCCAATCAGTTTATTCCAGGCGAGCTTTTCCCGCTCACGGGTGACTGGTTCTGGCCATTTCTCATCGTCGGCTTGATAGTGGCCGCGATATTCGGAATATTGCTGGGCTTGCCGGTTCTTCGGGTGAAGGGAGACTATCTGGCCATCGTTACGCTTGGCTTTGGTGAGATTATTCGGATTATCTTCAACAACCTGGATAAGCCGATCAACATTACGAACGGACCGCAGGGGATTACACCGATCCCGCAGCCGGAGCTGTTCGGGATCAAAATGAGCACGCCGTTCTACTTCTATTTTATTGTCTTGTTCGTGATTATTTTCATCGTCATCGCCAATATCCGCTTTGAACACTCCCGTCTGGGCCGCGCCTGGGTGGCGGTGCGCGAAGACGAGCTGGCTGCGCAATCGATGGGGATTTCCCTGCTCAATACCAAGCTGGCTGCTTTTGCCACCGGAGCATCCTTCGCCGGTGTGGTGGGCGTCATCTTTGCAGCCAAGCAGACCTTTATCGACCCGACGTCGTTTACACTGATGGAGTCGATCGGGATTCTCGTCATGGTTATTCTCGGGGGCAGTGGAAGCATCCCCGGTGTTATTCTGGGGGCGGCCTTCGTCACCGTGCTTCAGGTACAGCTTTTGAAGGAGTTCTCCAACTTCCTGCATTCGCTGCAGCAATCAGGGATCATTAATCTGCCAAACCAGTTGGACCCGTCCAAATTCCAACGCCTGATCTTCGGGGTCATGCTGATCCTCGTCGCTCTGTACAGGCCGAACGGGCTGATACCGGCCAAGCGGAAGAAGAACGATCTGGATGCGATCAGAGGCAGCAAATACTCCGGAGGAAAGCTTGGCATTTTAAGCAAGCTCCAGGGGAAAGAGTCGTAGCGAAGAAGGAGGGAGCACTATGGCATTATTGGAAGCCAACGGGTTGACCAAGCGCTTCGGCGGTCTGGTTGCCAATCAGGATGTAACGGTAAAAATTGAAGAGGGAAGCATTACGGCTGTCATCGGTCCCAACGGTGCGGGCAAAACCACCTTCTTCAATATGGTGACGGGTTTCTACGAGCCGGATGAGGGAGACGTCCTGCTCGATGGAAAAAGCATCAAGGGACTGCGCCCTGACCAGATTGCGGAGCGGGGGATTACGCGTACCTTTCAAAATATTCGTCTGTTCAAGCAGATGTCGGCCCTGGAAAATGTGATGGTGGGTACTCACAGCAGGCTGTCGGCGGGAATCTTGGGCATCATGTTCAATACCAAGCGTGTCCGGGAAGAGGAAGAGCGTGCAAAGGTGGAAGCGTATCAATTGATGGAATACGTCGGCATCGCGGATGTCGCCAATGAAGCGGCCGGGAGTCTGCCGTACGGTTTGCAGCGGCGCCTGGAGATCGCCCGCGCGCTGGCCACCAATCCAAAGATTATACTGCTCGACGAACCGGCTGCCGGGATGAACCCGCGCGAGACGATCGAGATGACCGATTTTATCCGCAAGCTGAAGAGTGAGCTGGGTTTGACGATTATTCTGATCGAGCATGACATGAAGCTGGTCATGGGGCTGAGCGAATACATTCACGTACTGGACTATGGACGCAAGATTGCCGAGGGTACGCCGGAACAGATCCGCAATAATCCGAACGTGATTGAGGCTTACCTGGGGAAAAGCGCGACGGAAGTGTCGTAAGAGGGGGAGGAAAAAACATGCCGTTGCTTGAATTGCAAAACATTCACACCTATTACGGCGGTATCCACGCGTTGAAAGGCATGAGCATTGAAGTCAATGAGGGCGAAGTGGTTACGCTGATCGGCTCCAACGGGGCCGGGAAGTCGACTACCTTGAAAACCATCTGTGGACAGACGCGTGCCCGAGAAGGCCGCATCACGTTTGACGGGAAAGATATTACCCAGATGCGGACGCATGACATCGCACTGCTGGGAATTGCCCATGTGCCGGAAGGCCGCCGGATTTTCCCCAAACTGACCGTGCGTGAGAATCTGGAGATGGGTGCGTTTTCTGTAAAAGACAAGCAGATTATCGAAGAGGGCATCGAGCGGGCGTTTCGCTACTTCCCGCGGCTGAAAGAGCGGATTGATCAAAAAGGCGGGACGATGTCCGGCGGTGAGCAGCAGATGCTGGCGATCGCACGCGGACTGATGATGAAGCCCAAAATTCTGATGCTGGATGAGCCGTCCATGGGCTTGGCGCCGATTCTGGTGGAACAAATTTTTGATATTGTCACAGAGCTGAACCGGGAAGGAATGACGATCCTGCTGGTTGAGCAAAACGCAAACCAGGCGCTATCGGTGGCGAATCGCGGTTACGTCATTCAGACAGGTGAAATTATTCTGAAGGACGATGCGCAAGATCTCCTGGCAAATCCTCAGGTGCGGGAAGCTTATCTGGCGTAGGCTGACAGATACGAAACGGTGGACGTTCGGTGGACATATAGAAGTAAGCGTATAGAATGATAGAAAGTATGGAAAGTATAGAATGGGGTTCATAAATAGAACGGATAGAAAAGGCCGATGGCGTGATCCATCGGTCTTTTCATGTTGAGGGTGCTCCACAAAAACGTTTTCATTTGCTACGATGTTTCTAAGAATACTGACCTTCTCATTTCGAGGATTTTACCTGAAAGTATCAGGTCAACAGGAGGGCAAGATGGAGATACACCCCAACTGGATGAAAGACAGCACTGGCATGTTGTACGCGCAGCTTTACCAGTATTTTCGGGAAGAAATCCGGAGCAGGCGTATCCCGCCGGGCACCCGCCTGCCGTCTGTTCGTGCTTTGAGCCGTAACCTGCATCTGAGCAAAACCACAGTGGAAACGGCCTACCATCAGCTCCTGGCAGAAGGTTATATCGAAAGCCGGGAGAGAAGCGGTTTTTATGTGGTGGAGTGGGAGGAGGAGATCGGCGAGGCGGCGGGCATTTCGAGGGATTTCCCGTGGCTGGAACCAATCAAAAACAGTGATGGCCAGGAAAAGGTGAAGAGGCAGTCAGTCGAGAAGGAAAACACGGCAAGAGTTCTCTACGATTTTCACCATGCGCGGGTCGACGCTGATCATTTTCCCTATGAGATCTGGCGTCGTTACAGCAATCAGTGCTTGCAGCGGGAAAACAGGGAGATTCTCTACTACGGTGACCCGCAGGGCGAGCTGGTTTTACGGGAGCAGATCGCGAGCTATTTGCAAAAGGCGCGTGGGGTACATGCTCATGCCGATGCGGTTGTGATTGGAGCGGGGACACAGCTTTTGATTCAGTTGCTGTGCTGGTTGTTTGGCCGGGAGAGTCAAAGCATCGCCATGGAGGAGCCGGGCTACAACGGCGTGCGAAGTGTTTTTGTGCAAAACGGCTACCAGGTCATCCCGATCCCGCTGGATGAGGATGGCATCCAGGTGGAAGTGCTCGAAGCCAGCCGAGCACCGCTGGTTTATGTTACTCCTTCCCATCAGGAGCCGCTCGGGGCGGTGATGCCCTACGCAAAGCGATCCAGACTGCTGCAATGGGCAGCCCGGACAGGGGCGTACCTCATCGAGGACGATTATGATGGCGAGTTTCGGTATCAGACAAAACCGATTCCCTCTCTGCAGGGGATGGATCAGGCGGGACGGGTCATTTATCTGGGGACCTTCTCCAAATCGCTTCTGCCCTCAATACGGATCAGCTATATGGTGCTGCCGCCTGAACTGCTGCGGCGCTATCAGGAGAGACTCCGGGAGTTTGATCAATCCTGTTCGCGCATACATCAAGAGACACTGGCTCTGTTCATGAAAAACGGTGAATGGGAACGGCATATTCGCAAAATGCGGACGCTCTACAGCAAGAAGCATCAAGCTATGCTGAGCAGTTTGCATGAACAGTTTGGAGAGCGCATCCGGGTGATGGGCCATAATGCGGGCTTGTCGATGACTGTAGAAGTGGCCTCTTTGCTGACGGCGGAGGAGTTGGCCCGTGTGGCGCGGTCAGCAGGAATTCGCGTCTATCCGGCCACGCCAAAATGGATGGCCTATCCACCGGGCCAAGCCCCTGTTTTTCAGTTTGGATTTGGCGGTTTGTCTACGGAAGAGATTGCAGCAGGAATTCACCTGTTAAAAGAGACATGGGAACCCTATTTGCCTGGACCGAAGGCCGCTTATCTTTGAAGAGGCTTCGATAGAAGTTGTCTTCCTGCACCTCATTATTGACAGAAAGTAGAGACAATTATAGAGTGGGAGTGTGCCAGGAGGGGGAATTGCTTGAATTCGTCAAAATTGTCTTTTCTGCAAGGGATGAAACAAATTATTCCCGTCGCATCGGCCGGAATCGTAGACGGGCTGGTTTTCGGCATTCTGGCCAGACAAGCCGGTCTTGGCATTACAGAGGCCATGCTGCTATCCCTGCTGGTAAACGCGGGTTCCTCCCAATTTGCTGCCGTCGGTTTGATTTCGCAGGGGATCGTGGGCTGGCCGATCTTGGTCTCTACCGCGTTGTTAAACGCCCGCCATCTTTTGTACGGGCTTTCGCTGGGGCCGTATTTTCGCCAAACACCTCCGTGGAAGCTCTCGCTGATGGGAGCCGGGCTGAATGACGAGACGTACGCCTTGAAGGTGACATATCTCACCTCTGGCAATAAACCGAGTCTGCCGTTTTTTGCAGGTGCCGGGATTGTGGATTACGTGATCTGGAACGTAAGTACACTGGCGGGCGCGTGGTTTGGCACTGTCTTTACCCAGACGGAAGCGTTTGGTCTTGATTTTGCCTTTATTGCTACATTTTTAGGCTTCCTGGCGGTCAATCTCCTCTCGTCTTTTCACGTGAAGGTAGGGCTAGCTGCATCGGTGGCGGCGTGTCTTGCTTACTGGCTCGGCGGCGGAACTGCCGGAGTGATTGCGGGAACTCTGGTTGCGGTGATGATTGGGGCGGTGAAGCGGGATGGATAACATCATCCTCATTATTATACTGATGGCACTGATCACGTATTTGACACGCTTTCCAATGCTGTTGATCAGCTCCCGCTGGTCGGTTCCCGATTGGCTGAAAAGAGGACTGGCGATGGTGCCAGTCGGGGTGTTCAGTTCCTTGACGGTACCGCCGATTCTCTTTCATACAAAAAACGGTCAGTGGAGTCCCGAATTTTTGGCTGCCGGGGTAGTTGCACTCTCCGTCGGTTTGTGGAGAAAGCAGATTGTCTGGGCGCTGCTCGCCGGTGTCGGGGCGTTGATCATCTGGCGCTATCTGGGTGGATGATAGAAAGCAAAAAAGCGAAGATGCCCAGCGGGGGTGACGGAACTGCCCCTTGTTCGTGGCAGCTTCGTTTTTTCATTTTGTAAGGCAGCATGTATACGTTTTGATTTGCGCCTAGTATTTGAGGGGATGTAAACCTTTGAAATCGGTGCTCTGGCGAGAAGAAGCATGGTTTCCCTGCTCAGCTCCGTACTCCGCCCGCGAGGAAGCATGTACTGTCCGCTCCAGGGGGATTCGCGGGGGAGACGTAAAAGCAGTAACGCTCCGAGGTCATCCCAAGGCTACGCTCCTTTTTCCCGCGAATCCCCCTTCCGCTGGGCAGGGCTCCACAGTCGCAACGCAGGGAAACATGCTTCTTCATGAAACGGGAGATTTTCAAAAAATTGCGGGTGAAAGCAATGATGGTTCATATTCAACTAAAGGCAGATTTGTTTAAGATCAAGCGCGGGGAACCGTACCACAAGTGATAGTAAAAAATATTAGACACGAGATTGTGCTAGACAGTTACTACATAAGCAAGCTAATACGAGAACCGCATCACATATAAATAATAGAGGTGATATATCGGACAAACGAAGTAGAAGGCGGATTCGCAGGAGATTGAACAGGTTAAAGACTAGGCGTGTCAATTCCATAAAGGTGCTGGTTCTCCAATTTGTTCGAAATCCTTCAAACGAATCGCCTGTTATTTATTATTGTTGGGGGTAAAGGGTCCCGCCAACTTTTAATGTTAAAAGAGACCTTTTAGGAATATTTATTCACTATTTTAAGTAAATAATCTCGAAATTCTTCAATATAGGTTTTCGGCTCTACTATTTCCAGATTTGTCCCGAAACTCGCTAAAAATTGAAAGCCAATACTGTTTTGCGGAACATAGATGGTAGCTAAAAAATATTCTGAACTGTATTTTTCAATACTCTTTCGACCGTACCTTTCAATGAATTGATCTTTTATGCCAGGCGAAATCAACGCCTTGACTGCGACTAGTTCCGGTTGAAAACTTGCTTCCTGCTCTTGTTCCAACAAATCATTTCTAGGGCTAAACGTTTGTTCATTCATATTAAGATGATCGATCCGAGATAATTTGAACGTTCTATATCTCATGCGATGTAAGCAGAATCCTTTCAGGTACCAACTCGTCTCGCTAAAATGAAGCTGATAGGGCTCTACAGTTCTTTTCGTCGCAGTGCCATTTTTATCTATATAATCAAATGAAACTACTCTTCGCTTTAAGATGGCTTCCTGACATGTCTTCAAGGTTTGACGAATCTCAGACCGCCCCTCCCAATCATAAAAAGATAATTGAATGGAACCTTTCGGAGCCAATGGGCTAACCATGGCTTCTATTTTTTTGATCGTTATTTCAACTTCTTCACTAATTAGAATTTGTTCCAATCCGCCGAGCGCAGTCAATATATTCTCTAAGTCGGAGCTGTTTAAAAGACGTTTATCCACCTTGTATTCATCCATAATGCCGTAGCCGCCATGAATTCCAATGACCGAATAGATCGGGATGTTTGATAAACTCAAGGTTTCCATATCGCGAAGAATCGTTCTTTTGGAAACGCTAAATAATTGCGCGAATTCTTTGGTAGAAACAACATCTTTCTTCAGCAATATCATAATGATAGAGATTAGCCTCTCAACCTTTTCCATCGGTTCCCCTCTTTTTTTTTCTACTTCATTATGAAACGGTGACATACAGCTGTCACCTCTTATAAATTATACTCCATTTATAACAAGAAGGAGGTTATGCTTTATGTCAGCTATTGCCTATTTAAACTTTGATGGAATTGCAGAACAAGCGATTGAATTTTATTCGGAGGCTTTAAGCGCACTTGAGGTAAAAATAGTGAAATTTGGGGATATCCCACAAGATCCAAACTACCCAATGCCGGAAAATGAGTTAAATATGGTCATGGAGTCTTCCATAGAATTCGCAGGCGGGAAAATCATGATGTCGGACATTTTGCCTTCAATGAAGGCGGTAACAGGTGAGCTGGTGAAAGGGAATAATATTCTGATTAGCCTAGTCATCGATGATAAGCAAAAACTGGAACAATACTTTAATAGTTTGTCCCTTGGTGGCTATGTCACCATGTCGTTATCCAATTATCCTTGGTCTTCGTGCTTTGGAACGCTGGTTGATAAATTTGGGGTCAACTGGAAATTCAATAGCGACGCAGATCAGTTTCTTGATAACGTAATATCCAACAAACAGTAACTCATTCTGAAAAGTGGTCTTCCAACTGAAGGCCGTTTTTTTATATACCGATGGAGGCACGATTTATGAAAAATAGCTATTTTTCGCTAATCTTTTTTCTGGCTTTAGGTATATTTGGCATCATAACAACTGAAATGGGCATGATCGGAGTTCTTCCCCAAGTCACTCAAAAGTTTCATATATCACCCTCGGAGGCCGGGTACCTTGTGAGTGCATTTGCTTTAATCGTTGCCATTTCAGGCCCATTCCTAACATTACTCGCTTCCGGCATGAATCGAAAAGCGATCTTACTATCCGCTATCCTGATGTTTGCTATCTCTAATTTGGTGTATGCTTATACGACCAGGTTCGAAGTTATGCTGGCTTTCCGGAATGGCATCACTGTAGGGACATGGATCGGCGGCTTGTTTATTTCCCAGTTGGGCGCGCATCAGCTTATCTGGAGCGGTATTATGCTTTTGTCGCTTGCTTTCATACTGACCATGATAAAAGCATCAATTTCCAAATCACATGCTGACAAAGCAAGCATGAACTGACGGATATATGATAAATGTAGAGAGGAAATATTTCTAAATATGGAAATCGATAATTTAATTCCTGTAAAGTCCAGAGGAGAGTTGAGGTTTTGGCTACAGGAAAATAGTAAGATTGAAAAATCTTGTTGGGTCTTAGTTAGTATGACGCCCAAATCGGATATGCTCTTATATTTGGATGCGGTCGAGGAAGCTTTGTGCTTTGGATGGATCGATGGAGTCAAGAAGAAAATATCTGAAACAGATCTGGCACAGAGGCTGTCCCCTCGAGGCAAAAAAAGCTCATGGACCGAATTGAATAAAGAACGTGTCCGCCGCCTCGAAAAGTTGGGGTTGATGACAGACGAAGGAAGAAAGATTCTTCCTGATATGGATTACGACTCTTTTCGAATCGATCCCGTTATAGAGCAAAGGCTGAAAGAGGAAAAGCAAATATATGAGAATTTCAAGGCATTTCCGGATCTGTATAAAAGAGTTCGGATCGACACGATACAAAGCCTAAAAAATCAACCGGAATTATTTAAGAGCAGATTGGACAAATTCATAACCAACACGAGAGAAAACAAAATGTACGGTCAATGGAATGATTATGGACGTCTACTGGATTATTAAGATGCCTTGTCAGTTCTATTATCTAGGCAGGTCACCAGTGGCCACACGTTCTATGTGAGTGTCTACTATTGTTGATGCTGAGGGAATGATCAAGATATGACGATGCTTTATACATAATTGCGTAGGCTGACCTCGGCCATATTGGATTCTGTACGGCCACTTTTACACTTTTCGCCGTTAGACCCGTTAAGCTGAACCGTACCACAAGTGAGGGTACACAAGATTAGGCAGGAGATTGTACTTGATGAGTACTACATAAGCAGGCTTGGCAAACTAAATAGATAATCGTGTAAATAGGCTTCCTGAACAATGAAAAGACGTGGGGAATCGTAGAATAATATCCATGATCTCCTTGTAAACTTCACATTGGTTCAGCAAGCCCTACTTATTTGATGTTACATATTCCATGTTTTCACTTCTGTATGTCTTTTCTGATACTCAACAATGTAGATGTCCAGTTCTTGGCTTAAGGCTACTACGGAAGGATCGGAGAAGCCCTTTTCTTTTACCATTTGGCATAATTGTTGTCGCAACTGTTCTATAGTCAGTTTAAGTTTTTCCTCTTCCAATACAATACCCTTCCTAGTAAAATATTGGCTCCTTATACGGATTGATCATTTCTGTCTTTGTTTATTTTTTAACTTATAGGTCGAGAAGTCTCCACTTCTAAAACCTTACAGCGTTTGGTTGTAAGTGGGGGATGAATCGACTTCGGACAAGGACAGGCTTTTGCCTGTTCAGTTGTCCGACACTTTGGTAAAATCTACTTATGATGTTCTTTGATAACTGGATATATGGGGTTGCATGGAGAAACAAAATGCGAAAACCAAGCTTATCCTTCCATGCGTAAAATATCCAAGGTAACAAAAGAACTCCGAAACGTCGGACATCTAGGGTAGGGACTACCCGAAGTAACGCTCGAGGAGACGAAAGGTTACTTTCGTCGTGGATTTGAGAAGCTCCCACTTCAAGGCGTTAGCCTAAGTGGAGAGTAGTTCACGAAATTGATTTGATTGTCCCTTTTAGATGGCGTTCCTGTGATCTTGGCCGATTGATGAACGCCTTTCTTCCAGGGTTGCCTTTCTGGGGGATATTAAAAGCATTAGAGAAATAGAAAATGTCATCTGGATACTGATCTGCCATTGATTCACCCCTTTGTTATTTTTTCTACTCTATGTAATTATTGTAAAGGCTGTCGCACACCCCCATAGCAAAAATGACGCCTTGAGAAGTTTTACATAATTCGACTTGAATCTACATAAAAAACAAAAAGAACGCTCATTGAGCGTCCTTGAGGAAGTTTTATAGTTCTGCATTAATAGCCTGGGTCATACACGTATGGGATAACAGTTGTTTTCGGAGAGACTTTTTTGTTGGAATCGGCAAGGTTGCTAGATGCTAAGTTTACAGATAAAACCATCGTAAATACCGTTAAAATCATGAAAATTTTTCTTTTCATTAATCACACCCACTTTCTTCCTATTAGGTAATAAGTTAGCTCTTCACCGTAAAACGTGCTTGATCTCCCTCTATCGCAGTTTTTCGTAGTTATGTAGCCGGTTTACACTCCAGTCTAATGCGAATCTTGAATCTCTCTAGATTGCGGTAGCCGTAGGCTCTTCGTTTGATCACCTTCACTTTGTTGTGTGTCCCTTCAATCTTGGCATTCGTTACCCGAAAGGAGAAATAATTCTGAATGGGCTCTCGCCACTGGACAATCGTTTTGGCAATGGAACGAACCGCAGGAGTCGGAGAATAGAGATGGTCGTCAATCCATTTCTGAAGTGCTTCCTCGCCTGCCTCTTGGGTTTGAACGGCATACACGGTTCTTATGTCTTGAAGCGCAAAGTAGAGTCGTTTGAGGTGTGGATCTTCTGCTAACCAATTCTTCAGTTCCTGAAGCTCTTCGGGCTTCAGCTTGTCAGGGATCGTATGGAGCAGGCGTTGCTCATGTCTGCCCCGACGATGTGTTCCACGAGCATGAGTGCGTTTTCGGGTAGCTTCCAACGCTTTCGAGAAAAGCTGGATCACGTGAAATTTATCTGCTACCACAAGGGTATGCTTCCAGACTTGGCGTACTGTTTCAGCCATTCCTGGAGCCAAATCCGTGACAACTACATGGGGAGCCTTACGAAAGGGCCATTGCTGCAGGGCGTTTCGTACCTGTTCACGTGAACGTCCTTCTGTGACTTGCCAGATATGACCGGTTTGAGCATCCATGAGGTTCACGCCGTACTTATGTCCTTTTTGCAACGCAAACTCATCCAGACAGACCACTTCAGGAGCTTCATGTTCTTTTGGTTGAGCAAGGCGTTGGGGGGCCAGTTGGTAGTACCAGCGTTCGAGTGTCGAGTAGGCCACACTCAATTGCTTGGCAACCGAGAGCAAATCCCGGCCGCGGCACATATCCACCGCCATCTCTTGAAAAGCAGAGGTGACCAATCCTCGAGGCGGGATACCGTTCCATTCCACTGTCCATGTAAGCCCACAACTCGCACAGCGCTGGCGATACACGGGAACGGATACCCAGACGGTCCCCCAAGAAGGAACGAAACGATGACGAAGAATACGCCGTCCAGGACGGGCATGGTTGGTACTGGCTCGGAGACAGATCGGACAAAGATAACAAGCAGAATTCGGTTCCAGAACAGCGATCCAATCCGTTTCCGTTGTTTTTTCCCAATGAGTGAGATGGAATGATGGAAGTCTGACAAAGTCTGTGCTAAAATCAAGGCACAACGCAGATTTCCTCCTTTTCAGTGGTTGTCTCGACAACTCCCACGATAGAGGAACATCTGCGTTTTTTCAATGTCTAGCACGGGTTATGGTGATGAATCAATAAGTTCATTATATACTTGTTTTAATTTTTGAGTAGATAGCGCATCTATACCTTTTCCATATGAAACGTAAGAGGCAATAAGATCACTCATGCATTTGGTAATCTCTTCATGATCATTTATCCGTCCGTATGCTAGCATACTATTCAAATAGCTCGTAACACCTTCATCAAACTTGCCTGTATTGAAATAGAAATTACCTTTATATTTGAAGTATTCCCCCAAAGAGGAATGTTTATAGGGGGTTTTTGCATCAAATACCAAGTATTGTTCCTCTTTCGTGAGAAGTTCGGAGATTAACTCTGTATCTCCTACTTCGAAATAAACCCTTAATAATTCATTTATGACGTGTATACGGGCATGTTCGCTGATTTCTTCAAGGCAACTTTTTAACATGGGGATTGCTATGTTGTATTCCTTTTTCCTTGCTTTAACAATAGCTCTTGTTAGTTTAGCCGATTCTTTAACAAAACTATAATCAAGTAATTCATAGAAAACCAAATGACTTTCTACAGCTTCATAATTTTCAGTTAGTAGATAAGAGTTGATCATTGCCAAATATGCCCTTGCTTTGAGTTCTGTTTGTGTCGTCTCCAATGCTAGACCTGCCTCGCAAAGTTCAATACACTGCTTGTATCTCTTTATCGCAAAAGCTTGTAGTCCCATTCTGAAATAGTAAATAATCCTTTCTTCTTGAGATAAGAAGTCGACGTAGTGCAAGATTTCCTCGCCAGCTTTGAAAGACTCCTCCATTTGCTTTAAGTCAAGTCGCTCAATTAGATAAATTTGTAACAGACTTTTTGCAACGTATGGAGGAACCCCTCGCTCTCGTGCGTATCTTGCGATGATCTTGTATAGCATCAACTTAAAAGCTGTATCTGCAAGGTTTTCCGTCAGAAGATATAGCTGTTTTATCGCGTTATATGTATCTTCTTGTGGAGATTCGAGAAGTTTCAAAGCTACTTTTGATACTAAAGGCTCGTTTGAAAATTCTACGGCCTCCATAAGCAGTTCCTTTAACGCTTCCACCCGTTTTTCTACATCAATATAGTGCTCAACAATTTCTTGATATGGGATTTCCAGAACATGCGCTATCGCTTTGATTGTTCGTAATTCTGGTCGTTTCGTATCCCCTAATTCGATTTTTGAAATAACCCCCTTGTGTACCCCCGACATGTTTGCAAGTTGTGTGATACTTAGATTAGCCTGTTCTCTGTATCTTTTTATGACATCACCGATGGTAGTAAATTGAAGAGTGCTTACACTTTCCTCCATCTCTTTCACCTTCCAATCAAATCGGTCTTTCCTTTATTTCCATTTACGTCTCTTTCCAAATTTTAACACTGTGCATTTTTTTTGTAAATTGCGGATTTGAGTAGTGTTTTGAAAATGTAGCATTTCATTGAAGGTGGTTTAGTATAGAGTTTGATATTGGACTAAACTTCCTGACAGGGAATTCTGTGTAGGAAAGATATATTACTGGGTTTACTAAGCTGGGGGACGGGTCGTTCACTGTACATAGTTCAACGTACACACTTTACAAACTTGCCCCCACTTAGAAGGCTTATTCCACTTGTTACAGATGGAGTGAGCCTTTTTTGCATGAGAAAATCATTTTGGAGGATGAACGTCAATGGCAAAAAGTGCACAGGCAGTAGAGGGTTTACTTGCTCAGGCGCAAGCAGAGTATGTGAATCGGCTACACTGCAGACAGCGCGGTGAGTCTTATCACAAATAAATGGAAAATATTTAGGGTCAGCGGTGTCAAAAGTATAAGAATCAGAATTTTTAAAAAGTAATTGTATGACTGTGGGGGAAATGATATATACTGGATTTATACTGCGAAAAATTGGAAGTAAGATACGCAACAAATATCCAGACGAGGAGGAAGAACATGAAAAAGGTAATTCGTATCGCAACTGCTCTCAGCCTTGCCGTTCCACTTATGAGCGCATCGATGGTATCAGCGGCGCCTGCACCAACGGCCCATGACTACAACAAGGAAATCCAGGTGAATCAATTCCGTCCACATGGCGGGGACCAAGCGGAAGTGCAAGAATTTTTTGCGGAGTTTGTTAAGAATATTGCGAATCCAAAAGAGGTGGAAAAGTTTCTGGCGGCTGATTCTCAAACGAGAGCAGCAGTGCAGGAATACCTAGCGGGCCTGTCACAATACAAGGAAGTGAAAGTCGTAGAAGCGAAGGTAGAAAAGCTGTATACGGTTGCTGATTACGGTGCTTTCACCAACTATCGTGCCATTGCCAAATTCAAGTACCTTGGCTACACGAAGGACAATAAGATTATCGAAAAGACGGATTACATAGGATTGGCGAAGCTGGGCAAGGAAACAACGGATTGGAAGCTGTGGGGACTGGTTTGGCAGGATACCGGAATCGATGTCTCGGATGTGAAGCTGTTCCAGCTCGAAAAGCCGGCCAAGGGTGAAGAAATCTGCGTCATCACGACCGATGCAGGAGTGATCAAGCTGAGGCTGTTCCCCGACAAGGCTCCGAAGGCAGTCCAAAATTTCAAGGAGCTTTCGAAAAAGGGCTTCTACAATGAGCGTTTGTTCCACCGTGTGATCAATGATTTCATGATCCAAATCGGCGGCAAAGAAGAAACGCCGGAGGAAAACGAGACGATCTTTGGTGGCGCGTTTGAAGATGAGTTCAACCGGGACCTGTTCCACTTCAGAGGGGCGATCAGCATGGGGAACGAAGGACCGAACTCCAATACCAACCATTTCTTCATCGTACAAAGTCCGAATGTAGATCAGCAGTACCTGGATCTGTCTGCACTCCCGTTGAATGCGGAAGCGAAGTATCAGGAGATTGGCGGCCGCGCATATCTGGATAACCGTCACACCGTATTCGGACAAGTATTTGAAGGAATGGAAGCAGTGGACAAGATCGCTGCTCAGAATACGGATGAGAACGGACTTCCGCTTAAGGATGCGATGCGAATCTTGAAGATTGAATTTGTGAAATACGAATAATGTATAAGGAGGGGCTTGGCACGCGGTGTCGGGCTCCATTTTTATTTCGCGGTACCAACCACCGGTTTTGAAGAAAAACGGTGAGAAAGTGAAAACGCCTTGGCTAACCGATACGTTAAACGTCATGCCTGGTGAGTCGTATGATGTCGCATTTCTCGCGGATAATCCCGGCATGTGGATGGACCACTGCCATAACCTGGATCATGCAGCGACCGGGATGATTTTGCATCTTATGTACGATCACGTGCTTCCTTCTTATGAAGTAGGAACACGGTCTGGAAATTTGCCTGATTAGAAAAAATTTTTCTTGTCACATTCTGCTGCCCCTCCCCGTCATACCGGTACAAAAAACGAAAGGGATGATTCAAATGGAAACATACGATGTGGCTATTGTCGGCGGGGGAGTCGCAGGATTAACAGCTGCGATCTATGCAGCAAAGGCAGGCAAGCAAGCGGTAATCATTGAAAAACAGGATCGCTTAGGCGGTCGAGCGATTACGAATAAGAAAAATGGAGCGTACTTCAACCTGGGAGGGCATGCCTTGTATTGTGGAGATGCTCATGCTACGTTCCGTGAATTTGAATTGAATCTGCCAGGAGATCAACCTTCCCGTGATGCCTATGGGATTTGGAAAGGAAAACTAAGCACTCTACCCATGGGAGTTACATCCTTATTCACCACCCCCCTCTTAACCTGGAAAGGTAAAATGGAGGTAGCTGCTTGGTTTGCGAAATTAGGAAAGCTAGATACTCATCCATTTGATCAAATCAGTCTCCGCGAATGGATTGAAACAAATTTACAAGATCCCATGGTTCGAAATGTATTTTACTCTCTGCTGCGAACAGCAAGTTATGTAATGGCTCCTGACTTACAAGCTGCCGGCCCAGTTTTAAAACAACTTCAAAACTCCATGAAAGGTGTCTTGTATCTAGATCGTGGCTGGGGCACACTGGTCGATGAATTAAGGAAAAAAGCATCTGAATACGGAGTGCACTTTTTAACCAAGAACAAGGTCAATCGTATCGAACATCAGAACGGAATTGTACAACATGTCCTTTGTGAAGACGGAACGAAAGTAAGTGCGAGAAATATCATCGTCACAACTTCGCCTGCGATCGCTTGCCAGTTGGTGCCCCATGCGGAGGAAACCGCTCTCCATACTTGGAAAGAACAGGCGATTGAAGTCACTGCAGCTTGTTTAGATGTCGCTTTGCGCCGACTTCCACAACCGAAGCAACAATTTGTATATGGAATCGATCAAACTGTCTTTCTCTCCAATCAATCGCGTGCAGCTTACCTAAGCGAAGATGGTGCACAAGTCATATCCTTGATCAAGTATCAAGGAAGGGAGACAAACTCAGAAAAAGATTTACAAGACCTGGAACAAACCTTGGATTTGGTGCAACCGGGTTGGCGGGAGGAATTAGTTGTCAAACAATACCTTCCAAAGATCACGGTTTGCCATGATTTTATGCATGTAAAACGTCAAGAGAACCCAGGGCCCGCTGTCCCGGAAATTAATGGGTTATATGTAGCAGGAGAGTGGGCTTCACACGGTGAACTACTGGTCGATGCCGCGACAGCAAGCGCCAAAAGAGCTGTACAGCATATACTCTCGCATGAGGAAATGGAGAGAATCCCCTATGAGCATCGAAAAATTGTATAATTTGTATAAAACTCCTCTTTTTTCATTAGCCTATCGGATGCTGGGGAGTGTTATGGATGCAGAAGACATTGTACAAGAAGCCTTTCTTGCATATGATCAGTTGTCCGATTCTTCTGTAATTAAAAATGAGCGAGCATTTTTATACAAGATCGTTACGAACCGGTGTCTGGACCTTCTCCGTTCGTCGGCAAAGAAACGAGAACTGTACGTTGGACCATGGCTTCCAGAGCCTCTGATCGAGAATAATGCTCTGGGAGGAGATCCATCAGATGCGTATTTACAACACGAATCAATTTCCACGGCGTACCTTTTGCTTTTGCAGCAACTAAACGCTGTAGAAAGAGCAGTATTCCTGCTCCGTGAGATTTTTCATTATTCGTATGATGAAGTAGCGGAAATGATCGGAAAAAGCAGTACAAATTGCCGTCAAATCTATCATCGAGCCAAAAAGAGCATTCATTTCGATCCTGATCAAACCCCTTCGATCTCGATGGCAGAGGAGCAAATAAAGGAGTTTGTGAACTCTTTAATGCAAGGAAATACGAGCAAACTGCTTGAGCTAGTCAGTGAAAATGTGGTTTTCTATTCAGACGGCGGAGGCAAAGTAAGAGCTGCGCAAATTCCTATCATTGGCTTTGATAAAGTCATCAATTTTCATGATAATATACTCAGAATGTATGGAGGGAAGTATTCTTATTCGTTCCTTACAGTAAACGGGTTGCCGGGGGTTCAAGTCAAAGCGGATGAAAAAATTCAGTATATATACTCATTTGCTTTTAAAAATAATCAAATCCAAACGATCTATGCCGTAGCAAATCCGGATAAACTACGACATGTGCAATAATGATTTGCCCCTGTTCAAAGCTCGTCGTGCAGTCCATGGGCAGTGAAAGCGGTTCGATCCCGCTATGCTCCACCATAGATACCGTCTACGAAGCCCTTGAGAGATCAAGGGTTTTTTTCCCCGCACTACCGAAAGTGCGGGGATTTGAGACGTTCAGCTTTCTATTGTATTCGATAGGTGTCTATCGCCTTACTTATCCGTTCATTTAGCAACGTCAAATCAGGGGGATCGACCGGCTTGTCCTCCAGGTTGAACTTGGTTTTCAACTGTAGAATTCTCCGGACGCTTTCGTCAATCCTCTCTTCGGACAGCGTGCCATCCGCTACGCTTTGCTTCAGGGCGGCAATCACTTTATCCACATTAGAGTATTCATGGGCAATGAGAACAATATCGGTCCCCGCCTGCACCGAAAGAACAGATGCCTCCCCGATTCCATACCGGTTCACAATCGCTCCCATGGTCAGGTCGTCCGTCAAGATGACGCCCTCGAAACCCAGCTTATCGCGTAATTGGCCCGTCACTACCGCCCGCGATAAGGAAGAAGGATATTGCTCATCGATTTGCGGAAACAAAATATGAGCCACCATAACAGCGTCCGCCCCTTCCTCAATGGCACTGGCGAAAGGCTTCCACTCCAGTTGGGTTAAATCCTTCTCGCTCTTATGAATAACCGGCAAATCCAGATGGGAATCCGTCTCGGTATCCCCATGTCCCGGAAAATGCTTCACGACCGGGATGACTCCGGTCTGCTTCATTTTCTTCATAACTTCTATGCCCATGGAGGATACGATTTCGGCAGTCGATCCAAAAGAGCGGTCTCCGATAACCGGGTTCTTCGGGTTGTTATTAATATCGAGCACCGGAGCAAAGTTCATGTTCAAGCCCATTCCCTTAAGCTCTTCTCCAAGGATAGCGCCAATTTCCCCCGCGGCTTCCCGGTTGTTCCATTGCCCGATTTCCTGTGCGGTCGGCAGAAGATCAAGCCCAGGCAAACGACTGACTCGCCCGCCTTCCTGATCTACAGTAAGCAGCAGTGGGACAGAATGGCTCTCGTTCCATTGCTTGAGCTGGTTTGCAAAGCGAACGACCGAGGACGGATCGGACAGGTTATTTTTATAAAAGATAATCCCTCCGACATGCTGTTCCTTAATCATTCTTTCATCCTCGGATGAGGCGGAGGTCCCTTGTACACCGGCAATGATCATCTGTCCGATTTTTTCCTCCAGCGTCATCTTGTCTATTCTTTCACGAATCGCGTCCTTCTCCGCTATAGGTGCGGATGGACTCGGAGGCGGCTCGGAACTCGCTTCGGGCGCAGGAACGGGAGGGGATGGATTGGCAGGAGAGGTCGGTTGGTTCCCGGAACATCCGGATAGAAATCCGATGATTAACATCGACCATAAACCTACTAGCATAGACAGCTTCTTCATGTTTATCACCTGCTTGCCTAGATGTATTTGTTTATCATACCATTTTTCATACATACAGGAGGTAGTCTACGCCCTTTGGAAAATCTGCCCATACTGTGACAACCTCAGAGTCATGATAACATGCTAAAAAATATCTTTGGAGAGATAGAGGACGAGAGGTCATTAGCATGACGAAAACGATACTGATTGTGGAAGACCAACAGGTTTTACGAGGACGGGTGGTCAGTATGCAGACGCATTCGCAAGGTTTCCAACGTACCCATTCTCATGTTAACAGCTCGCTACTGTAGCAGTATGCAAATATATAATTCTACTACAGTAGAACATGGCCGAAATGACGTGCTTTCTTGATGTATTGATTGTGAAAAGCTAATCGTTTGAGCACTCCCGATCTTTGGGAGTGTTTTTTTATTTTCAATTGGCGCGAACGGATACATGGATGGATACACGGTTGACAAAAGGAAATTGAAGGAAATACAATACTGATAGTACTGTAATGGTATTATGGGTACTGACGGAGGGGAACGGATGGATAGGGAAAGTATAAAAAGAAAACGAATTTTGGATTATGCCCAGCAGCAGTTTGCAACAGTCGGCTACTCCAAAGTTTCGACAGCACAGATTGCGTCCGATCTGAAAATGAGCAAATCGACCTTTTATAAATACTTCACAAGTAAGGAAGAACTGCTGTTTGCAGTAATCGACGATTTCTACAATTCATTCGAGCAGGAAATTCAAAGCATCATCAACGACGATAGGATGGATATCACCGAGAAAGTACAGTCGTTCATTCTTAGTGTCAGGAAGCGGTTTAGCCAATTGCACGCCTCGGTCGTCGAAGACTTCCGAAGGGCCGTCCCGGAAGCATATGTACATCTCGAGGAACGCCGGAGGAGCATCATAACGGGAACCCTCATCGGCATGTTCGAACAGGGGGCGAGGGATGGATTTTTCCGTTCCGATATTCCGCCGATCATTATCGTGAACGTATTGATTCAGGCGATGCAGCATTTGGAGCATCCGGAGGTGATCGACAGGTTGGGGTACAACTTCGCTGATATGTTTCCTCAAGTGTTCGCGGTTATTATGGAAGGCAGCTTATCGGAGGAGGGTCGAAAACGTTTCCGTTCATGATCTCTTTTATTTCAAAGCTTATCGGAAAGTGGTGTATTTGAGATGAAAGCAATCATTATCGGCGCGGGCATCGGAGGACTGAGTACAGCCATTGCTTTGCGTAAAATCGGGATGAACGTGAAAGTGTTTGAAAGCAAGAAAGAAGTACGTTTCGCAGGTGCCGGGCTCGGAATTGGGGCGAACGCCGTTCGAGCATTGCAGAAGCTTGATGTCGGCGATCAAGTCCTTCGGGCAGGGAAGCTGTTAGAAGAGCTTCGCATCCTTACGCCCGCAGGGAAAATACTGCAGCGCACGGAAACAGCCGCCATTAGCCGCAAGTACGGACCCGATAATGTTACGATTGAACGTGGAATGCTGCTGGAGTTGCTCTTGTGCGCTTTAGGTCAGGAGCAAATTATTCATACTGGAAAAACTTACAGGCGTTTTGAACAAAATGACTCCGGAGTGAAAGTATGGTTTGAAGACGGTTCAACGGAGGAAGGAGATTTACTGGTCGGCGCGGACGGTGTTCACTCCAACATTCGCGAAGCTTTGCTGCCGAATGCAAAGCCACAATATGCGGGATACACTTGTTGGAGGGCGGTTGTGCAGGCCGAACCAGACTTGCTTCAATATGATCCGAATGTATTTATAGAAACATGGGGTCGCAGGGGACGCTTTGGTTTGGTTCCCTTGTCGAACAACCGGATCTATTGGTTCGCCTGCGTGAATGCCAAATCACCGAATTCTCAATTAAGAAGCGATACTATACGGGACTTGATGAGGAGATTCGAGGGTTATCATGAACCGATACCTCAAATACTGACGCAAACCTCTGATCGTCAATTGCTCCAACATGATATTTACTATCTACCGCCAATTCGCCGTTTTGCGTTCGGACGCATCGTTTTACTCGGTGACGCGGCACATGCCATGACGCCCAATATGGGACAAGGAGCCGGACAGTCTATTGAAGACGCAGTCATCCTGGCAAGTCACTTGAAACACAATCCTGCCATTAAAGTGGCGCTGGAAAGATATGAACGCGAACGTGTCGGTCGAACCGGGAAAATTACCAGAATGTCCAACCGGATCGGAATGGTAGCACAGCTGGACGGGCGCGTTTCCGCCGCCCTTCGCGATGCTCTGTTTCCGTCTATTCCGGCAAGGATCTTGGAGAAGCAGTTGGAATATCTATATGAAGTAAGACTTGAATAGTCTTAATAAGAGGCAACGGAATCAGTGGCCCCGACGAGTATACACTTGGATCTACTCCTGCATACGCTACTAATTTCTTGGCCATGAGTAAACCGATCGATTTCTCCGATTTCAGATAGAATCGTTGGCTTTCGCTTTCTTTCACCCTTTAAAAACGCGGAAGTAGCAGATTGTTTGGAGAAGAATCATGTTTCCCTGCGGTGCGACTGTGTAGCCCAACTCAGCGGAGCAGCGGATGGCGGGAAACAGGGGCGCAACCTTGGGATAACCACGAAGCGAAACGGCTTTTGCGCACCCCCGCCAGCCGCTGAGGAGCGGACAGTGAATCATCCTGCAGGGCGGAGTACGGAGCTGAGCAGGGAAATATGATTCTTCTCACTACAGCCTCGCAGCACGGGCCAAGGTCAGAGATAACCCCGGGGCCTCGCAATACGGGCCAAGGTCAGAGATAACCAACCCTGGGGCAGTTTACGATACGAACATTTGCTCACTAGCGTAAATAGCATCGATGTCATGCTGGATCGTATCACCGACCGTGAACCACTGCCTATCATTTCACCTGCGCCAGCGATTTTTTCCCGATGACCAGTACTAGAATACCGGCGATTACTGCAATAGCTCCCATATAGAAAGGCACCTGAGGGGAATACCATTCGGCCAGTTTTCCGGCCAGCCAGGGAGCGACGGCTCCGCCGGAAAAACGGACGAAGCTGTATGCCGAGGAAGCGACAGCTCTTTCCACAGGTGCAGCATCCATGACCGAGGTCGTCAACACCGTATTGATCACCCCCAGAATGGCACCGGCGATGACGATGGCGAGAACCAGAATAACCCTCGAGTCGACCCCGACACCCATGGCCAGCAATACGAGAGCCAGCAAGAGCAGCATGATACGTAAAGTAGCAATTGATCCGTACTTTTCTTGCAGCCGGGGAGCGATGATGACCGAGGTGATGGCAAGCATGACGCCCCAAAAGAAGAAGACGTATCCCAGGCTGTGTTCATCCATATGCAGGACAAACGGCGAGAAGGCAAGCAGCGTAAAAAAGCCGTAGTTGTAGAGAAGAGCAGTGACAGCCAGGGTAAAGAGCCCGCCGTGTGAGAGCGCCCGCAGAGGATCGAGCAGCGAGCTGCGGCGCGTGGGAGCGGGGACTTCATTGAGCAGAACAAATACGGCAAGAAAGGCGATCGCCATCAGGACAGAGACACCAAAAAACGGACCGCGCCAGCTGATCCCGCCCAGCAGACCGCCGAGCAGCGGACCGACGGACATGCCTAGACCAATGGCCGCTTCATACAGGACGATGGCACCGGCAGTACCGCCGCTGGCGACGCTGACGATGACGGCGAGAGCGGTAGAGATGAAGAAGGCGTTGCCCAGCCCCCATCCGGCCCGGTACCAGACAATTTCCCCAACCGAATTGGACATGCCGCCCAAAAAGGCAAAAACGATAATCCCGAGAAGGCCAATCAACAGGGTAGGCTTGGGACCGATCCGGCTCGATACCCAGCCGGTGACCAGCATGGTGATCCCCGTCATCACCATGTAGCTGGAAAACAGCAGGGACACCTGGCTGGGGGTAGCCTGCAGCTTTTCGGCGATAGCAGGCAGGATTGGGTCGACCAGACCGATGCCCATAAAAGCAACGACACAGGCAAAGGCGACTGCCCAGGCTGATTTGGGCTGTCTAAACAAGCTTTGAAAGGAAATTTGATGACTGCTCACAGATGTTCACTCCTTGATTTTACGTTTCCCGTTCGAGCTCTCGTTTTTTATTGCGGATCCGCGTCAGTTTTTCATCGTAGCCCTCAATCATGACGGCCAATTTGGTCAGCTTTTCCTGAAGGACGACGCGCTGTGCCTCCAAAGTTTCCTCCAGCTCTGTCAACAGACGCAGCTTTTCACTGGTATGTTGATTCTGGAAGTAATCCTGCTTCAACAGCTCGTAACGTTTGCCGAGATCCATGATCTCTTTGATTTCCTGCAGGGATGCTCCCAGAAGATCACGGGTATTTTTAACCTCGATGATGTGTGCGATATCCTCCTCCGTATAAAGGCGATAACCGCCCTCAGAGCGGCCGGATGGGCTGATCACCCCTATTTCCTCATAGTGGCGAAGCGCTCTTTTCGTCAAATTGGTCTTCTTGGAGACCTCCTCGATTCGGTACAATGCACGACCCTCCCGATACGTTCATGAAAAAAGACAGTATCTATCTTAGCAAAGTATAACGTTCGCGTAAACGTTAAGGTTTTGGAAAAGGTTAGCTATAGTATCTCTCGAAAGGGAAAGGTCAGCCGTCCGGCCTGTATTATGTTCCTAAGGAGAATCCCTGCGGTGCGTTAGTGAAACGAGGGCTTAGCGCAACAAGCGTTTTTGGCGGCAAACATTATTCTATTCACTCGACAATTTACATAAAAAAAAGACCAGTCCTTAGACTGATCTTCCAGATGGCGGCCGGTATCCAAGCTCGGAGGACATTTCCTGCACGGTCGAAAGCAATTCTTGCAAAATCGCCTGCTGCTGGGGAAGGACGCGATCCGATGGCCCGCCGACAGAGCCGCACGGTGCCTTGAAAACGTGGCGAAAGGGGAGTGCGCATTTTCGCATCTGCGTTCAGGGCATCTCCTCGCACGCAGGAGTCGACCATGCCAAAGGAGTATCCGCCATCGAAGAAATCTCCCGCATCATCCAGTACGTTCATACCCTTACGGATTACCAGGTGGGCACGACGGTCAATGTCGGGCTGGTCAAGGGAGGAATCGGCTCGAACGTCGTAGCGGACTTTGCCGAGGCAGAGGTAGATGTGCGGGTGATGACGCTGGAAGAAGCAAAGCGTATAGAAGAGATCTTCTTTTCGCTACAGCCGAGTCTGCCGGGCACAAAGCTGACCGTGACCGGAGGGATACGCAGGCCGCCCATGGAGCGGACGGATCAGAGTGGAAACCTGTTCGCACGCGCCCAGCAGATCGCCAGTTCGGAGCTGGGATTTGAACTGCAGGAGTCGGGTACGGGCGGTGTCAGCGATGGCAATTTTGCTGCGGCCTGCGGGGTTCCGACCTTGGATGGAATGGGAGCAAAAGGGGCCTTTGCCCACTCGCCGGAAGAGTATGTCGAAATCGGGCAGATGGCTGTCCGGGGGGCGCTGCTGGCCCGAATGCTTCAGGAGTGTTGAAGAAAAGACCACACCTCAAGAATAGATGAGGGGTGGTCTTCTTTTTTGAAAGGTGTTACCGGCTCGAGATTTTCCGGGCCGATATGGATTCGGCTATCCGGATCAGGTCGTCTTTGGAAAAACCGTCTGCAGTGGTGAGGGAGAGAAGCCAGTTTGATCCGGCTTGGAGCCACTCCAGTATTTTTCTTTTTCCGCCTTCTGGATGCAAATATTCCAAATAGATGCCCTCGCTTCCGTGGATCAGCACCTGCTCGGACTGTTCATGCACGGCCGGCAGCACGATACGGCCCTGTCCTTCCTGATGGCGCGCATTCAGGAAGAGGATCTGACCGGCATCATTTTCATAGGTAATTGACACAGAAGTAATGTCAGAGCGCATGGGTACGGGGCGGATCACATATTCCTTGTTTTGTTCCTGTGCTTCTGCAGCCATGACTGCCATCTGCGAGTCGTCGAGTTCGTATCCGATAAACAGGGTGGCTTGAGAAAAACGGTACCCATCAATCTTTTCTGCCGGAGTGCGCAGATCGGGACCCAGCCGTTCTTTCAGCGCGTCCAGGTTGTTCACGACGAGCGGATTTTGAATATAGAAGTATTGGGGCTGGCCGTTTTCGTCTTTTGCCTGATAGACAGCCGCCGCCGTCCCCGGCTGAAGCGTGCTGCGCAGTTGATCGATTGTGGCTTGCTTTGCTTTCAACTCTTCGATCTTCTCCGCAGAAAGCGGCCGAGCCTCCTGGTAGGACAGCACGGTTTCTCCCGCTTCATTTTTAATCTCCAGGTATTTGAGGACAACAAATCCACTCGTGATCATGAGGACCAGCAAGCTGACCATCGCCAAAAGCGGCTTTCCGGCATTGGTTTTACGAGACGCGGTTCTGCCAGACGGAACGCGGTGCCGAGTCGCGTCAGCCCGGTCTGCTTGAGCAGGCGGCAATGACCGAGTGGGTAGGTCGGCCTGAGCCGCTTGAGCAGCCATCTGATCCGCTTGTACCG
Organism: Brevibacillus ruminantium; assembly: GCF_023746555.1. Classification (NCBI taxonomy): domain Bacteria; kingdom Bacillati; phylum Bacillota; class Bacilli; order Caryophanales; family Paenibacillaceae; genus Brevibacillus; species Brevibacillus ruminantium. The sequence goes on from NZ_CP098755.1 coordinate 733,284, forward strand.
CCATAACAGACGCCATAATTCTATTTTTCAATCGGGGACTGACCGTAAAATCTTTGCTTTTTTGCCTCAACAACTGTGAAAGAGCTTGTTCCTGGTCAAACATCTGATCACTCCTCTGCGAGACCAAGCGGCATCTCGCTTAATTTGATTTTTGCCTTGCGCAGGGCGTGGTGCAGTCTGGACTTGACTGTTCCAAGGGGGAGCTGCAGGATCGCGGCGATGTCTTCCTGCGAATAATCGAACAGATAGCGAAGGATCAAGACACTCCGATAGGGAAAGGGCAGGGACATCACCTTCTCCCAGATTTCACGGCCGATGATCTGGTCATCTACGGGTTTCGACCAGTTTGCATCCTCACGAAACAGTGAAAAAGAGGATACGCGGTCAAACAGCCGGGTAAGCTTCCAGTTTCTTCTGCGGTAGTTTTGAATTTGCCGGATGCAGAGGCCTTTCAGCCAGGCGCGAAACGGACGGCTGGCGTCGTAACCGGGCAGTGACTGATAAACCTCTAAATAAATGTCATGAATGACATCCTCGGCATCATGCTTCTGATCCAAAAGAAAAAAGACGGTTTGTTGCACGTCCTGAATGGTCAGGTCGTACAGATCGCCAAACGCTTCTGTATCGCCGTCCAGACAGCGTAAGATGAGTTGATGCAGATGTTCTTCGTGCGGCTGCTTCACAGCACACGCCCCTTTCCTGATTGTCACTCTCTATTGGTAAACCGGAGGGCATTTCGTTCACAAAAAAAAAGAAAAGTACATCATCTCTTTTGACAAGACGCGTACTTTTCCTTGCACTTCCTTATTTTCCTGCCTCGCCCATGAATTCGGCTTTCTCTTTGCCATATTGGTAAATGTAAACCTGTGAGTGTTTATTGTCCCCTTTGTCGTCAAAGGTAACTTTGGTAAACAGCCCGCTGAACTCGTTGGTGCCGCGGATCGCGTTCATGACTTGCTCACGCGTAGGCTTTTTGCCGCCGTTCTCTTGGATTGCCTTTTCGATACCGTTCAGGGCAACGAGTGTCGCATCGTAGGCAAATGGAGAGAAGGCACCAGGATCTTTCTTAAAGGACTCCTTAAAACGATCGATCCATTTTTTCCCTTCCTCCTGGGAGCGGATGTCGCTGACGACTGTTGCGTATACGATGCCTTCTGCAGCAGGGCCGGCAATTTTGTAGATATCGGCTGACTCCAGTCCTTCACCGCCCATAAATTTGCCGGTATAGCCTTTATCCCGAGCTTGCTTGGCAATGATCCCCATCTCTGCGTACATGCCGCCAAAGAAAACGAGGTCAGGTTTTCTGGCAACCAGCTGATTCACGATCGCGCTGTAATCCTTTTCCCCGGCCGTGATTCCTTCATAGCCCAGCTCATTGACACCCAGTTCTTTGAAAGCTTTCCGGACCTCATCGGTCAAGCCTTGTCCGTAAGCCGTTTTATCATGCGTCAGGAAGACGTTCGTCGCGCCCAGTTTATCCTTGGCGTATTTGGCAGCGGCCGGAGCGATCTGGTCGTTGCGTGCGACCAGGCGGTTCACGCTCTTTTTGCCTGCTTCCGTCAGTTCCACGCCTGTATTGGCAGGGGAGATCATCGCCAGCTTGCCGTCCTCGTATTTCACGGAGGAGGGGATTGCCACGCCGGTATTGTAGTGGCCAATAACAGCGAATACATCTTGATCAGCGATCAGCATCTCGGCATTGGTGACGCCGATTTTCGGGTCAGCCTGGTCGTCCTGCGGGAAGAGCTGAATTTCAAAACCGAGCTTTTTGAATTCCTCAGCCCGATCGGCTACAGCCATCTGTGCTCCCAGCTTGATGCCTTCTCCCTCAAGCGACTGAGCGCCGGACAGCGGGCTTTGGGTAGCGATTTTCAGTACGGTCAAACCTGGATTGGGATTGCTTTCGGTAGAAGGAGCAGGAGTGTTGGTGTTTCCACTGCTCGTTTGTCCGGTATTGGCGCCACCGCTTGAACCACAGCCTGTGACCAGTGCGCCCACCAATAGGGTTGAGAGAAAGAGAAGCTTATTCTTTTTTTTCATGTGAAACCCCCATAAATGATCGAATTATATATTTTAAATAAACATATCAATTGAAAACGTTTACGTCAATGAATATTCTATTTAGTAAGAATATAAAAAATAGAAAGTGATAAAAGTTTTTTTCACGTAAAGAAAGGCCGTTCCCCGTAAAATCAACGGAAAACGGCCTTGTTCATACCCGTGTACTTCAGAACCTTGGCATGTGGATAAGCTTTCTTCGGGTTATTTCGTTTGCTTGTTAGCTGCTTCTGTCGCCTGTTTTGCCTTCGATTGATCAATCAAATCGCTGTAAACCGGGACTGTTGCTATCTTTTCACTGGCAGCGTAATGGCAAAGCATGGCCCTTCTGCTTCATTGCGGACGGAGATCGTGCCTCCGTGGGCTTCGAAGACAGCGCGGGCGATGGCCAGGCCAAGTCCGTGCTTGCCTGATTTGCCCTTGCGGAAGCGTTGGAAGAGGTGAGGCAGAAGCGCTTCCTCGATCGGCGGACCATCGTTGGAGATGTGAATGACCGCCTTGCCATCTGCCTGTGACGCCGTGACGATGAGGCGACTCCTCGCATAACGCAGCTGATTTTCCAGGATATTCACAAAGGCGGTGCTCAACTGTTCTCCGTCTCCTTCGATCACCAGGCTGGAGGGAAGCGTCAGTTGCCATTCGATATCCTGATTCAGCACGGAGAGCCGTTGCTCCAGGAGTTGGAACATCTCGATCACATCGACTCTGCCCATCTGCATCATTTCTGAGACCGATTCAATTTTCGTGAGATAGAGAAGCTGTCCCACTACTTTTTCCAGGCGTTTGCTTTCCTGCATGATCGTCTCCAGCCCTTTTTCCGCTTGCGGCCCTTGAAACACCCCCTCGATCAAGCCCTGGGTGTAGCCCTGAATCGCCATGATCGGCGTTTTCAATTCATGGGAGATGTTTTGCACAAAACGGCGCTGGGATTCATCATGCTCCTTGAGCTGGTGCTTCATGGTCTCAAAGGAGCGGGCGAGCTGACCGATTTCATCCTCCCGATCCAGCGTCAGCGGTGTATCAAACTGCCTTTTGGCGATTTTTTGGCAGGATTCATCCAGTGAACGGAGCGGTTGGCTGAGGTACCGGCTGAACCAGACGGCGAGCAGCCAACTGACCAGAAGCAGCACCAGGAAGATCAGGAAAAACTGCCGCGTCAAAAGAGCGTTGATCTGATTCAGCTCCTGCTCTTTGGAAAACAGCACGAGGTAATAGGGAAAGCCGTGGTAATCCATCAGCTTGCTGACGAACAGATAGTCTTCTCCGCCGCGTTCCAGCATTCCGTGCTGGACCTGGTTGCGCGGGAAGGATGCGGCTTGTCTGTACAGGGCGGCTGCGTCGCGGTCTCGGAAGGAAGCCCGATCCGATATGCGGCTGCCAAGCTGTACGCCATCCGCAGAATAAACAACCATGTCAAAGGAATACTCATAGCGGGAAAGCAAAACCTGCAAAAAGTAGGGCGCGGCCGCCGGTACCGGAAGCAGTTCGTTGTGTTCGTTGAAGGAAATATGGTCGGACAAGGTGTAAAACTCCTGCTCCAGCAGGGAGTAGGTGTTGTTCACCAGATACTGCTTGACGGCAAACGGGAAGACAATCCCGACACCGATCCCCAGCACGCTGGTCAAAAGCATGAACAGGATGAGGATTTGCCGGGAGAGCGGCAGGTTTTTCAGGCGAAATCGGCTCATGTCCGGGTCATCCTGTAGCCGAAGCCGTAGACGGTTTCAATCGGGAATTTGGGCATTTTTTTGCGAATCCGTTTAACCAGATCATCGACAGCCCGATCCGACCCGATATAATCCTCGCCCCAGATCGCGGCCAAAATTTGCTCGCGGTTCAGGGCCAGTCCCTGATTTTGGAGGAGGTAGACAATCAGTTCGAACTCCTTCGTGGTCAGTTCGATCTGCGACTCTCCTTCCTTTACCTGCCGCCCTTTTTCGGAAATCTGATACGGTCCCACGGTTACCCAGTCCTGGTAAGTGACTTGGACAGGTGCAGGGCTCAAGGCTCCTCCTTTTTCGTAGGTGCGCTGCAGCAGCTTTTGCACCCGGATCACCAGTTCCCGAGGCAAAAACGGTTTTGCCAGGTAATCGTCGCTGCCCAGCTCCAGTCCGATAATTTTATCCATATCCTGATCCCGGGCAGAGATGAAGACGATGGGGACATCCGACTTCCCGCGGATTAGACGCAGCAGCTCGTATCCGTCGATGTCGGGCAGCATGATATCGAGTATCCATATATGTGGTTGCTCCGGTTCGTCCAGGACAGGCAGCACCTCGGCGCCGCTGCGGAAGGCTCGAACCTGGTAACCGGCATTTTGCAGATAGGATTGCAAAAGATCCAATAAACTGGCTTCGTCATCTACCAAATAGACGAGGTAGGGCGTTTGCATGACGGCATTCCTCGCTTTTCATCCGTGTTTTTGTCAATTGTAGCACAGCAGCTGAACGGATGTGTGGGAGCAGGGTATGAGAATCGTGGAAATCATGTGGAAGCAGGATTCTCTTTTCCCTTCAGAGAAAAAAAGAGGGTGCGGAAGAAAACTGGAAAGGAGCGCTTTCATGCAAAGACGCATCAAACGAACTCTCATGTTGCTTTCTCTGGCGCTGCTCGCAGCGTGCTCGCCGAAGCCGGCCGATACAACGCCGCAACCGGAGCAGCCGCCCGCTCCCATTACGCAGACCCCTCCAGCGGAAGAGCAGCCGCCGCAATATCCTTACACGGCACCATTTACCGGCCTGGGCAGCCAGGAGCGGCTGGATCAGCGTCCGATCATGGTGATGATCAACAACGCACCGCAAGCACGTCCGCAGTCTGGTGTAAACAAGGCGGACTTGGTCTATGAAGTTTTGGCTGAAATGGAAATGACCCGCTTCCTCGCTGTTTTTCACAGTCAAAAGCCGGAAGTGATCGGTCCTGTACGGAGTATCCGGCCGTATTTTATTCAGTTGGGCGTTGGGCTTGATGCTATGCTGATTCATGCCGGAGGCAGTCCGGACGCACTTCGGACGCTGTCCCGCTCGGATTACAGCCACCTCGATGAGATTCCCAACGGTCGCTATTTTTGGCGAGAGAAGTTTCGTCAGGCCCCACATAATCTGTACACCAAACCGGAGCTGATTGAACAAGCGATGGTGGACAAGGGCATCCGCATGACCGGAGAGCTGCCGTACTTCCCGTTTTTTCCTTCAGATGCGGAGATTACAGAAGGCGAACCGGCAACGAAGATCGACCTGGTCTTTCATCAACTGAACAAAGCCGGATTTGTCTACGACCCGGAAAAGAAAAAGTACATGCGCTACACAGCGGGAAAACCGCACCTCGATCTGACCACCAACGAGCAGCTGTCGACAACGAATCTGTTGGTGATTGCCACCAAACATCGCGTGCTCGACAATGAAGGACGCAAAGAGGTGGATGTCGTCGGCCCTGGGGACGGCTATCTGTTCCAGCAGGGAAAAGCGAAAAAGATCAAATGGAAACGGAGCAACGGTGTCATTCGAGCCTACGAGGATGCCTCACTTAGCAAAGAGGTGCCGCTGCTGAGGGGGAATACCTGGGTATCGATTGTTCCAAATGCACCTGCGATTACCAGCTATCTCAAATTTGAATAGGTTCCAGAAGAATAGGGCTTGCAGGGAGGGCCCATTTCTTCTAAGATTATCTTGTCAGCTTTAACGCTTGAAAATTTTACAGTGAAAAACTTTCCCTATAAGAGTGATGGGGTGATCCAGATGCAATTGGAAAAGTTAAAAGGCAAAGGAATTGAGCAATTGTTCGAAGCGGTGCTTTCCCTGGAGTCGATGGAAGAGTGCTACCGCTTTTTTGACGACCTCTGCACCGTCAATGAAATGCAGTCGCTCGCACAGCGGCTGGAAGTAGCCCGCATGCTGCGCAAAGGCTACACCTACAATCAGATCGAAGCGGAGACAGGTGCCAGCACAGCCACCATCTCTCGCGTCAAGCGCTGTCTGAATTACGGCAACGACGGCTATCAGCTGGCGCTTGAGCGAATCGGAAAATAGGCAGGAGGCAGCACCGTTGATTGACTATCGCAGTTGGCGCCATACCTTTAAGCTGGACCCTGACAAAACCATCGATGACGCTGCATTGGAAGCACTCTGCGATTCAGGGACCGATGCGATCATCGTGGGCGGCACCTTCGGCGTAACCTATGACAATACGCTGGAGCTGATGTCGCGGATTCGCCGCTTTGCGGTCCCGGCCGTGCTGGAAATCTCTTCGCTCGATGCCGTCGTACCCGGTTTTGATGCGTACCTGATTCCGCTGGTGATCAACGCGGGAGATGCTGATTGGCTCTTTACGCCGCATGTCAGCGGTCTGAAGGCGTACGGTTCATACATACACTGGGACGAAATCATTACCGAGGGCTATCTGGTAGCCAACCCGGATTCCGGTGTAGCCAGGCTGACGAAAGCTCGTCCTATTGAGAATGCGGCGGAAGCCAAGGCGTATGCACAGGTGGCGGCGAAAATTTGCCGTCTGCCGATTGTCTATCTGGAGTACAGCGGCACGTACGGGGACCCGACTATCGTGCAGGCCTGCCGGAATGGCGCAGCAGACGCGCATCTTTTTTACGGGGGCGGTATTCGCAGCGCCGAGCAGGCAGCGGAAATGGCTGCCGTTGCAGACACGATCGTGGTCGGCAATATCATCTACGAAGATCTGGAGGCAGCGCTGGGGACGGTTCCAGCGGTAAAAGCGAGATAAGACAGAAAAAGCGCTTCCATTTTATTCCTCCTGAGAGACGAGTCAGTCTCTCTTTTTTGTTTGCCTTATAATCATAAAGAATTTCTTAAATCAAAAAGAGTACGGAAAAGAGCAGCTACAATGAAACGCGTAGAGAGGGAGGAGCAGAGATGGAAACAGCAGCGCACATCCTACTGGTGGAAGACGATCCGGAGATTGCCCGGATTGTGCGGGATCATTTGCGAAGAGAAGGGCATGACGTCACGTGGTCAACCAGCGGCATGGAAGGCTGGGAGGATTTTCAGACGGGTTCCTTTGATCTGGTCCTCGTCGATCTGATGCTGCCGGAGATGGACGGCTTCACACTTTGTAAAAACATTCGTCTGGTGAGCGATGTCCCCCTGTTAATCATGAGCGCGCGGCAGGAGGACGAGAGCAAGGTGCGAGGACTCGCACTGGGAGCCGATGATTATGTGACAAAGCCGTTCAGTCTGCTGGAGTTGTCCGCGAGAATTGCTTCGCATCTTCGCCGGTACCGCCGCTACCAGAACCATGCGGACAGCAGTGAGCTGCTCACCTTCAAGCATGGGCTCGCCATTGACAGGGAGAAGCGAATGGTCTTTGTGAACGAGGAAGAAGTGACGCTGACAGCCAAGGAGTCTGCTCTGCTCCTTTTGCTGGTCGCGCACCCGCACCGGACGTTTTCCAAAAAAGAGCTGTATGAGCATGTCTGGCAACAGGCGGATACAGAGGGAAACAACACGGTGACCGTTCATGTGAAAAGCCTTCGCGACAAGCTGGGCGATACGATGCGGGAAGCTGCCTACATTCAGACGGTGTGGGGAGTCGGGTACCGCTTTATCGGAGAGCGCCTGTCATGAAGCTGAAACGCTGGCTGCTGCTCACACATCTGGTTATCATGCTTTTGCCAGTCGCTGCCCTTTTCGTCCTGTATGGATTGATCAATGCTTTCGACCAGAGCCGGGATGTCAAGGAATTTGTGCAAGCCTCGCAAAAGATTGGCGCAATCGAGCAAAAGCTGCAAGATCCCTCTCTGTATCAAATTCAGCCGCCCCAGCATTATCAGGCGATTGCTGCACTCAGCAGCCATTCGGTGAGCATCGAGCTGTACCGAATCGATGGAACTCTGCTCTACTCTTCCTTGGATCAAGGCTCGCTGCCCTACACCCGTTTGCAAACCGAACGAAAGCGCAATCTCTACGATTTGCATGAGCTGCGCAAAAACACGCGGACGTATTCGGTGAAAAAACTGGTTGACCGCGATTCGGAAATGGTCGGATTCTATCAGATCACTCTGGCCAGGGAAGAGTGGCTGGACGGCGTTCGGGAGCGGGGCATCTGGCTGGCCGGCTCGCTGGCTATCTTTTTGATCCTGTTGTATGTGACAGTGGTCTATCTGCTGAATCGCAAGCTGAATCGACCTGTGGCCTTGTTGATGAAGCAAATGACCGCATTTGCTCAAAACCTGCCGATCCCGGCCAATGAGCATCGCTCCAAAGACGAGATCGGCGAGGTACTTGCCCACTTTGAGAAAATGCGGGAGAGCATCGACAAGGCCAGGCTGGAGCTGGTTCATCAGCAGCAGGAAAAGGAGTATATGGTGGCCTCCTTGTCGCATGATTTGAAAACACCGCTTACGTCGATCCGGGCCTATGCGGAAGCGCTCCATCATGATACCGGGTTGAGCAATCAGGAGCGGCGGGAGTACGTCTCCATCCTTTTCGATAAAATTGATTACATGAAACAAATTCTGGATGATCTGACCATGTATACGGCCCTTCGCTCATCTCAGGGAAAAACCGAGCAGGTCGCCGTTGATGGAGAAGAGTTTTTTGAGACCGTTCTGTCTGGGTACGAGGAGCTTTGCCGGAAAAATGGCATCCTTCTCCGGACAGAGACAGCGGTGGCGGGTACATGCGAGCTGCAGCCCCAGCAAATCATGCGTTTGATTGACAATCTCATGAGCAATGCCATGCGCTACACGCAGGCGGGCAAACAGATCTGGCTGGCAGCCTATTCGGAGAATCAGCCGCTGCCGCCGTGGATTTTTCCGCCATGCCGACCGGTATTGGAGGAGTGGGGGCGCGAGGGTGTTATGGTGATTGTCCAAAATGAAGGAGAAGCGATTCCGGCAGAGCAGCTGCCGCGGATATTTGAAGCATTTTACCAGGCAGACCCGGCCCGAACCAAGAAGGCGACTCACAGCACTGGGCTTGGCCTGAGCATCGCGAAAATGATCATGGATCACCACCAGGGCGAGATTCGAATCTGGTCAAAGGCCCCTTATGGAACGATGGTTGCCTGCTGGATGCCATACAGAAAGGATGAGTCGAATTGAAAATAAGAAACATGCTATTGGGGTGTACCCTGACTTTGGGTGTGATCGTGTCTGGATGCGGGAGTCCGTCATTAACCGGCGGAGAGATCGTAGGGAAGGTGCTGGCGGCGGAAAAGAACCAGCAGGACTCCTACGCAAGCGAAGCGAAGATGCGCAACTACGAGGGAGGACAATTGAAACAAGAAATCTCGGTTAACGAATGGTTTGACGCAGCGACGGGAAAACGCCTTGTCGAGACAACAACAGGGGATGAAGCAGCCACAGTGTTAAATGACGGCAAGCAGCTATTGATCTACGAAAAGGGAAAGGATGTCGCCTATACGTTTGATCTGACCGGGAGCGGAGATATGCCTTCCCAAAAAGATCAGATCAAAAACTTCCTGGAAAATATCAAGAATACGCACAAAGTCGATGTGATTGGGGAAGAAAAGCTGCTGGATCGGACGGTCACCCATATCAAAGCGACGCCGCAAGAAAAGGAAACCCTGTTTGGGAAGGCAGAGTTTTGGATCGATCAAAAAACGTGGCATGTCATGAAGTCGATTATGGAGAACGGCGATGCCAAAAGCGAAGTGGTCTATACGAAGATGGAGTGGAATCCGGCCTTCACCGAGAAGACCTTCCAAATCGAGCTTCCTCCCAACGTCAAAGTGACCCGGATGGAGGACGTCAATCCAGCCCAAAAAATCACGCTGGAAGAGGCGCAGGCGGCGCTGGAAAAACCATTTCTGTATTGGGATCTTCCGGAGCTGAAGCAGGATATCGAGCTGAGTGACCTCAAAGGGGAGTTTCAGCGAAAAGAGCTGACGCTGTCCTATACCAAGGATGATGTGCCGTATGTAAGTCTCAGCATTTTTCCGGTGCCAAAGGATGATCCGTCACTGACCTTTCCAGGTAGTGAAAAAGTAACGATCCGCGGCAAGGAGGGATTGTATCTCAAAGATATTCAGTTCTTCATGTGGGATGAGGATGGCATGCGCTACTCTCTGGAGATTCAGCACCCTGACCTGAAAAAGGATGAGGTGCTGAAGCTGGCAGACAAGATGGTATCGACGAAAAAATAATAACGGAAAAGAAGGGCAGGAAGGCTGTTGACTCGCAGGGGGCAACAGCCTTTCTCCGTTGGATTTTTATGGTAAGCTGAACTGGAGAAAACTGTGAGCCAGTTTCGATGAAAGTGGGTGACCCGATGCGATTTTTCATCGTATTTGTCAGTATATACATCCTTATCTATCTCATCGCCAGTTTACCGGTCATGCTGGGCTGGGGAGTGGTGATTGATTTTACAGAACAAGCAACGACCGGGCAAAAAGTGACGTCCTATATCGTAGAAGGATTACAAGCAAGCTGGGGCTGGAAGATGGTCTTTGCATGGCTGGCTTCGCTCGGCTTGATGTTGTGGAGGAGGACACGCTCGTGAAACCAATCAAGCGCAGCCGATTGCGGCTTGTGGCTGGCATCCACTACTACCGATGGAAGCGTTATGGACAGTGGCTGATCAACAGAAAGAGCTTTGCCAAAGAGAAAAGGGAGGAGCAGCTGCCCTGCCTGCACAAACGACATCAAACACCGCTGCTGCGCCGACTGAAGGATGTAGAGATGTGGATGCAGCATAACAAAATCACCAATCTGCGCATCGCCGCAAAGCGTTTGAATGGCATCGTGATTCAACCAGGCGAGACATTTTCGTACTGGAAGCTGATCGGAAAACCGACGCGGCGAAAAGGCTATCTGGACGGCATGCTGCTGTCCCATGGACGGGTGCTGTCTGGTGTGGGCGGGGGATTGTGCCAGCTTTCCAACCTGATTTACTGGATGACGCTGTTTACGCCGCTTATCGTCACAGAGCGTCATCGGCACAGCTATGATGTGTTCCCCGATTCCCGGCGAACACAGCCGTTTGGCAGCGGAGCCACCTGCTTTTACAACTACCTCGATTTGCAGATCACCAATCCGACCCAGCAAGCCTTTCAATTATGTCTCTCGCTGACCGATGCCGATCTGGCAGGCGAATGGCGAGCAGAGCTTCCGCCCACGAGACGGTATGAGGTGTATGAAAAAAAGCACTGGATCACGCCGGCCATCTGGGGTGGCTATGAGCGCCACAATCTCTTGTACCGGCGCGTTTACGATCTGGAGGGGACGTTCATCGAAGACGAGTTCATTACGGAAAATCACGCCTTTATGATGTATGAGCCGCTACTGCCAGAGGCTGCTCGCGGCTGACGGGCGTGTCCTGGCCGGGGTCATGCCCTGTTCGGAGTCATGCACCGCCGCTGACAGAAGCTTTCCGTTAGCAGTCGAAAAGATTCCAATAAATGGAATTTCCTGTTTACTCTCTTTGCCAGCATTAGGGCCCCTGGTTTCACTGGCACTCTCCTGCGATCTGTGAGAAAATAGGAACATATGCTTTCGTTCGGGAGCGTTTTTGAGAGGCAGGAAAGGTGGAAGTTATACATATGTCTACAGTTGACCGAATTATCGCCGGACTGAATCCGCAGCAGCGGGAAGCGGTCCTGACCACGGAAGGGCCGGTATTGATCCTGGCCGGGGCGGGCAGTGGAAAGACCAAGGTGCTGACACAGCGTATCGCCTATCTGATCCAGGAAAAAAGAGTGGCGCCATGGAGCATTCTCGCCATTACCTTTACCAACAAAGCCGCCCGTGAAATGCAAAACCGGGTTGCTGCCATCATCGGCCGTGAAGCAGAGGATGCCTGGATTTCCACATTTCACTCGCTTTGCGTTCGCATCCTCCGAAGAGATATCGACCGTCTGGGCATCAATCGCAGCTTTTCCATCCTCGATGCCGGCGATCAGCTCTCTGTCATCAAGCAATGTCTCAAAGAGCTGAACATCGACCCCAAGCAATACGAACCACGGGGACTTTTAGCCGCCATCAGCGGGGCCAAAAACGAGCTGATTGACCCGCTTCGCTACTCCCAGACAGCAGGGGACGCCTTTTCGATGGTTGTCGCCAAGGTGTATGAATTGTACCAGAAGAAGCTGAAAAACAATCAGTCCCTCGATTTTGACGATCTGATCATGACCACCGTCCGGCTGTTCAAGGAAGTGCCGGAGGTTCTCGAATACTACCAGAAAAAATTCCGCTACATTCATGTAGATGAGTATCAGGATACCAACCGTGCCCAGTACATGCTGATCTCGATGCTGGCCGATCAATTCCGCAACATTTGCTGCGTCGGCGATGCTGACCAGAGTATTTACAAATGGCGCGGTGCCGATATATCTATCATTTTGAACTTTGAGAAGGACTACCCCGAGGCCAAACTGATCAAACTGGAGCAAAACTACCGTTCCACCAAAACTATCTTGCAAGCGGCTAACCAGGTAATCGCAAACAACGTGCTGCGCAAGGAGAAAAATCTCTGGACCGATAATCAAAGCGGAGAGAAAATTGCTTGCTTCCAGGCTGATTCCGAGCATGATGAAGCGTATTTTATCGTCGATACGATCAAGCGGCAGATGGCGGAATACAAAAGATATGACAAGTTTGCGGTCCTCTACCGGACGAATGCCCAGTCCCGTGTGATCGAGGAAGTGTTCATCAAATCGAATATTCCCTACACGATCGTCGGCGGCACGAAGTTCTACGACCGCAAAGAGATCAAGGATATTCTGGCCTATCTGCGGGTGATCTCCAATCCCGATGACGATATCAGTCTGACGCGGATTATCAACGTACCGAAGCGAAACATCGGGGATACTACCGTAGAAAAGCTGCAAGCCTATGCAAATGCACACGGACAATCCCTGTACGGAGCGATTCAGGAAGCCGGATACATGGGCCTTCCCGCCCGGGCAACCAATGCGATTCTCTCGTTTTCTGATCTGATCACAAACCTGATGCAGATGACCGATTACTTGTCGGTAACGGAGCTGGTGGAAGAAGTGCTGAAGCGGACCGGCTACCGGGAAATGCTGAAAGAAGAGAAAACGCTGGAATCCGCTGCGCGTCTGGAGAATATCGAGGAGCTGTTGTCCGTTACGCAGGAGTTTGAGAAGAAAAACGAGGATAAGAGCCTGGTCGCCTTCCTGACCGATTTGGCATTGGTTGCAGATATCGATTCCCTGCTGGAAGACGGACAGACGGAAGAAGAGGTGTCCGCAGAGGGGCAGGTTGTCCTGATGACACTGCACAGCGCGAAGGGTCTCGAATTCCCTGTTGTCTTTTTGGCAGGGATGGAGGAAGGGGTATTCCCGCACAGCCGCTCCCTGTTTGACAATACGGAGATGGAAGAAGAGCGTCGCCTCGCTTACGTGGGCATTACCCGTGCAGAGGAGCGGCTCTATCTGACATCGGCGCGGATGCGCACCCTGTTTGGCCGCACGAATGTCAATGCTCCCTCCCGTTTCTTAAAAGAGATTCCGGCCGAATTGCTGGAAGGCAATCTGGACGTGGAGTCCGGCGGTATGGGCGGCGGCTCCTTTGGCGGACGCGGGTACGGCTCGCGTGACGGGTTTGGCCGTTCGTTCGCAGGCGGGCAGTCTGGTCCAGGAGCCAAAACAGCCTTTGGCGAGCGGGGCACAGCAGGAGTCTCTGCTTTCTCCAGACCGGCCCAGACCGCTCCAGGCAAGCTGCAGGGTCATGGCGGCGGCGCAGGAATCGCTTGGAAGGTAGGGGATAAAGTGAAGCATGCCAAGTGGGGTGTCGGAACCGTGGTCAAAGTAAAAGGAAGCGGAGACGATACGGAACTGGACATCGCTTTCCCCAGCCCGACCGGGATCAAAAAGCTGCTTGCCAAATTTGCACCAATTGAACGTGGGTAGGAATCGAATAGCAAAGGATGAACGATATGGATCGATTGACGGCGGAAGCACGAATTCTGGAATTGCGGGAACAAATTGAGCATCACAACCGTCTGTATCATACAGAAGACCGTCCGGAAATAACAGACCAGGAGTACGACCAGCTCGTGAGGGAGCTGCAAAATCTGGAGGATCTTTTTCCTGACATGGTCACCCCCGACTCTCCGACGCAGAGAGTGGGCAGCGCCCCTTTATCCGCGTTTGAAAAGGTCGTCCACAGGACACCGATGCTCAGTTTGGGCAATGCCTTCGGTGAGGAGGATTTGCGCGACTTTGACCGCCGGGTGCGCCAGATCGTCGGCAATCAGCAGGTGCGCTATGTTTGTGAGCTGAAAATCGATGGATTGGCGATATCCCTTCACTACGAAAATGGGGTGTTCGTCAAGGGAGCGACACGCGGAGACGGACAGGTCGGGGAGGATATCACGCAAAACCTGCGGACGATCCGCTCCATCCCTTTGCGTCTGACGCGTCCGCTGACACTGGAGGTGCGCGGGGAGGCGTTTATGCCGCGAACTGCCTTTGAGAAGCTGAACAAGGAGCGGGAAGAGCGGGGAGAAGCTCTCTTTGCCAACCCGCGCAATTCCGCCGCCGGATCATTGCGTCAGCTCGATCCCAAAATTGCTGCGTCAAGGCAGCTGGACACCTTTATTTACGCGATCGGCGATTTGCAGGGCGTGGATGTGGAGTCGCACAGCGCAGGACTGGATCTCCTGGCAGAGCTCGGTTTCAAGGTCAATCAGGAACGCCGCACGTATGATGACATTGACGGGGTGATCTCCTTTATCAACAGTTGGGTAGAGAAACGGGCCCAGCTTCCGTATGATATTGACGGGATCGTCATCAAGGTGGACAGCTACGGCCAACAGGAAGAGCTGGGCTTCACCGCGAAGAGCCCTCGCTGGGCCGTTGCTTACAAGTTCCCCGCCGAAGAGGCCATTACGGTGCTGAAGGGAATCGAGGTTTCCGTCGGACGCACCGGTACCGTGACGCCAACCGCGATTCTGGAGCCGGTCAGTTTGGCAGGGACGACCGTGAAGCGCGCCTCGCTGCACAACGAGGATATGATACGGGAAAAAGGCCTGTTGATCGGCGACCATGTCATGGTGAAAAAAGCGGGCGACATCATCCCGGAGATCGTGGCCGTTTTGCCTGAGCGGCGGGATGGAAGCGAAACCCCTTTTCTGATGCCGACGCATTGTCCGGAGTGCGGCAGTGAGCTGGTGCGCCTGGAGGAAGAAGTGGCCCTGCGCTGCATCAATCCGATGTGTCCGGCACAAATCCGCGAGGGCATCATCCATTTTGTCTCCCGTCAGGCAATGAATATCGAAGGCCTGGGGGAGAAGGTCGTAGCGCAGCTTTACCAGTTTGAGATCATTCGCAGTGTTGCCGATCTCTACTACCTGCATGAACAGCGCGATGTGCTGCTGAACATGGAGCGAATGGGTGAAAAGTCGGTAGACAACCTGCTCGCGGCGATTGAGGCGAGCAAGGAAAATTCGCTCGAAAAGCTGTTGTTCGGGCTGGGCATTCGCCTTGTCGGAGCAAAAGCGGCGCGTGTGATTGCGGAGCATTTTGGGGAAATGGACGCGATCATGCAGGCTGCTGCAGAGGAACTGACCCAGATAGATGAAATTGGTCCGAAAATGGCGGCCAGCATCGTCGATTATTTCCGTCAGCCCCAGGCACAGGCGGTGATTGAGCGGCTGAAAGCAGCAAGTGTCAACATGAGCTATAAAGGCATCCGCGTAGAGAGCGGAGCGGATCTGCCGTTCGCAGGAAAAACAATCGTTTTGACCGGAACCTTGTCCACGATGACGCGGCAGGAGGCAGAGGAAGCGATTGCCAGGTTGGGCGGCAAGGTGACGGGCAGTGTGAGCAAAAAAACCGATCTCGTCATTGCGGGAGAAAAGGCGGGCTCCAAGCTGGAAAAGGCGGAGAAATTGGGAGTAACCGTCATGGATGAAGCTGGTTTTCGCGAGCTGCTGCAGGGACAAGACTAGGCGAAAGCCAGCTTGGGAGAGAACGGGAAGGAGTGTAGTGGGCATGAAAGGCTTGCTGCAATGGGGAATGATCTTGATGGCTTGGGTGCTTTTAGCCGGGTGCAGTGAGAGCGGGCGCAACAAGCCAGCTCCACCACCTGTCACGGCAGCGTCATCGACGGGAGATCTTACCTACCGGGACGTTCTGCAGTTGGGAGGAGTCATACACAATGTTTCCATGACATCGGACGCACAGCAGATCTGGGTGGGAACTCACGCTGGTTTATACAGCTCTGCTGGCGGTGGGTTATGGGGATTGCTTTCCCCGCAGTTGGAGCAGCAAGATGTAACCGGGTGGTTTGTCGACCCCAAAAACGCTGATCTGATCTTCGCCGCCGGGAAAAACGGGGTGCTCAGCTCCAACGACCGAGGCCAAAGCTGGACCCAATTGGGAAAAGGTTTGCCAAAGTCGGCCGAAATCCGCAGCTTTGCGGGAACGCGTGAAGGGGAGCAGCTTCGGCTGTTTGCTTTTGTCGCCGGGGAAGGGATCTACCAGTCATCTGATGCCGGGGGCGAATGGAAGCTGTGGCTCCCGCTGGATCAGGAAGTTTATGCCATGGATTTTGATCCGGTGGAAAACCGCTTATATGTGGCTGCCCAGTTCAGTCTGTTGTATCATGAGGATGGAGAATGGAAGACAGAAGTCGTTCCTGACGTCCAGCAGGTGTATTCACTGTCGGTAGACAGCCAAGGCATTTTGGCCGTAGCAACCGATCAGGGGATTATGGAAAAAGTAAACGGCGAATGGAAGCAGCTCGATGCCAGATCGCCGGAAACATTGATTGTCATCGCACCAGGGGCAGGCAAATACCAATGGGTCGGTATCGGTGAATCTGCATTTGTTTATACATTATCAGACGATAAGTGGAAAAAGTGGAACTAATACGTAAAACGTAAAGAGGCTCCGGCCTCTTTTGTCCTGTAAGGAGTAGGAATAAATGAAAACAAAACGATGGATATACATGTTTCCGCTGGTATTGATGCTCGCTTTGACGGCTTCAGGCTGTTCTCTTCTGCCCGGTGGAAAGCCAACGGAAGATTTACAGCCTGCAATTCCTTCCCTGTCTCCTGTGGTGGAGGTTTCGGAAGATTACTATGGCAGCATCTCGCCGTATTCGCCCAATCAGACCCGAGGGATGTTGTCCGGGACAGGCTATCGAATCGATTTCAGCCACCTGGAGCTGGGCTTGATGGAGATCGCTCGTGATACGTTCCCGACCACGGATTATCTGTTTCAGGAAGGACAATTGATCACCCGCGATCAGGTGAAGGATTGGATCGCTCAGGAAAAGGCCGGGGCGCCCAACAGCAAGCGCAAAACCAGCACACTGGTCCACGTCCTGGAGCATGATTATCTCAGCAAGGACAAGCAGCAGTTGGCCGGAATGGTGGTCGGACTATCATTGACGCCGCTCTACCAGGATGCCACCGGTCAAAACAAAAACTATACGCTGGATGAACTTCGGGCGAAAGGGCAGCAGTTGGCAGCGAAAATTGTGCAGACCATCCGCGCCAACTCAACGGAAGTGCCGATTGTCGTTGCCCTGTATCAGGTGCCAGAGCAAAACTCCTCACTGGTACCGGGCCGATTCATCATGTCGGGTACCGTTCATGCGAATGAAGCGAGCGTATCCAAATGGCAGCCGATCGACGAAGCGTTCTACCTGTTTCCGAGCAGCGATGTGGAAAAAGCCTATCCGCAGCAATCGCTGCAGTTCAATGAAAAGCTGAAGCGGCGCATACAGGGGGCTTTCAATGAGTTTATCGGCGTAACCGGAGTAGGCCGTTTCATGGGCGGCAAGCTGACAGAAATGACGATCACCGCAATCGCAGAATACGATTCCCGAACCGAGGTCCTGCAATTTACTCAGTTTGCGGCAGCAGCGATTGACCAGGCGTTTGATAAAAATGTCCATGTCAATCTATACGTGCAAACCATCAATCAGCCGTTGGCTATTTACATCCGCCCAGCCAATGGAGATCCGTACATGCATATTTACAGAAAATAACAAATTGATAACACCTTGTCTTGCTCGTTGGAGAGACAGGGTGTTTTTTTAAGCATATTTGTCAATGAGTGTTCAAGTTTATGCACACATCTGTTCATTTTGGGTAACCGAAGAAAGCCTGTTGTTTTCCGAGAAAAATGCAAACACTAACCCGGGAAGAAGAATCTGCAGTTTGCAGCCAAATTGGTATGATCCTTGCATATACATTTGGATGAGAAGTTTGGAAGAAAACGATAGGGAGGCGTTCTCGATGCAAGTGGAATTCAAAAACGAACCATTTACCAATTTTAGCTTGCCGGAAAATAAAAAGGCATTTCAAGAAGCTCTCGCCAAAGTAGAAAGCGAACTGGGTCGCGAATATGATCTGATCATCGGTGGGGAGCGCATCAAAACGGAAAAAAAATCCCGCTCCATCAACCCTTCCAATACAGAGCAAGTGATCGGGGTTGTATCTCAGGCTGATCAGGCGTTGGCGGAGAAGGCGATCCAGACCGCTGCACAAACCTTTGAGAGCTGGAAAGCTGTACCTGCACAAGCACGTTCCCGTTACCTCTACAAAGCGGCAGCGATTATGCGCCGCCGCAAGCATGAGTTCTCCGCATGGCTGGTAAAAGAAGCAGGAAAAAGCTGGGCAGAAGCAGATGCGGATACAGCAGAAGCGATCGACTTCATGGAGTACTACGGCCGTCAAATGGATAAATTGGCGGAGCGCCATCCATTGACACGCATCCCGGATGAAGACAACGAGCTGTACTATGTACCGCTTGGCGTCGGAATCGTGATTCCTCCGTGGAACTTCCCGCTGGCGATCATGGTCGGTATGACGACTGCGGCGCTGGTAGCCGGAAATACGGTTGTCCTCAAGCCAGCTTCCACCACGCCGGTCATCGCGGCGAAGTTCATGGAAATTCTCGAAGACGCAGGAGTTCCGGCAGGTGTCGTGAACTTCGTACCAGGCTCCGGCAGCGAGATCGGTGACTACTTGGTTGAGCATACGCTGACTCGTTTTATCAGCTTTACCGGCTCCCGCGATGTCGGTCTGCGCATCAACGAACTGGCAGCCAAACATCGTCCGGGTCAAAAATGGATGAAGCGCCTGGTAGCGGAAATGGGCGGTAAAGACTCCATCGTAGTTGACAATGATTGCGATCTGGAAATGGCTGCACAAGCGATTGTCGCGTCTGCCTTTGGTTTCTCCGGCCAAAAATGCTCCGCATGCTCGCGCGCAATCGTACACGCAGATGTGTATGACCAAGTGCTCAACCGTGTCGTAGAGCTGACCAAACCGTTGACAGTGGGCGATGTAGTAAACCCTGACTTCTACACGGGTCCGGTCGTCGATGACAAAGCACAGAAGAAAATTCTCGAGTATATCGAAATCGGGAAAAAAGAAGGCAAGCTGATGGTTGGCGGAGAAAAAGGGCCAGATAACGGCTACTACGTCATGCCGACGGTTTTTGCTGATCTCGATCCGCAAGCGCGCATTATGCAGGAAGAGATTTTTGGTCCTGTGGTTGCATTCTGCAAAGCAAACGACTTTGATCATGCGCTGGAAATCGCCAACAATACCGAGTATGGCTTGACTGGATCTGTATTCAGCCGCAACCGTGCTCATCTGGAAAAAGCGCGCACGGAATTCCACGTGGGCAACCTGTATTTCAACCGTAAATGTACAGGTGCCTTGGTCGGCGTGCATCCATTTGGCGGATTCAACATGTCGGGTACTGACTCCAAAGCGGGCGGACCGGACTACCTCCTGCTGTTCACGCAAGCCAAACTGGTTTCGGAAAAACTGTAAGGACCCGCTTCCTTTCCGGAAAAAAGCCGCCTGTTGATCAGGTGGCTTTTTTTACCTTTCCAGGACGTATGCTGGATACGCGAGTTTCTCCCCGTTTTTGCTCACACTACATAAAAAGCGAGCACGTCAAAGGCGGGTGAGACAGATGGTTTCTTATTTAATTCCGGGTTTATCGGCATTCTGCCTCGTATGGCTGCTGATGCCTGTGGCCAGAGTGGTGGCGTTGAAGGCAAAATTGCTGGATCTTCCCCGAGGGCGAAAAAGTCACGCGCAGCCCATGCCGCTTTCCGGGGGACTGGCTATGTTCGCCGGAGTGGCGGCAGTGTCCATTTTTTTTGCAGGGGTGCAAAAACTGGTGGCTGTTTTGCTTGGCGGCAGTCTGCTCCTGGTGGCCGTGGGCTGGTTGGATGATACTTACAAAACGAGGGGAAAAGACTTTCCTGCGCTGCCCAAGCTGTTGATGCAGCTACTGGCCGGACTGCTGGCTTTCGCGAGCGGCATCCGTTTTCGCGGGCTGGGATTTTCATGGATTGGCGGGGAAGCGGGGGACTATTATCTCTTTCCCTTATGGCTTTCCTGTTTGGCCACGCTTCTCTGGATCACCGGCCTGATCAACATGATCAACTTTTTGGACGGGGTTGATGGTCTGGCCGCAGGTGCCACGGTATTTTCGGCCATTACTCTGTTTTTTCTGGCATATGTGAAAGGGCAGGGATTGACGGCGTTGGTGGCGATTGTACTTGCAGGGGCTGCTCTTGGATTTTTGCGGTTTAACTTTTTTCCGGCGAAAATGTTTATGGGCGACACAGGCTCCATGTTTCTCGGCTATGCCCTGGCATTGGTCTCTCTGGAGGGTGCGATGAAGGGGGCGACTCTGATTACGTTGGTTGTCACTGTTCTGGCACTGGGTCTCCCCGTGATCGATACAGTCCAGGTGATGGTCAGCAGGGCGATGGCTGGCTCGCCGATGTATCAAGCAGACCGCCGACATGTTCACCATCGATTGATGTCACTGGGCTTGTCCGCCAAACAAACGGTCGTGATTCTCTATCTGGTCAGCTTTCTCTTCTCTGCTCTGTCGCTGCTCTTGTTTTTCTGGATTATTCCATAGAGGACGAGTAGAAGCAAAACTGATTGCGTCCGGCTTCTTTGGAGCGATACAGGGCGATGTCGGCGTGGCGCAGCAGTTCATTGATCGTCGTGCCATCGCGGGGATAGACAGCGATACCAATGCTCATGGTAAGCGTAAAGGAGTGCTGCTGGATGACCCACGGCTCCTGAAGGGTTTGCAAAACCCGTTTGGCCACTTTGGCCGCTTCTTCAGCCGAATCGAGAGAAGAGAGAAGCAGGATAAACTCATCTCCCCCGAGCCGGGCAACGGTGTCCACTTCGCGCACACAGGAAGAAAGTTTTTTCGCCAGAACCCGCAAGAATTCATCTCCCACGGCATGGCCCCAGGTATCGTTGATTTCTTTGAAGTAGTCACAGTCAAGATAGAGAACAGCGATCTGACGGCCCATGTGCTTGGCCTGGGACATGGCCTGCTTCATTCGGTCCATCAAGAGGCGGCGGTTCGGCAATCCTGTCAGCGCATCATGGTACGCCATGAATTCGAGCTGCGTTTCCAACTTCTTTCGTTCCGTGAGATCGCGGGTGACCGTGAGGACATGCGTGCAGACTCCCTCGCTGTTAAAAATCGGGGTCAGCAGAGACTCTCCGATGATGTCACCATAGGTTGTAAAGTAGATCGGCTTGCCGGCTTTCACTGCATCCCGGTACATACTGTTGAGCGTCGCAGCCTTCTCTTCGGGATACACGTCCTCAATCTGTTTGCCGTACGCATCTTCTGTCAGCTTCGAAACCTGCATGGCTGGAGGGTTCATGAGAACATAGCGAAACCGTGTTCCCTCTTCGACCGACATAAGGAAGATCATATCAGACATATAGTGGAAAAAGCAGGATAATACATCTTCGTATTGATTGATCAGGTTCTCAATATCGTTCGGTCTCATCATAGTCGCTCCTGTTAGTCATGCTGGTATGACTTTCTTAGTATAGCAAATCATGACCAAGAAAATGATGAGACCAAGGTCGGAGTGGGGTTTACTGTCGGTACCAGAAGATGGTACAGTATGGATAGATTTTGTACGGAAAAAACAAGGGGATGCTTATGAACAAGAAACTCCTTCCTGGAATCATTCATCGTCTGCCGCAAAATGTGATGTCGCGTACCATGGGCAAAATCACAGCGTCTCGTTTTAGCCGGTTGGCGATACGCCACTATATCAAGCACTATAACATCGACCCCAGTATTGTGGAAAAACCCGTACGCGAATACCGCTCATTAAAAGAGTTTTTCGCGCGTCGACTAAAACCCGGCGTTCGTTCGATTGCCGAGGGGGACGACGTCGTTGCCAGTCCAGTTGACGGCACCGTCTCGCAAATGGGCGATACCCATGAAGGCACCTTGATTCAGGCGAAAGGCAAGCAGTATAGTCTCGCCGAATTATTGGGCGATGCACCGGAACTGGCCCAGCGCTTTTACGGCGGCAAATTTATCACGATTTATTTAAGTCCCCGCGACTATCACCGGATTCATATGCCGGTCGAAGGTAATCTGACGCGCTACACGTACGTGCCAGGCAGATTGTATCCTGTGAATCAGCTCGGAATTGAGCATGTCGACAAGCTGTTTGCCCGCAATGAACGGCTGGTCACCCATGTGGAGACAAAGGAACTGGGGTGTGTCGCCATCGTCAAGGTAGGCGCCCTGTTCGTCGGCAGCGTAAAAGTGATGTACAACCGGGCGACGACAAACGTGAAACGCGGCCGCAAAATGAGTGAACAGATTCCTTGCGCTCCGCATTACCGAAAAGGGGATGAACTGGGCTGGTTTGAGTTCGGTTCCACGGTCATCCTGCTGTTTGAGTCCAAGGATTTGGAGTGGGCGGACAATGTGAAGATTGGCAGCCCGGTGCTCATGGGACAAAAACTGGCGCAACTGAAGACGCAGTGATTTTTACTGGCTCGTGACGAAGTCCCGGAGGTGATTTATCTCCGGGGCTTTTTTATTTATCAATAAAGATTTTTGTCTAAAAGGATAGAAATACCCGGGAAAATTGACTGAACTGGTTCTTTTCAAGTAAGATCAAAATTATGTGATAGATTCGGAGGTGGAAGCATGAGTGGAATCAACCGCAAGGAAGTAGAGCATGTAGCCAATCTCGCTCGCTTGCAATTGACTGAAGAGGAAGCGGAGCGCTATACCAAGGATTTGAATGCGATCCTGCAATTCGCAGCCAAATTGAACGAGCTGGACACGTCAAACGTCGTGCCGACCAGCCACGCAACCGATGTGAAAAACGTGATGCGCGAAGACGTCAATCGTCCGTGCGTTTCAAATGAAGAAGCACTAAAAAATGCGCCGGAGCATGATGAAGGCCAGTTCAAAGTACCGGCTGTATTCGAATAAAACGATCGAGATCCGGACCCCAAGCGGTCCCTCCTGTTTTCGCCAAACCGCGTATCGCTCAACGAAACAGGAAACAAAAGAAGGGAGGACACCCACGTGTCGCTGTTTGACAAGCGATTGTCGGAAATACATAGCGCCCTGCGCGATAAAGAGCTGTCCGTAACCGAGCTGGTGCAGGCGTCCATCGCCAGCATCAAGGAGCACGACGGCGAAATCAAGTCAGTCCTGCATCTGGACGAGGAAGGGGCGCTTTCCAAGGCCAAAGAGCTGGACGAGCGTCTGGCAGGTTCAGGCGAGGAGCCGGGCCTGTTGTACGGGCTTCCTGTGGGGTTGAAAGACAACATCGTGACGCACGGCGTTCGCACGACGTGCGCGAGCAAATTTTTGAGCAACTACGATCCGATTCATGATGCGACGGTTTCCAAAAAGCTGAAGGAAGAAAATGCAGTGGTTGTCGCCAAGCTGAACATGGACGAGTTTGCCATGGGCGGTTCCAACGAAAACTCCGGGTTTTTCCCGACGAAAAACCCCTGGAATACCGAGTACGTGCCGGGCGGTTCCAGCGGCGGTTCGGCAGCGGCTATGGCAGCTCGCCATTTCTTCTTTACACTGGGCAGCGATACGGGCGGCTCGATCCGTCAGCCTGCAGCGTTTTGCGGGGTAGTGGGTCTCAAGCCAACCTATGGACGCGTGTCCCGTTTTGGCCTGGTGGCTTTTGCCTCGTCTCTGGACCAGATCGGCCCGATTACGAAAAACGTAGAGGATTCTGCCTATGTGCTGCAAGCGATCGCAGGCCATGACGAGTACGACTCTACTTCGGCCAATGTCGCTGTGCCGGACTATCTGTCGGCCCTGACCGGCGACGTCAAAGGACTGCGGATTGGCGTACCCAAGGAGCTGCTCGGAGAGGGCATCGACAGTGAGGTGCGCGAAGCGGTTCTGGCAGCGTTGAAGCAGCTGGAGAGCATGGGCGCTACCTGGAGCGAGGTATCAATGCCGCACACTGAGTATGCGGTCCCTGCTTACTATCTGCTGGCATCCTCGGAGGCGTCTTCCAATCTGGCCCGTTTTGACGGTGTTCGCTACGGCGTGCGTGCGGACAATGCCGCCAACCTGATCGAGATGTACAAAGAATCTCGCAGCCAAGGCTTTGGACCGGAAGTGAAGCGTCGGATCATGCTGGGTACCTACGCGCTTTCATCCGGGTATTACGATGCTTACTATAAGAAAGCCCAGCAGGTGCGTACCCTGATTATCCAGGATTTCAACGATGTGTTTGCCAACTTCGATGTGATTTTGCATCCGACCACGCCGACCACGGCCTTTAAAATCGGGCAAAACACAGATGATCCGGTGAAAATGTACCTGGAGGATATTTGCACCGTGCCCGTTAACCTGGCTGGTCTGCCAGCGATCAGCGTTCCATGCGGCTTTGCCCAAAACGGAATGCCGATTGGCCTGCAGATCGTCGGGAAGGCGTTTGACGAATCCACGGTCTTGCGTGTGGCCCACGCTTACGAGCAGGCGGCCGGATTTTCTCAGCGCAAGCCGGAATGGGTGAGGGGGTAAGAGCATGAGCCAGTTTGAAACCGTCATCGGCCTGGAGGTTCACGCCGAGCTTGCGACGAACAGTAAAATCTTCTGTGGCTGCCCGACCGAGTTCGGTGCGCCGCCGAATACACATACCTGCCCGATCTGTCTGGGGCATCCGGGCGTATTGCCCGTGACCAACAAGCAAGCGGTGGAGTTTGCCATGAAAGCGGCGCTTGCCCTGAACTGCGAAATCTCTCGCGAAACGAAATTTGACCGAAAAAACTATTTCTATCCGGACTCGCCCAAAGCCTATCAGATTTCCCAGTTTGACCAGCCGATCGGCTACAATGGCTGGATCGATATCGAGGTAAATGGCGAAACCAAGCGGATCGGCATTACTCGTCTGCACCTGGAAGAAGATGCGGGCAAGCTGACCCATAGTGATTTCGGAGGCGATTCGCTGGTTGACTTCAACCGCGTAGGTGTTCCGCTGATTGAAATCGTATCGGAGCCAGACCTTCGCTCGCCAGAAGAGGCCAGAGCCTATCTGGAAAAGCTGAAAGCGATCATCCAGTATACCGGCGTGTCCGATGTCCGCATGGAGCAAGGCTCTCTGCGCTGCGACGCCAACGTTTCCATCCGTCCGGTGGGACAAGCAGAGTTCGGCACCAAAACCGAGCTGAAAAACATGAACTCTTTCCGCAACGTACAAGTTGCGCTGGAGTATGAAGTAGATCGTCAGCGGGAAGTCGTCTCCTCAGGCGGCAAGATCGTGCAGGAAACCCGCCGCTGGGATGAGAACAACAAAAAGACTATCTCCATGCGCTCCAAGGAAGAAGCACATGACTACCGCTACTTCCCGGACCCGGACCTGGTGCGGATGCAAATCTCCGAAGAGTGGATCGAGGCTGTTCGTGCCACGATTCCTGAGCTTCCCGATGCGCGTCAGGCCCGCTACGTGAATGAATACGGCCTGTCCCAAAGCGACGCAGGCGTTATCACGATCTCCAAGGATACGGCTGATTTCTTTGATGAAACGGTCAAGACGGGAGCGGACCCGAAAGCAGCAGCCAACTGGCTGATGGTAGAGCTGCTCGGGTACCTGAATGCCGGAAACCTGACATTGGCTGATGTCAAAATCACGCCAGCCGGACTGGGTGAAATGATTAAGCTGATCGAAAACGGAACGATCTCCTCCAAAATCGCCAAAACCGTCTTCAAAGAGATGGTGGAGACCGGCAAAGAGCCAAAGAAGATTGTGGAAGAGAAGGGTCTGGTACAGATCAGTGACGAGGGCGCCCTGCTCCAGATCGTGCAGGAAGTCGTCAATAACAGCCCGCAAGCCGTAGCTGATTACAAATCCGGAAATGACAAGGCGATCGCCTTCTTCGTCGGACAAGTAATGAAGCAGACGCGCGGAAAAGCAAACCCGCCGATGGTGAACAAACTGCTGGTGGAAGTTTTGAAAAACGTGTAAGGCTCGTCATCAGAAGTGTTGCTGTTTGCGGAAAACAGAGCGAAAAAGCACCAAGAAAAAGCACAAAGAGACGGCACCAAGCGAAAGCATAACGAGATCACACAACGAAAAAGCCCGCGTTGCCAGGTATTTGGCACGTCGGGCTTTTCTCTGTTTTTTATCCATCCATTTACAATTGCTTTTGCATTTCCTCCAAAAGCGAGACGGCTTCCTGCTCCAGTGCTTCAATCCGCCCGAGAATCCGGATGGCTTCTTCACTCTCCTGCGGATCGTTGGGTTCGCCACCGGCAGGGAAGGGGAACATACGGGTCAACACTTTATATTCATCTGAGATTTGTCCGTACAAGTCTGCTGCTTTGTGAACAAGGGGGCGGATTCCGTCAAATTGGGTATCCGTCCAGGTCTTCTCGATTTCCCTCCAAAACAGGTAGCCGTAGCGGCGGGCATCCTCTGCCACGGCGAGGGTATAGGCATTGCCGTTTGGCTCGACGCCCTTCTGCGCAAAGGCATCTCGCCAGGTGGCGTAAGCAGCAAGGCCGTATGAGCAGACAGGATCGCCCGCCTCTTCGCGGTAATGCTTCAGGATCGTTTCCAAAGCCCGAGTCAGCATAGTCTTTTGGTCGATCTCCACCTGCTTGTCGATTGCGAGCACGAACAGCTCCCCGATCAATCCGCGACCCAGATGCTCGTAGGGGATCGAGGCATTATGGCTGCAGTTGTCTCCCGCCTGGAACTGACGTGCCTCCGCATCGTAGCCGTAGATCAAGCCGAATTCGGGAATGAACAAATCCCAGGCGAGCACCGGATATCCTCGGTCAATGGAGTCATGAACCAGAGCAAGCGCCTCCGGCAGGTTTTCCGGAAGCTTCCGTTTTTCCCGCGCTTCCGCAGAGAGCAGGAAGGAATCTACCTGATTGGCGTTGGGGCCGTGATCGGTCAGCATCCGTGTACGAACGATCTTGGTTTCAAACCCGAGGTTGCGCATCCCCTCGGTCAATACCTCGTCGAAGGGGAACATGGTGGGCCCGGCAATGTGGACGTTTCCGGGAATGACATTGAGCCGGAATGCATGTCCCGTCAATCCCATGAGCATTTCCAGGGAAAACCTCCGCTCGGTATACTCGGTCAGTCCATACATAGCAGCAGCAGCGGTCGTCCACACGTGTTTACCAAATGCTTCGGGTTTTTTCAGCTCGACTTTTTTCATAAACTCCCTCCGATTGGATACGTATTGGTCAACCGCGACACGAATCTTTTCCTGCACCAGCTTTTTGCGGGAGCGGGAGAGAATCTGATAGACATTGGCTTCAGACATGCGAAACAATCCGGCGATTTCCTGCGGGGAGAGGTGGTCGAAAAAGTGAGACTCGACAATTTGACGCTCCCGGGGACGCAAGCAGCGAAACATTTGCGTAATGCTTTCCAGCAGCTCTCGGCGCATGAGTGCCTCCTCTGGTGTTGCGGTATGCTCCCGTTCGGAACGCTCACGCTCCCGGCCCAGCCTGTAGAGGATGCTGTCCAGACTCTCCCAGTCTGTCTCACCTGCTGCCTCTGTCTGGTAAGCGGCTTGGAGCGCGGAAAAGCTCTGTTCTTTGTTGAGAGTTGCAGCTTTCAGCTTGGTGTACGCTTGGTTGCGCACAATCCGGTGGAGCCAGGGCAGGAAACGGCGGCTGTCTGCCAGCGTGCCGAGATGGAGAAAGGCGCGGATCAGTGCATCCTGAACGATGTCCTCTGCCAAAAAGGGTTCTCTGGCGAAGGATTGGGCGTATCCGTACACCTTGGCCCGATGGCGCCTGACCAGCTCTCCAAAGGCCTCTCTGTCTCCGGTACGCGCCTTTTCAACCAGAACCGAATCTTCCTGTTCTTCCTCCCGTGCTTCTGCTTTTGACGGGAAAAGCTCGTTGTGCAAAGAAAACACCTCGCAAGCGAATTGACCTGCTACATAGACTCGCATTTGAATGGGTTTCTGACAAAATGATGGCGATCCATCAGAAAAAAGTAACAAAACCTTACCGGTATATACATTTACTTCCCGTTTTCTATCTGACATTATTGTAAAAGAAATGATCAACAGATGGCAGGGGGTAAGGCGTGTGAGCCGCTCTTCATACAAACTGGTTTCACTGAACATCGGAAAACCGGTGAACTTTACGTACCAAGGAAAAGATGTGCATACCGGCATCTTTAAAACACCTACGGCGGAAACGCTTTTTCTGTCACGGGAGAATCTGGAGGGAGACGGCCAGGCGGATCTCGTTTATCACGGAGGACCGGATAAAGCCGTCTGTGTCTATCCCCACGAGCATTATGCATACTGGGAAGAGCGTCTGAATCGGAAGCTGATGCCGGCCGCTTTCGGGGAGAATGTGACCACAGCAGGATTGCTGGAAGACGAGGTATGCATCGGGGATGTGTATCAACTAGGGGAGGCCATCGTACAGGTGACGCAGCCCAGACAGCCCTGTCACAAGCTCGCCAAGAAACACGATGTGCCCCAGCTCGCTTTGTGGGTGCAGGAGACCGGCTATACCGGCTATTATTTCCGCGTCCTGCAGGAAGGCCATGTGTCGCCGGACAGCACGCTGTCGCTGATCGAACGTCATCCGGCTGGAATTACCGTAAAGGAAGCAAACCGAGTTATGCATCATGACAAGCAAGATCGGGAGGCAACCAAGCGTATTCTGGCTGTGGCAGAGCTTTCGGGCAGCTGGCGGAAAACGTTTGAGAAGCGTCTGCATGGGGAAGTGACTGATACGGCCAAGCGCTTGAATGGATAAAGCAGTTTCGTTTGTAAGAATGGAAATGCTCCCCTATAATGGAAGGGAGATTGTGTGGAGGAGGTTCCGATGAGCATGAAAATCCTATCCGTTGCGGGGGAGAGCGTACCGCCAAGCAAAGGCGGATCGCCTGCTGATACCTTTGAACGTTCGCTGGTTACTTTCGAAAAAGAGGGACAGCAAAAGACCATCACCGTGACCTATGTACGCTATTTTGAAAAAGTACTGGCCAATGACGGCATCTATGACCAGGAAGCAGAAGGCGTGCCCGTCAATCGCCTGGTGGGTCTCCTCTATCTGGAACACCACGGGGAAGCCCGTGAAAATCGGCATTATATCAATGATACCGAAGACTTCGTTAAATTGTTCGCGGGCTTTTCCTTGAGCGGACTGAAAGCGAAGTATCCCACTCTCTCCCTTGTCTGACAGGCGGAGAGTGCGAAAAGGAGTCGGAAGATTCTGATGGAGATCTCCTCTTTTTAGGAGCGAGATCTTTTTTCGTCAATCGGAATGTTTTCGGAGAGCGACAGGAATCGCTTTTTGTCAGCAGTTCGGCTGAGCCAGTGACGATGCGAATACAGGAGGGATGCCGGTGATCGAGGTAGACAGAGTGAGCAAGCGATTTGGAGAACTGCGAGCGGTGGAGGATGTCGCTTTTTCCGTGGAAAAGGGAGAGGTCTACGGTCTCCTCGGGGAAAACGGGGCGGGGAAAACCACGACGATGCGGATGATGGCGACCATTCTTCAGCCTACCTCGGGAGATATCCGGATTCGCGGATTTTCTGTGCGGCGAGAGCCGGTGGAGGTCCGCCGCTGCATCGGCATTCTGTTTGGAGGGGATGTCGGTCTTTACAGCAGGCTTACTGCTCGTGAGAATATCGCCTATTTTGGCAAGCTGTACGGTCTGGATGATCGGATGCTCGCCCAGCGCATGGAGAGCCTGAGCTCCATGTTGGATATGAAAGAGTTTATGGATCGGCGGGTGGGCGGCTTTTCGCGCGGCATGCGGCAAAAGGTGGCGATTGCCCGTACGCTGGTGCATGACCCGGATGTCATCCTTTTGGATGAGCCGACGACCGGACTTGATGTGACGGCGGCCAACATGTTTCGCCGCATGGTTGCACGCCTGCAGGAGGAGGGCAAGACGATTCTCTTTTCCAGTCACAACATGGGCGAGATTGAACGGCTGTGCAACCGGATCGCCATCATGCATAAAGGGCGGCTTGCCTATGCGGGAACCATAGAGGGCCTGCGGAATAAAGTGAAGATGAACGATTTGGATGATATCTTCATGGCGATGGTGGAGGGAGGTGGATTGGATGAGACATAACGTTGTCTGGACAGTGTTTCGCAAAGAGCTGACCGATCTGTTGCGCGATCGCAAAACCTTGATCGGCACCTTTGTCATTCCTCTTGTCATTATTCCGTTCGTCTTTTTTTTATTGAGCATGTCTTACACCAACGTAGAGAAGGAAGCCCGCGCTTATGTTCCGATCGCTGTCAACGGACAATCCATCCTCATGGACTACCTGAAAAAGCAGACGGGTGTCCAGCTGCTGTCACCTGCCGAGCCGCAAACGGAGCTGGAACAAGGGCGACTGCGGGCGATTATCTCCATCCCGGAAAACTTTGATCAGCAGGTGAAGGCAGGAAAAAAAGTGCGGGTGGAGGTGGCATATGACTCGACGAATCAAAAGTCGATGTACGCCCGCACCGTGATTGAAGAAGCGGTAAAGTCGTACAGTGAGGATATCGTCAACCAGCGCTTGCGTCAGGCGGGACTGTCTGAGCAGGCGATCAAACCGATCGAAACGGTGTACGACAATACGGCATCGAAGGATCGACAAGCGGGGGGAATGCTTGCCGGAATTGTTCCGCTGATGCTGGTTTTG
Source organism: Brevibacillus ruminantium (assembly GCF_023746555.1). NCBI lineage: Bacteria > Bacillati > Bacillota > Bacilli > Caryophanales > Paenibacillaceae > Brevibacillus > Brevibacillus ruminantium. The sequence goes on from NZ_CP098755.1 coordinate 764,240, forward strand.
TCACTGGCTTCCGGGGGAATTGCCGCGGCTACAGACCTGGTCGTGGGGGAGCGGGAACGGGGGACCCTGGAGGCTCTTCTGACTGCTCCGATTGCAGCCAATCATCTGCTCACAGCCAAGCTGCTGGCGGTCATGGTCATGAGCTGTATGAGTGCGATGGCTTCGCTGCTGTCGCTCACCTTTGTCTTTCGGATGGGGCCGTTCAATCATACAGCGGAAAGCTCGTTTTCCCTGCGTTTTTTGGAGCCAGGCTCCTTGGTTGTCCTGGGCGGGACAATTCTGCTGCTGGCTGCGATGTTTGCCGGTCTGGAGCTGACGCTGAGTACCATTGCCAAATCGTTTAAAGAGGGGCAGACCTATATGACGGGTGTGATTGTCCTGGCCATGGTTCCTTCGTATATGATGATGCCTGTCAATCCGGTAGACATTCCCCAGTGGGCTTACTATTTGCCGATCTTTAGCGGTGTTGCTTTGGTAAAAGAAGTGTTTTACGGCGCGATTCAGCCCTGGCACATATTCGTTGGCATGGGCACCTCGCTTTTGTATGTGGCGGGCATCGTGGCTCTTTCAGCACGTCTGTTCCGCCGGGAGGGGGCAGTCATCAAAGGGTAACGCTGTTTTTTAGAGAGAAGGCACTAGACGATAATCGGTTCGTATCCAAAAGGTTGGTGACCAGAAATGAACGCGCTTTATGCTGGCGTGCTCTATGTATTTTTGTCCGCAGCAGGCTTTGGCGTCATGTCGATTTTTGCTATTTACGCCTATGAGGCAGGCGTTTCCGTTTCGACCCTGTTGTTTTTGCGCTTTTTGCTGGCAGCTATCCTGTTTTTTGTCTGGATGGCGGTAAAAAGGGAGCCGCTTCGAATCAACCGGAAGCAGGCGCTTGCGCTGTTTTGCCTGGGCGGGGTATTGTACACACTCCAGTCGCGCTGCTTTTTCTCCTCGGTGCAGTACATCCCGGCCTCCATGGCGGCCTTGCTTTTGTACACATTTCCCGTCTATGTGGCGATTCTCAACTATTTCGTCAATAAAGAGCCCCTGCGAAAACAGACGATCGGGGCAATCCTGCTGTCGCTCGCGGGACTTGCTTTGGTTCTCGGTCTCTCGTTTGACGGCGTCCAGCCGCTTGGTGTCGTGCTGGCTTTGGCGGCGGCTGTGATCTATTCCGTTTATTTTATCGTCGGCAATCGCGTCGTCACGGGTCTTTCTCCTTATGTCACCAGTGCGTATGTCTCCCTGTTTGCCACGTTTTCGACGTTTGGACTGGCCCTGAAGGACGGCGGACCGGATTTTGGCTTTGGCATGCAGGGCTGGCTTGCTTTGGGCGGTATCGTCCTGTTCTCCACAATCCTGGCGATGGCTTGTCTGTTTCGAGGCATCCAGCTCATCGGGTCTACGCGGGCCTCTGTCTTGAGTACACTGGAGCCGGTGGTGACGATTGGCTTTTCGGCGATGCTGTTCGGTGAGCGACTGGGCTGGCTCCAGCTTCTGGGCGGTTGCGCCGTGCTGTTGGGGGCGGTTTTGATCGTCACCAGTCAGAGAAAGGTGGAAGAGGGGGCCGGGGCGGGACACGGCGCTTAGTTACCGAGGTGGGGGACACGATACTTCGTTTCCCGAGCTTGCTCTGGTCGCCTGAGGTGAGACACGGATCTTGGTTACCTGAGGTGTTGACACGGTACTTCGTTTCCCGAGACGATCACACAGCTCCTGCCGCCCGAGTCGTGACACCTCTTCTAGTTGCCAGAGGCCGGACGCGTTGGGGGATAGCCGTGCTGGGCACGAAAGCTTTTCCGCTCTTCGGTAAACTCCCACCACTGCTTTTGGCTGTCCGGATAGTCGGCATGGTGGATGACGCAGCGAATCTGATCCTCGACACAAGGATCGATTTGGCAGCCGTAGATAAGCTCCAGCGTATCAATCAGTTCGGCTCCATCCCGGCCGCGAAGCTCGTCCAACGAGTAGTAGCCGAGCCGGACAAGGTCTTCAGCCAGCTTCGGGCCAATGGACGGGATCGTTTGGAATGCCGCAAGCGCGATCAGCTCCCGAGCTCGCTCCACAGAAATCCCCAAAAGGGAGGAGAAGGGCTCGGGGCTTTGCTTTTCGATGTCTGTCAGCCGCAGTTTTGCACGTCTCAGTTGTGTGCGTTCGGCGTGAGTCAACGGCAGCTTCGGCGACTTTGGTTTCTGGGATGTAGGCATGGGAACTCCTCCTTGCTGTTTGGGTAAAAAGCATAAAAAGCTTGAAGATTCTTTGGTTTTTCATCAGTTACCGAAAAGAACACCTAGAATCAATCCAGTCTAGCTTCGGCATCGCCCGGTTCATGCTGCGTTTGGGACAGGATCAGCCAGGCCGCCCCGATCATGCCGGCATCATTTCCCAGCGTGGCGGGCAGAATTTCCGTAGACGCAATGACGTACGGAAAGGGGACGAAGTGACGAAAAGACTGACGCACTTTGGCCAGGAGAAACTCGCCCGCCGCCGCCACACCGCCTCCGATGATCAGCCTGGATGGATTTAAAAGAATCGCCAGATGAGAGAGTGCCAGCCCGAGGTACAGTCCAGCCTGCTCGACAATGGCTGCTGCGCCTGGATCACCCGCTTTGGCTGCCTCCAGGACGTCTCTGGCTTTGATGTCGACCTTGTTTGCCAGCAGTTCGGCGAGAGCGGGACTGACTCCGCTGGCGGCGGCCTCACATCCAGCACGAATAAACGCGGTAGCGGAGGCGTACGTCTCCAGACAGCCTGTCTTGCCACAGTTGCAGAGCGGGCCTCCCTCCGGGGCCATGGAGATATGACCGATCTCACCCGCAATGCCGTTGACGCCTTCGACAATCTGGCCATTGCAGATAATCCCGCCGCCGACACCCGTTCCCAGCGTTATCATGACCATGTCCCGGGCACCTTGGCCCGCTCCCTGCCATCTCTCTCCGAGCGTGGCCGTGTTGGCATCGTTCTCGACTGCTACGGGAAGTCCAGTGGCGGCTGCCAGTTTGTCCCGCAGATGCACCGGGCTTTTCCAGTTCAGATTGACGGCCTCCCGGACGATTCCGTTTTGGGCATCCACTGTTCCCGGTACGCCTACGCCAATTCCGGCTGCATCTCCCCGCTGCAGGCCCTGCCCATCCAGCAGCAGATCCATCATTTCCGCCACTTTTTGCACAATGCCATCCTCACCGTCCGCAACGGGCGTCGCTTCCATCGTTTTGCCAAGCATGGCCCCGTCCCTGCGAAGCAACGCCATTTTAATGGCGGTCCCTCCGATATCTACACCCACCAGCACCTGATTCACAGCAACCCCTCCGTATCCAACAGGTAATCTTTTCCTATCTTAACACGCCCAACAGCGGCATAGCGATTCCCAAAAATGGCTATACAGGATATGATGAGTAGAGAGAACGACAAGAGCGTATAAAGGAAGAAGGGAATGCGTTGAAACGAGCCAGATTAATATACAACCCCAGCTCCGGTCGGGAAATCGTGCGTCGCAATCTGCCGGAGATCCTGGAACTGTTGGAATCGGCCGGGTACGAGACATCATGCTACGCCACCAAAGGTGAATACGATGCCACAGAAGAAGCATCACGCGCTGTGTCTCGTGGCTTTGACGTCATCGTCGCGGCTGGGGGAGACGGTACGATTTACGAGGTAGTCAACGGCATGGCGGAGAAAAAAGCCCGCCCTGCTCTGGGGATCATCCCCTGCGGAACCAGCAATGATTTGGCCCGCGCACTCGACATCCCTCGTTCGATCAAAAGAGCGTGCCGCATCATCTCTTCGGGAAAAAAGAGAAAAGTGGATATCGGCCGGATTAATAACCGGTATTTTATCAATATTGCGGGGGGCGGCTCGCTGACCAACCTGACCTATGAGGTGCCGAGCAAACTGAAAACCGTCATGGGCCAGCTCGCTTACTATGTGAAGGGATTGGAAAAGCTGCCGTTCCTCCATCCCATCCATGTCCGGCTGGAGACAAAAAATGAGGTGCTGGTCGACGAAGAAATCATGATCTTCCTTATCGCCAACAGTCCTTCTATTGGCGGCTTTGAGCGATTGGCCCCGAGCGCAAACCTGGGCGACGGCAAGCTCGACGTCATCGTCGTCAAAAAAGCCAACCTTGGCGATTTCATCCGTTTGGCGACGCAGGCCATACGGGGCGAACACCTCAAGGACCCGCTCATCAAGTACATCCAGACCGATTATTTAAAAGCAACCACGCTCGGCACAGAAAAAGTGCAGCTGAACCTGGACGGAGAGCTGGGCGGCGAGTTGCCCTGTGAAATCAAAGCGCTGCCTGGGCATTTAGAGCTGTTTGTACCTTGAATTCGGGGCTATTTGTAACTAAATTTCGGTCTGTTCATACCCTGAATTTGAAGCTGTTCGTACCCAATACAACCGATTTTTTCGGCTCTGCCCGCTTGCCCGTAACCAACCCTGGCTAGATTGCTGCGGGCAACGTGTTCGGTTACAATTTACGAGAGAAACGCAGGTGTCTATTCGCTGGACGGGGTTGTTCGTCATGCGGCAGCCGCAGCGGGTAAACAGAGAAAAAGGAGCAAGGTTTGTGGCGAAGACAACAAAGAAACGACGCGGAGCGCAGGCGGCGGGGAAAGAACCGCTCGACTTGCCGGTGCGTCTTGGACAAATCATAGAGGTAGAAATAACCGGATTGAGTCACGAAGGAGCAGGTGTAGGCCGTGTAGAAGGCTACACCTTATTTGTGCCGAAAGCGCTGCCGCAGGAGAAAGTCCGTGCCCGTGTCGAGCATGTGAAAAAGAATTTTGGCTTTGCCGAGCTGCTCGAAGTGGTGGAAAAGAGCCCGAGCCGTGCCCTTCCGCCCTGTCCGATCTACGACCGCTGCGGCGGTTGCTCTCTTCAGCATCTCGCTTACGAGGAGCAATTGATTCACAAGCAGCAGATCGTCAAAGACAATCTCCGCCGCATCGGCGGCTTTAAAGTGGAAGGGGAAGAGGCGGTCATCGTCCACCCGACACTGGGCATGAGCGATCCGTGGAGATACCGCAACAAGGCTCAGGTGCCCATTGGGGAGCAGGACGGCGGTTTGGTTGGCGGTTTTTACGCGGAAAAATCACACGAGATTATCGATATGAACGAGTGCCTGATCCAGCATCCGGCCAATGACGAGGCGGTAAACGCCGTAAAGGAGATCGCCTCTCAGTTAAACATAACCCCATACGACGAGAAGAATCACACGGGGCTGCTGCGCCATGTCGTCGTCAAGGTTGGGGCGCGCACCGGCGAGGTCATGGTGGTGCTGGTAACTACCGAGGCGTTTATTCCGCAGCGGGACAAGCTGGTCGAAGAGATCCGCACCAGGCTCTCGGGCGTGAAAAGCATCGTGCACAATATCAATCCCGCCCGCACCAATGTGATTTTTGGTGAGAAAACCGTTACCCTGTGGGGAAGCGACGTCATCTATGATTACATCGGGCCGATCAAATTCGCCATCTCTGCCCGTTCGTTTTATCAGGTAAACCCCGCGCAGACTGAGGTGTTGTACAACAAAACACTGGAGTATGCGGGTGCGACCGGGACGGAGACCGTGATCGACGCTTACTGCGGAATTGGAACCATCTCGCTCTTTTTGGCGCAGAAATCGCGTCATGTGTACGGCGTGGAGATTGTGCCGGAGGCGATTGCGGACGCCAATCGTAATGCGAAGCTGAACGGGATTGAAAACGTGACGTTTGAGACAGGGCCGGCCGAAGTGGTGATCCCGGCCTGGAAGGAACAGGGAATTCGTCCCGATGTGATCGTAGTGGACCCGCCGCGCAAAGGCTGCGACGAGGCGCTGCTCACGACGATTTTGCAGATGAAGCCGCAGCGGGTAGTGTACGTGTCCTGTAATCCATCGACGCTGGCCCGGGATTTGAAGGTGCTGGCGGAGTTGTATGAGGTGAGGGAAGTGCAGCCGGTGGATATGTTTCCGCATACGGGGCATGTGGAGTGCGTAATAGGAATGCAACGAATCGATACGTAGAAATCCTTTATTTTCAACACTTTGCGCGTTTTATGACTTTCACGGCGGACGGCAGCGACTTCAAAAATAAGGTGCTCAAAGACAAAATTGAGGTTTCGGTCGTTTTGGATCTGGATTTGGACGTCGGGTGTGTAGACATGTTTAATGCAGGAGAATAGTTTCGAGAACTGTATAATCGTGGAATACCCAAGAGAACGTTACTTCATCATCGAAGGCGTTCTCTTTTTATATACTAAGAAAGTTCAATAATGTCCAATTTAATTTTCTGTTTAATGAATGTAAATACTGATATTACATGCGATTTAACTTGATTTCATTTTGGTTTGTCCAATCGTGTCCAATATTCATTTTGACTTAAGTGTGGTTGTGAATTATAATGTATTACATAATTAGCTATGAATTGAGGGGAACAAATGAAGTCGGGTTTAATAATTAAATTAATTGAGGCGCATTGTTCAGGAAATGAGGATGCGTTTAAGAAAGCTCTTGAGAATCTGGCAAGTGATGAAGAACGAAAAGGAAATTCTTCATTATCTAATGCTCTTATGAGCGCCTATTCTTACGATAAAAAAAGCAATGTCTCGTTTAACTCGAGTCCGCTGTCCGAAATGTCGTTTTCTGTGCAAAGCGCATTCCCCACTCCTAAAGATAAGGATAGCGCTTTAGAATTGATTGAAGTATTGCAGCCCAAAGTCAAATTGTCTGATGTAGCATTGCCAGAGAAAACGAAAGAAGCTTTGCTTCAAATTATTGAGGAGCAAAAGCAAGCGGAGGAATTGTTAACTAAGGGTGTTTCTCCAACGAATCGGATATTACTTTGTGGACCTCCCGGTTGCGGCAAGACATTAACAGCTAATGCAATTGCAGGAGAAATTGATATTCCGGTCGCTTATGTAAGGCTAGATGGTCTTGTCTCGTCGTATCTTGGTCAGACGGGAACAAATATAAGAAAAATTTTTGAGTTTGTTAAGAACAAACGAATTGTGTTGTTTCTTGATGAATTCGATGCCATAGCTAAAAAAAGGGATGATGCGCACGAATTAGGGGAATTAAAGAGGGTAGTGACAACACTGCTTCAAAATTTGGACTCGATGCCTGTTAACGTGTTTTTAGTTGCGGCAACCAATCATCATCACCTTCTTGATCCAGCAATCTGGAGAAGATTTGATACTTCAATTTTATTAGAACTACCGAATGCACAGCAACGTGAAAGCATTATCACTAAATTTATTAACGAGACACTTGAGCTTTACGAAATGGACATTAAGATCCTTACGACCTTAACAGAAGGAATGAGCGGAGCTCAAGTTGGTACTTTCTTACAGGCTCTAGCCAAATATTGTATTATGCAACACAAAACTAAAATTGTCACAAAAGAAGATATTGCGAATGTATGGGTTAAGCAGTCCTCTCTTTTGATTAGCGAAGACAGTGATGCTTATACTCGTGCCCTATATAAGTTAAATAAAAGTGGCATTTCGATGCGTACACTTGAAGAAATCACAGGGATTTCTAAATCTACTTTGAGTTATCGGTTCAATAAGGAGGAAAAGAGCGATGAGTGATGAGCAGAAAAGTCATTTTTGGATTCCAGATGAGGAAGTTCAACGAGTTGATAAAACCTTAAGAGCGTTGCCAACAAAAAGGAATGTTTCCTTTTCAGAGCATGGTTCCAAACTGAGTCACAGCTTGCAGGCAATAAAGCAAACATTGGAAGCAGTAGCTTCAGACAATTCTTTAGCAGATTCGGATTTGCTTGTATTTAATATCGAGTTGCCTCAGGGGGAGAAGATTCAAGACAAGCAGAGTTTATTTGATTCTAATGGTATGAAGGTAAGAGCTGTTAAAAATGTACGGAGTGCTATCGTGACTTCAACAAGCAGTCAGTTCCAAACGTTAAGAAATCGGGTTGACGCTTATACACGTAATGGCAGTGGAAGAACTTATTTTGATTTTATTGAAGATTTCAAACCATACATTGGTTCCGAAAAGAATTCAAGTGAATTGCGAAAATTAACCGCTTCTGCACAGGTGCCTGTTACCTTAGATATTCAACTTATGCTGATACCAAATTTGGAAAACCATTTGTATCATTCTGCTCTGACGCATCTAATTGAAAAAATAAATGAAACGCGAGGGCATGTCCAGGAATCACCCTATTATTTATCGGATAACACGCCAGTTGTCCGTGCCATAATCCCATCAAATGCATTGACTCGTTTCGAGAACGATTCTGCAATTTATAGAATCGAGAAAACAGATTTTTTTAATGTAGAGACTACTCAAGAGGCCTCTGTTGATATGGGGGAACTTGAGCTTGATCCTAGCGTTAATTTAGAAGAGCTTCCGATTGTCGCTGTCTTGGACTCCGGTGTAATGTTCCCTGAGTCATTATCATCGTTAATCATAAAGAATTGGGTTGCTCCAGACTCTAGTGGAGGAGATAGCGATCATGGAACTAAGGTAGCAAGCCGAGTGGCCTTTAAATATATTAATCAACAGCTATCATCATCAATAATTACCCCTCGTACTAGAATTCTTGACTGCAACATACTCGATGGTAACGTGCCGGTAAATATCTTTATTCAGCGAATACAGGCTGCGGTAAGTGCTCATTCGGATATTGTTAAAATCTATAATTTATCTGCCAACGCTTCCTCCCCTATAGAAGGAGATGAAATGAGTATTATTGGGTATGAACTAGACGCTTTACAATCAAGAACAGGCGTACAGTTTTTTGTATCGGCGGGTAATAATAAGCTTTGGCAAACGGAATTTGGTCTGGAAGATATTTTGGATGATGATGATTCAAGAATATCCGCACCGGCAGATTCGATGCTGTCGGTAGTGGTTGGATCAATTATCGGTGCAGACCACCAAAATAGTCTTTCTCAGAGAAACCAAATTGCACCTTATAGTCGACGCGGACCAGGTTTTCAAGGATTCTCTAGACCGGATTTAAGCGCATATGCAGGAACGATTATTCTGGATGGTAGTGATGCATCCGTACCTAATGATCCATTTTCAATGGTTATTTCAAAAGATGGAAGGTTAATACCTGATGCGGGCACTAGCTTTTCTGCTCCTATTGTAGCAGGTGATTACGCAGAAATACTAAATACGATTCCGGATCGAGATACGCTATTATCGAAAGCGTTGCTTTATCATAATGCAGTTGCTTTGTGGGACGTTGATGGGATGGAGGAAGAGGAACTGACTCTAGCGCATAATCTGTATGGTAGGGGAATTTCCAATGTAGTCGACAGCAAATATTCCTCTCAGTCAAAAGTAACTTTTGTTAGGACAGGCACTTTGAACAGAACTACTAAGGAAAGAGTAACCATATTTATGCCGCAAATTTTGGCAGCCCAGGTTGGACGTAATGTTGCAAAGGTTTCTGTAACATGTGTGTCTAGGCCATCGGTGGATAGAACAAAGGGAACAGAATATTTAGGGGCTTATATACGGGCATCATTAAAGAAAAGTCATGTGGACGGAGTGACATTGCAGCCTGTTCAACAAGACTTCAAAGAAGGACGACAAAAATGGGATGTTTGTCAACAGTTCAGTAAAACCTTTTCTAGATTTAATGCTGGCGACTGGCAGGTCTGGCTTGAACTGTTTTCGCGTTGGGAGGATAAAAATGATGATGTTCCCTATGCCCTTGTTGTTACTATTGAGGATGTCAGCGGTTCGTTAGATGTCTACAGCGAAATTGAAGCTTTAAACAGATATAGAGCACTCAATACAATCCGGTTGAGAATAGATAATTAAAATTTCCGTAGGTTCGCGATCTATTATATGCAAATTGCTTAAATTAAGAAATGCTCAAGAGAACGTCTTCCACTATCGGGGGCGTTCTCTTTTTATAGTGCGCCCAGCATGGGCGATAGCTATAGGGTGGAAGTCCCGAACGGGGGGTGGCTGTCCCAACCGTTAGCTCAAGGCAAGGGTGTCGACCGTGAGGTCGAATCTGAAGGAAGCCAGCGGCAAAATCCCGACCTGAGGTACACGAACCCAATTTGAGGCTGTTGTATTCGGGCGAGTCTGCTAAACAAGACAAAGCCCCATACAGCCAAGGGATACAGCAGTAAACTTGGGCAGGTACATGGGATGAAAGTTATCGTTCTTACCTGGGGAGGTCTGCATGGAACGCCTTCAACTGTTGGTAACCGCCTCCGTAAGGAGGCGCTGAACATGCAGAAGTCAGCAGAGGCCATAGTACCCGAGTAGAGGACGCTTGAATGGGGAAGGGCTGAACATCAAGTCAGCACGCGATCCATGTCTTTTGTTACGATACGTCGAAGCAGAATTCCAGAAAGGAACTACTTTTGAAGAGCAGGGGTGAAGCCCCGAGGGTACAAAAAGAGGGCTGAGTATCGTTCAGCAAACACGGAACCCGCATGTGCGAAGGAAGGAATATCGTTATGGACTTGCTGGAGAAAGTTTTATCACGGGAAAACTTACGGATGGCACTTCAACGAGTAGAAGCAAACAAAGGTGTTGGTGGAGTCGATGGTGTTTCAACCGAACAACTACGCGACTATCTACACGAACACTGGCAAACTATCCGTGAGGAATTGGAAAGAGGAACCTATCGACCTTCACCTGTCCGCAGAGTCGAAATCCCGAAACCTGACGGAGGCGTAAGGTTATTAGGCATTCCCACCGTGGTGGACCGCTTCATCCAGCAAGCCATCCTCCAAGTATTAACACCGATCTTCGATCCCACCTTCTCGGAGTCCAGTTACGGATTTCGCCCGAAACGTAGCGCCCACATGGCAGTAAGGAAAGCGCAAGCGTATATCAGGGAAGGATACAGATTCGTGGTGGACATCGATCTAGAGAAATTCTTTGATCGTGTCAACCATGATATCCTGATGAGCCGCGTGGCTCGTAAAATCCAAGACAAGCGCCTTCTAAAGCTGATTCGATCCTATCTAAACGCAGGTGTCATGATAAAAGGAATCTGTACTACCTCAAGTGAGGGGACACCGCAAGGTGGACCGCTAAGCCCACTATTAGCAAATATCTTGCTTGATGATCTGGATAAGGAATTAGAAAAGAGGGGACATCGCTTTTGTCGCTATGCGGACGATTGCAACGTCTACGTGAAAACAAGACGAGCAGGAGAACGGGTTAAGAAGAGCATGAAAGATTACTTGGAAAAGGTGCTTAGGCTAAAAGTAAATGAGGAGAAAAGTGCGGTGGACCGGCCGTGGAAACGTAAATTCCTTGGCTTTAGTTTTACTTTCGTAAAACAGACAACGGTTCGTATCCACCCAAAATCCCTTCTCAAGTTAAAAGAGAAAATCCGCACGATCACGAATCCAGTGTGGAGTATCTCGCTTGAGGAACGGGTTGAAAGGTTAAACCAGTATCTCATGGGTTGGATTGGATATTTTGCCCTTGCAGACGCAAAGGGAATCTTACAATCCATTGAGGAATGGACAAGGCGTAGGCTCCGTCTTTGCTTGTGGACGCAGTGGAAACGAGTGAGAACCAGATATCGAGAACTCCGTTCTCTTGGTATATCTCACACAAAAGCAATTGAAATTGCAAACACCCGCAAGGGGGCATGGCGTACTACAAAGACTCCGCATATACACAAAGCCCTCGGCATTGCCTACTGGCAACAACAAGGGCTCAAAAGCTTAACACAGCGATATTTTGACATTCGTCAAGCTTGGTGAACCGCCGTATACCGAACGGTACGTACGGTGGTGTGAGAGGACGGGGGTTAGCCACCCCCTCCTACTCGATTAGATACAATTCAAAAAGCCGGTTACTCTGACATGTTCAGCGCAACCGGCTTTTTGCGTGAAAGGAGAAATGTTGGATGACCAAAGTGATTGCCCTCGCCAATCAGAAAGGCGGCGTGGGCAAGACCACAACGGCGGTCAACCTGGGGATCGGTTTGGCAGCCGATGGGAAAAAGGTTTTGCTGGTCGATGCGGACGCGCAAGGCAACCTGACAGATTCGTTAGGGTTCCACGAACCGGATAATCTGTCGGTATCTTTGGCCACATTGCTGGCGAAAACGATGCTGGAAGAATCCTATGAAGCGCGGGAAGGTATTTTGCATCACCATGAAGGCGTTGACCTGATGCCGGGCAACCTTGAACTGTCTGCTGTTGAAGTATCGCTTGTCAACACGATGAGCAGAGAAACGATTTTGCGTTCGTACATCGACTCCGTTAAAGCCGATTACGATTACGTGCTGATCGATTGCATGCCGAGTTTGGGCATGTTGACCATCAACGCGTTGGCGGCAGCGGACAGCGTCATTATCCCCGTTCAGGCACACTATTTGCCCGCCAAGGGAATGACGCAGCTCTTGCAGACCATTGCCCGTGTGCGCAGGCAGATCAATCCGAAATTGGTTTTGGACGGCGTGCTGCTAACGATGGTAGACAGCCGGACGAAATTTGCCAAAGACATTTCCTTCATTCTTCGGCGCGACTACGGCGACAAGCTGCGCGTGTTCAACACCGAAATTCCCCTATCCGTTCGCGCGGCGGAAACAAGCGCCAAGGGGAAAAGCATCTACGTCCATGATCCGGATGGGAAAGCTGCGGGGGCTTATGCCGCCTTTACGAAGGAGGTGCAGAGCATTGGCAGCGAAAGACGACATGCGCGCCAGCATCAAACTGACCACAGTCGCTGATTTATTCTCGACGGAGGAGAGCCGCGCCGACCAGCAGCGGGAAAAGGTGATGGAAATACCATTATCGGAAATCAGCGATTTTCCCGGCCACCCGTTCAAGGTGAAGGCGGATGAAGCGATGCTTGAAATGGCGGACAGCGTGAAGCAATACGGCGTTCTCGTTCCCGGCCTGGTACGTCCGAAGACGGACGGCGGCTACGAAATGGTAGCCGGGCATCGGCGTAAAAAAGCGAGCGAACTGGCGGGCAAGGAAACAATGCCTTGTATCGTCCGCGAACTGGACGACGATCAGGCGACCATCATTATGGTGGACAGCAACCTGCAACGGGAAAATATTTTGCCAAGCGAAAAAGCGTTCGCCTATAAGATGAAGCTGGAAGCAATGAAAAGACAGGCGGGCAGACCGAGCAAAGATAATATGTCCCAAGTTGGGACACAAAAGCGCTCTGATCAATTGTTGGCAGATCAGACAGGCGAAAGTCGCAATCAAATCCAGCGCTATATCCGCCTTACCGAACTGACCCCCTCCATTCTCGAAATGGTGGACGATAAACGAATCGCCTTCAATCCGGCCGTAGAACTTTCATACTTGTCCGAAGAAGAGCAGCAAGCCCTGTACGAAACGATGCAGTCCGAAGACTGCACTCCTTCGCTGGCGCAGGCGCAGCGCATGAAAAAACTGAGTCAGGACGGGCGGCTTAACGTGGATGTCATCTTCTCGATTCTCACAGAGGAGAAGCCGAACCAGAAAGAAAAGATGACCATTCGGCGCGAGCGGATCGACCGTTTCTTTCCGAGGGACTTCACCGAAAAGCAAAAGGAAGACCTGATCGTACAACTGTTGGAAAGCTGGTATAAAAAACGGCAACGGGAACAGGAACGTTAGCATGTATCCTGTTCGGCAGGCACTCAACCCTAGGACGGAGAGCTTTTTTATGCCCATTTTTGGGGAGGCGATTCATGGTGTATTTCACGAAAGGGAGGCGTCGTCAGTATGAACGCCTGATGCAAGAAAAGCCGGGTTTCAATCGCATTGAAGTTTTGGAGGATGAAACCGAGGAACCGCAAACGCGAAACAAGAAATCTCGTGAAGCCGGCCTATCAAAGCGAAGCCGGGGAACGAAGGAAGACCGCAACTTTCCAGGAAAAGAGGACGGACGATGGAAGAAATGAAGCGAATGGTGGACAACTACGAAGTCGTTCAGGCCATCTCCATCGGGAAGGTGGAAGTGCTGCTTGGCATAGACGAAACCAATGCCGAACGTCCGTACATGGTTTGTACCTGCACCCGAAACAATTCGTTGGGTGTCGAGCAATATTACGCGATTGCGGCCGGCGCGGATTATCTTGAGGCCGTGCATGACTTTGTTTCCCGCGTGCAATGGGAGCTGGAGGATCTCAAAGAAGAAAGGGCCAGTGTCAAGGTGCCCCTATCTCCCCTTACCCAAGCCCAATGCCAGCCGAATCGCGAAGACATGCGCATTGACAACCAGGTTGTTGTCATCCGGCCGGAACGGTTGCGACCCGAATATCGCACCGCAGTTAACCAGCTTGTGCTGGCGCTAAGCGGGTTTGGCACCTCTGCCTATTCCCGAGGTCGCGCCGTTTACGTGATCAATCTGTATACCGGTGAGGAGGCTCGCTGGAATCGGGATGATTTTATGGGTCTGATAAACCCGGAGCATATGCCCGCATGGGCGCAAGAAAAGCTGGAGCAGCATCAGGCTGCGACCCAGCAAAAGCAGAAGCTCCGTGACGATGCCCGGTAAAAGTTTCGATAGCAGTTTAAGATTGATTGAGAGGAGACGTGAGCGATGTCGTGGACGTATCGGCACCGCAAGGCACTAATTATCACCACGATCGCTATAAGCGTTTGTTTACTCGTGGCTGCGGTCATATATTCTCTGAAAAAGCAATCGGAGCAAGAGCAGAATCAGCAGCAAATGAAGGAACACTACGAAAGGCAGATCAAGGAACTGAAAACGATAGAGGAACAATCGCGCAGGAACGTCTGGACCGTGGCACGAACCATTCCGGCCGGAGGTACCGTCACGGCGGAGGATCTCCAGTCCGTCCCGATGCCCGCGAGTCTGGTGCCATCCGGGATGATTACTGAACGGGAAGCGGCCATCGGCAAAAGCGCCAAAATCGAATTGCAGCCCGGAACACCGCTGATGTCGTCCATGCTGTACGAGAGCACGCCGATCCCGAAGGATGTGCGGGTGCAGGAGTTTCATGTCATTCAGCTTCCCTCCAATCTGCAAAAGGGACAGTACATCGACGTGCGAATCAACTTCCCGACAGGAGAAGATTATGTCCTGTTAGCGAAGAAGAAAGCGCGGGAGTTGTCAGGAACGGTCATCTGGCTCGAAATGAACGAGAAGGATATTTTGCAAACGTCAAGCGCGATTATCGATGCCTACTTGCAAGGCGCACGGCTGTATGCCCTGCCGTATATCGAGCCGGGATTGCAGGAAGCAGCTGTGGTCAATTATCCCGCAAATCCGAAAGTGCTTGATTTGATGGAACATGATCCGAACCTGCTCGAAAAAGCGACAACCGAGCTTGCCCGCCAGCTTCGCCTGAAACTTGATGACAATCTCAAGGCGATGAGCGAGTCGGACAAACTGCGCGTAACGAGCGGCAGCGTGACGGTTCAGCAGCAACTGCAAAACGAGCGGATCGTCACGCGGCAAGGCAATGCCATGCAAGAAGCGGTTCCATCGCCGCCACCGGCAGGCGCAACGGCTACGGTCGATCACGAACCGCCAGCCGCGCAACCGCTGCCTTACCCTTCCGCTCCGACAACGACGAATGAAGATCAACCGGAAGCGTCCGCGGAGCCAGCGCCATCAACGCCAGCATCGCCGTCGGAAGCGCCTGCCAGCACGGATAAATTGAAGCAAATTTTTAATCAGTGAAGGAGGCTGTCATGAAAAAAGTCGTGTTTTTCGGCGCGCCGGACAAAAGCCATCTGCTTCTCGTGCTAGGCAAGCTGCTCACGGCGATGGAGCGAAAGGTGCTGATCGTGGATTCCACCCTTGCCCAGTCCATGCAAGGCTATTTGCCGCAAGTAGAATTCGGCTATTCGCTGCGGGAGTTTGAAGGCATCGATGTGGCGACCGGGTTCATCACGCCAGCGCAACTGGAGCGTTGCCTGCTTCAAGCCGGTGGCGAAACAGCATACGATGTCATGCTGCTCGACACCGATCACACCGAATTTGTGAAAGGACGGGAGTTGCCGGGCTATGACAAGCGGGTTTGGTGCAGCAATTATCGTCGGCTCGGTATGCAAATCAACGCGAATCTGATGCAGCGGCTGTGCCTTCACGAAGCGGAGGGCCAGCCGCTCTCGTTTTACAAACTGATTACCCCTACCTTGCCGATCGCCATACCTGAGTCGTATATCGATTTGCTGCTGCCGCAGCAGGCTGTACGCTGGGAGGAGGCCGTGTTCCGCTTTCCGCTGGACGAACGGGATATGTCGGTCGAACTGGACAACCAGCATCATGGCCGCATCGATATCAGGCGGCTGTCAGGGGTGTATCGCCGGAACGTGCTGGACATGCTGCAACAGTTGTTTGAATGCGATGCCAAAACGGCCCGGCGGGCATGGGTGCGTGCGCGAAAGCGTGCGTGAGGCCGGTAAAGTTGCACGAAAGGAGATGAAGCAATGGGTTTTACCGTGGTGTTCTGGAGTCCGGTTTCGGGACAAGCCGGTACGACGAGCAACCTGATCGCCTCCGCCGCGCTGCTTGGACTTGAATACTCCTCCCGTCTTTTGCTGCTTGGGCATTTGCAAAGCGAATACGCGGTCATCGAACGCAGCTTTTACCCGAGACGGACCTGGATGAGCAAAGCGGACGCTCCGCCTGACGCGGGTATCGATGCGCTGCTCAGGCTCTTGCAGAACCGCAAGCTGGAACCGAACAGGTTGCGGGATTACACGCTGCCGCTACTCGCCGACCGACTCGACATCCTTCCGGGATCGAACAAGCCGGATGCATCGTTTGTTTCCGCCGCACAGGACTGGCTTACGCCTCTTTTGGAACTGACAAGGCGCGCTTACGATCTGGTATTGCTGGACGGCGGAAGCGGCAAGCTGTCGGCGTGGACAGAGGGGCTGCTGCGTCAGGCGGATTTGCTGGTCGTCTGTCTGCCGCAAAACGCGCTCAAGCTGGAGCAGGTTTTTCCGCTGGTGGAGGCGCAGCTTCAGTCCAACCGGAAGCATTTGCTTGTATTCGGACAATACGATCCTCGCTCCGCTTTGACCGTTCAAAATATCAAGCGCCAGTTCCATCGGCGGGAGCCTGCGCACCCGATTGTCCATAATACGGGCTGGCTGGATGCGACCCAGCAAGGAGAAGCCGTCCGTTTTTTATTTCGCAACCGACAGGTGCCGCGCGGTCATGAAAACGATCCTTTTATGCAACAAGTGCGGGCATTGGCGCAGGCGATCATCAACAACGCCGGACTGAACAAGCCTCTTTTCGGCGGGAAGGAGGACGATGACCGATGATGTTCGCGCTGAACGGTTTGCTTCTGGCGGGCATCCTCATCGCGATTGGCGTCTTGCTCTATTTACGTATGAGCCGCCGCTTGCCGGAGCAGCCGGACGAAAAACCGGTCTACACGCTGGAAGCGATGACCAAGTTCGTGAAAGAGGCGCTGCACGAGATGACGAGCAGCAACCTGATCGACTTCGGCTTGTCGGAAGAAGAATACCGCCGCCGCAAAAACAAGCGCGCGGAACTGAAGAAAGCGCTGCGGGGCTGCACGTCCGGAGATTTGCGGGACAAGGCGTATGTGAAGCAGGTAATCGCTGATTTGCTCGAGCAGCGCTATACTTTTGACGATAATAACCTGAATCGGCTTCTGCCGTTTGACGATCCGAAAGACTTGTCGCCGCAAGATCAGTTTGACATCCTGCTCTATCTGTTTAAGAAACAACATCGTTTGAGAGCGCTGGACGAGCTCATCCGCCAATACGAACTGGACCGCCCCAAACGGAGCATGGAAGACGAGGAGACCGAGTCGTACCGGGTTACCGCCGACGAAATCCGCGACATCTACAAGCGGGAAGCGCGCAAGCTGTCTGCCGAGGACAAAACGCAGATCGTTGTGCAACGGATCTACCAGCATTACAAAGGGTTTAGCGTCATCGACGAAATCCGCGACATGAAAATCGACGGCGTATCGGGCGGTGTCTCCGGCATCCCCCCAGCGATGTGGGAAGGCGAATGGAGTCTGGAGGAAGAAGCGCAGCTGCGCGAGGTGCCAAGGTCGCACGACAGCGTGTGGCTGTTTTATAAAGGGAAATCCATTCATTTGAGCTTTCTGTCCTTCGGCTCGGAGCAGGAACTGAGACGCGTGTGCCAGAACGTGTACAAACATAATTTCCCCGGCCAATTGTCCGAGGCGAACGGCTTTAAGGTGAACGAAATGGCCGATGGCTCCCGCGTCGTCGTGCTGCGCCCCCGGTTCAGCGAATCGTGGGCTTTTTTTGTGCGCAAATTCGATGTGCAAAACGCCACGCTGGAACAATTGATCCAGGACGACAATGCGGAGCTGCCCATCGGACTGATTCGATATCTGGTCATGGGCGAGCGCATAACGGCCATCACCGGCGCGCAGGGCAGCGGCAAAACGACGCTCTTGATGGCGA
Source organism: Brevibacillus ruminantium (assembly GCF_023746555.1). NCBI lineage: Bacteria > Bacillati > Bacillota > Bacilli > Caryophanales > Paenibacillaceae > Brevibacillus > Brevibacillus ruminantium. Next base: position 782,570 of record NZ_CP098755.1, read on the forward strand.
TGGTGCGCTACATTCCGGCCATCTTGCCGATACGGGTGCAGGAAATGAGCTTTGAGCTTCAGCTTCGGAAAATATACCGGGAACGCAACATTTTAAGCTTGCGGGAAACGGAAACGATCTCCGGGCAGGACGGGCTGGACATCCAGAAAAAAACGGACGGCTCGGTCAATATTTTGGGAGAAGTGGCGACCGACCCGGTTGCGGCCTGGATGGTGCAGATGGCGCAGGTCGCTTCGCTGTTCACCTTGTTTACGCATCATGCCAAAACGTTCCGCGATCTCGTCTATTCGCTGCGCAACTCGTTGCTGAAGACAAGGGTGTTTACAAACGAAAAAGTGGCCGAGCAGCAGGTCGTCAGCGTCATCAACTTCGACATTCACCTCAGGCGGGACGCGGACGGACATCGCTACATCGAACGGATTACCGAATGCGTCCCGGTGGAGCAGGAAACGGCCTACCCGGAGACGTTCCGCCACAAAACGACGACCGAGGAGAAAATGACGGCGTTCATGGAGACGATGCTGGAATATTTCCGCCGCTCGACGGACCGCCCGCTTTACGTCGCGCGGAACGTCATCGAATACCGAGACGGACGCTATGTCGCCGTTCATCCGTTGTCCGAGCGAAGCCGCAAGGAAATCGCCGCATGCCTCGCCGGGCCGGACCTGGCGGCGTTCGAGGCGTTTTTGGCGGTTCACTGGGGGGATAGCGATGAAGATTGAATGGCTGTCCCTACTATTCGGCGCAGCGACGGTATTGTTCCTAGCGATGGTAGCGGCGTTTCAATGGGTAACCCGTCACGGTTCGGACGCGGAGGCCGTTCGGCAGTATGAAGCGTTGCGCAAACCGGGCAAAGCCCGCAAGAAGCAAGCGCTGCATAGCATTATGCAGCAGTTGTATCGCCTATGCGAACGCGTGCCGATTCTGCGCGCTTATTTGCACCATATTCGCAAACGAATGACCATTCTCCAGCTTGGCGACGAATGGAAGCTGCGGCTGGAGACGATGAAGTCGGCGCTCCTCATATGGGGCGTGCTGCTCGCGGCGGCTGTTCCGCTGGCGCTCGGCGTGCGCGACCCGGCCACGCTCGGCATGATTGGCATCGGCTTCTGGGTTGGCCACGGGATCTTTTCGGACAACCTGGTCCATCGGCTGGAGACGCGACTGCTTCGGCAACTCCGGCATTTTTTCTCGGATGTGCGTCATCATTATCATCGTCATGGCATGGTGGAAGAAGCCATTTATGAAGCGGCGGACGGCGCGCCGTATGAGATGGCGCTGCACGGACACGAAATATACGAAGTGCTCACGGCAAGCGACGCCGAGCAGCGGCTGGCGCAGTATATCGAAAGCGCGCCGAACCGGTATTTGCAGGGCTTGGCCGGGCTGTCGCATCTGGTGAAGGAATACGGCGACAAACGAACCGCAGCCGGTTCCGTGTACTTGAAGGCGCTCGGGAAGCTCGCGACCGAACTGAATCTGGAATTGCTGCGCCGCGAGCGCCTCGGCTTCCTGCTGCAAGGACTGACCGCCATCGCGCTGTTGCCGCTGCTGTTTACCCGGCCGATCGAAGCTTGGGCCAGCCATTACTTTCCGGCTATGGACGCCTTTTATGCGAGCACGACCGGCTGGATCGTGAAAATCGGCCTGATGGCGGTCGTATGGCTGTCCTACGTCCTGCTGCGGAACATTCAGGAGCTGGACGCGAGTCCAAAACCAACCGGCCGAAAAAGATGGGAGAAACGGGTTTACGAATGGCCGTGGATGCGCTGGCTTGTGCATCGTTTCGGTCCCGCCCCCGGTTCCCGAGAAGCTGACCGCATGGTCAAGCTGCTTAAAGACACCGCATCGTCGCTTCGGCTGGAATGGCTCTATGTACAGCGCATCGTGGCGGGGGGCATGGCTTTTCTGGCTGTGCTCGGGATGTTTATGGCGCTTCATGCCGCAAGCCGGCATCAAATCCTGCATGCGCCGGTAAAGCCGGGCATCCTGTTCGGCCAACTTTCGCCGGAGGAGGAAGCCAAGGCGCGCGAGGCGGCGGCGCTCGATCGCCGCATCATCCATCGCGCAAAGGAGGTGAAGCACCTCACCGAAGAAACGGTGATGGCCCTGCTCCGCAGCGAAACGCCGATGACGGGCCAGGACGATCAGCTTCGCGCCGCGGCTCGGCGCATTATGGGCAAGCTCACGAAGCTGGACAATCAGTATGTGAAGTGGTGGGAAGCGCTCCTCGCCGCTCTCGCGGGATGGGGCGGCTACGCCATGCCGGTTGGCGTTCGATTGTTCCAGCGGCGCATGCGGCAGATGGAGATGAAGCATGAAGTGGATCAACTGCATGCCGTCATCGCCATGCTGGCGGATATGGACCGGATGTCGGTCGAGCATCTGCTCATCTGGATCGAACAGTTTGCCCGCGTGTTCAAGGAACCGCTGCAAACCTGCTTGCTCCATTTCGAACAGGGCGCGGATCAGGCGCTGGCGCAGCTGAAAGAGGATGCGCCGTTTGTGCCGTTCGTCCGCACGGTGGAAAAGCTGGAACTGGCGGCGCAAAGTTTGCCGATTCGGGAAGCGTTCGACGACCTGGAGTCGGAACAGGCTTACGCGCAGGAGCAGCGTAAACAGGAGTACGAGCAATTGATCGAGCAAAAGGCAGGCTGGGGAAAATGGATCGGGTTTGCGCCGATGATGGCCCTCATTTTCGGCTATCTGGTCATTCCTCTCGTCATCGTCAGCTTGCACCAGATGTCCATTTACTACGAACAGCTTCAGCGCATTCAGTAAACGGACATGTTGCGGCGCTTTCCAAATGGGAAGTGACTTTTTATTTCGAATTTCATTTGAAGGAGAGATCGGTTCATGTCCAACGCGCAAAAAGCACTCGTGATGGCGGCGGGCATTTTCCTTGCCATCGCGCTCATTACCCTCGCCGTCGTATTGTTTATTTCCGCGCAAGACTCCACCAAGGCGGCGCAAAGCAATTTCAGCAATATCCAGACGGAACTGTCGCAAACGGCGTTTACGGTGTACGACAACACGATGTTGTCGGGCAGTCAGGTGGTCAACGCGCTGCGCAAGTTCAGCGATCAGGATCAGTTCGGCATCCAGATTGTCACCGGGAAAAATCCGGCGGGTCAGTGGTATGGCAAGGTGATCAACACGGGTGTTCCGATCGACAGCGTGACTTACGGCTCAGTGGTTGGTGAAGCGCCGGGGCAACTGAGCCATGCGCTCGATGAAGCGAATATCAACTACGTCAATCCGAGCGGCAAATTTCGGGCGCAACTGGTGCATGACAGAAGCAACGTCATTCGCGGCATTGTGTTTCGGCAGCAGTAAGCGTCCGTACTGACATCACAACGCTGATGGGGCGTCCTTTCGGGTATAGACGGACGCCCCGGCGTTTTCAAGGAGGAAGCCGATGGAACATGCCCCCAGAACGATGCTGGAAATGAGTGTGGCCTGTCTTCTCTTTCTGATGGCCGTAACGAGCGGACTGCTGCTCTTTCAAACCGGGGCCGCGCTGAACGCCACCGCCTATGTGTCGGGAAAGTCGCTGGATCGCAACGTGCAGATGGCGTTTTCGCCGATTGCCGGCGACGGCACCGTATCCGGCGCAGAGGTAGCGCAATCCGTTGCCCGGTTGGAGACGGGAGACGCGGAAATTGTGGTGGACGGCGTTCGATACGCGCCGCCGGTCGATCGGGACCCGTTCGTCCCCGCCGGCATTCGCCTGAATGCCCGGTATACGGCAGTCACCCAGCGGGATGCGTCCGGGCGGCTGCTGCGCCTCATTTTCGCTTTACGCTAAGGAGAATGCCATGAACAGTTTCTCGAAAGTTTTCGCGGTGCTCATTGCCGTTCTTTTGCTCTACCTCTACCCTATTTCCGCAGCCTTCGACCAGCAGGACGATATTTCGGAACTGGTCGTATTGAAAGCGACGACAACGTTTGTGGATGCGGTGCGGGACAAAGGCTTTGTGTCGCCGACCATGTACAACGACTTTATGGAGGCGATTGCGGCAACGGGCAACACCTTCGATGTGCAAATGGAACACGGCAGCAAAAAGTATGTGCCGGTTTACGACGACCCGACAAGGCCGGACACGTTTCGGGGCAGCTACGAAGTGCACTACGACAAGTTTTACAACGCGCAGATTTTGCCTGTTCTGTTCCCGAACAGCGCGGCCGCAAAAGACGATCCGGCGAGACGCTACAAGCTGCGGGTCGGCGATACATTTGCGGTCACGGTTAAAAATACGAACCGGACTCCCGGCACGATCCTGTTCGATTTTCTGAACCAGGCCATCAGTCCGAACGAAAAAATCTTCATTCCTTACGGCGGGGTGGTGCGCAATGAGGCTGATTGAATGGGCCATTGTCGGGGCGCTCATTTTCCTGCCGTTTGCGACCGTGAACCGGATTGAAGTCGAAACGCAGCGGAAGGCGCTATTGACCGAGCTGCGCTATAACGCCGCGCTGGATGCCGCGGTGGATGACGCAGCGCGGATGTTGACCGTCAATGCGAATCAGCAGCGGGAGACGCAATACGAATCGGCCAAGCGGGTGGCGCTGAACAAGGACGAAGCGATTGCCGCTTTTTATCGGACGCTGTACGCAAGCTTCGGCATTGCCGACGATCCCGTTGCCCAAGGCGTACTGGGTCGGTATATCCCGGCTATTGCGGTGATTGGTTACGACGGTTTCTACGTCTATGCCGAGGAGGAGTGGACGGGAGCCGACGGGAACACGGAACGGAAACCGGTTTGGGGAGCGAAGAAGCCGTATGCCTACGCCGATTCATCGGGCAACAGCCTTTCGTTCACGCTGGACGATTTCGTCCTCGCTTACGATGCGGACAGCCGGAGCTGGCACGAAGGCTTGCGGGCCGACGTTAGGCATCAGACGAACATTGCGCTATTAAAGGATGCGGAGCGATTTGAGCAGGTGCGCCGGAGCACCATCGTCCGCGCAATTGAAGACGAACTCGCCTACCGGATCAACAAACACAACGAATCGGTTTCCCGATACGGCTTTTCTTACACCTTCACGCTGCCGACCATTTCGCAGGAGGAATGGCACAATACCGTGGATGACGTCGGGGTGCTTGCCTTTATCCAAGGCATTCCGATGGGAGGCAAGTTTTACAACAACTATGCGCTCGGCGGAAGCCGCGTGCTCAAAAAGCCGGAGATTGTCGGAGCCAGGAAAGGAAGCATGAAAGTGTATTATCGCAGCACATGCGACTTTACTTATCCGGTGGAAGAGACGTTTTCCAGCGAAAAAGCGGCCGCGCAAAAAGGCTATATGCCGCTGGGCTGTCCTGACTCGCCATCTTAACGAGACGGCGGTGATTTCGGAAAGTGGACACGCCGTCAGATCGGCTTTATGATGAACCTAACAGTCGAAATCTTCCAAACTTGTCATGATCCATATTAAGAGAGGAGCGAATGGCGTGAGAAAATGGGTAATTGCAGGACTTGTCGCCGCGATGATTTGCAGCTTGTTCACCGTAACGGCAAGCGCGGCGAGCAACCCTCCGTCCTTTGTCAGCGTCGTCATGGACGGACAAAAAATCTGGTTTCCCGATGCGCAAGCATTTGTCGATGAAAACAACCGGACGCTCGTGCCGGTTCGATTCATCGCGGAAAAGATGGGCGCGAACGTAGGCTGGGAGCCCAAAACCATGACCGTACCGATTGAGCGGGACGACCTGCATATTGTGCTTACGATCGGCGAAAGCAAGACGCTCGTCAATGGTAAAGAAGTGGCCTTCGATTCGAAGGCGATCACCAGCGGCGGCCGGACGTTTGTCCCGCTGCGTTTTGTCAGCGAAGCGCTGGGGGCGGAAGTGAATTGGGATAGCCCGACATCGACCGTCTTCATTTCCACACAAGAAGACGCCAATGCGAAGTACGATGAATGGGGCCGCCTGATTCGCACAACCAACCTGCCCAAGAATGCGCAAGATTATCCTTATATACTTGCCGATGTGCCGAATGAAGCCTATGAGATGGCCTATCCCTACTCGCATCCTACGGACAGCAAGGTTTCTTCGGTGCTCTATTCGACCATACCGGAATTCAATAAGAAGAACGTGGACATTTGGATGAGCCGACTGAAAACGTTTGGTGCACTCTGGCTGAACGTGGATTACAAAACGATTGACGATACGTGGGCGCAGGCGGTATTTGCCACGAAAGTGCAAAGCTCCAATGCGGAATTGAAATATATCCGGCGGTATGCGGAGTGGGTGAAAGAAAACAAGATTCAGATCGAAGGATACCTTGATCCCGAGCCTTCCATGATCTACCGGAATGGATTTGGCGATAATTATGTTCGTGCCAAATTCAGAATTAAATTTGTTTCGTTTAAGGAAAACAAAGACTTAATTTACGATGAAAGGTTCCCCAATCAACAAACTTTTGAAAAAGGAGTTTGGTACGAAGGCTACACCGACATCTCGATGTCTACGAATGTGGGAGGCAACTGGGGACCCACGCTAAAAGTAAGTCCGAGTGCAAGTTTATTCTACAACCATACGATGAAAAGGATGGAGTAGAGATATGAACAAATTGCATAAACGATTCTTGAGCATGCTGCTGGCATGCTTATTTTTGTTTTTCTCCATTCCAACCTCTGTTTTCGCGGGACCTCCCGATGTCAGAACTGAAAATGGCACCATCAAATTTAAGATCACCAGTACGGCTGCAACATCGTCCATTAAATACAGAACCGTGGGTTGGACGGTGCGCCGTGACCAATTATGTACGAATTCGACGCCCAAGCAGTGCGGCGATCCGAGAAGCGGCCAACACGCTTCTTTTTTGGACCAGCAAGTACGGCAAGTCGGCCAAGAACCGAATCCGCCCATCCCCGGCCAGCCTGTCACGACCTATTACGAAGTCAGCGAGGCGCTTGTCACGGAAGGCATGTGGAACGCGGGCATGGGCGACATCAAAGACAACGACGACTTATATTTGTATGCCATCATGGTGTCCATCGACGGAAACGGCAACGTGCGCAAAGGGCCATTTTATACGCTGGATGAGATCAAGAGGGCCGAACCTTGGGCGCATCCGGACGACTTGGACGATTATTTCGGCATTCATGTGCCCTATCGAAGCGCGGAATTTCCCGTCGATGTCATTGCGAAAACCGTAGGTGGAAAAGTCATTGAGCAACCGCAAGTTACGTTTCAAAAGGGCAAGTTCAAAGTCGGGGAAACGATCAATCATGAATTTCCCGAAACGATCGAGGATAACGGGAAAACGTATAAAATCGTTCGTTCCTATTTGTCGCCCAAGCAGGACCCGACGCGGAAAGACTGGCTGCAAGAAGACCCGGACACCAATCCGAAGGTGCGAACGCGAAGCTTTACGGTGCATCTGGGCGGAACGGACGCGGTTGCCGAATATGCGGAGAACAATCCGGTGAAAGCCATATATCAGAAGGAAGACGGCACCAAGCTCAAGGAAATGGACAAAGGCGTTTTCGCTACCGGGGATGAGGCGAATCATACGTTCGAAGAGCAAGTCACATATGGCGGTCAAACGTACGAGATCATCCGATCTTACATTACGAACAATAACAAACCCGACGAGAAGCTGTTCATTCAGGAAAAAGGCGACCCCAAACTCAAAGAGCGTTCCATTCTGGTGGGATCGGGCGGCTCCAACTTTATCGGCATTTACAAAATTCCCTCCTCGGTAACGGTCACGTCCCGGATTGAAGCGCCGGAAACGGTCGACCAAAACGTGACCGAAGTGGACGGGAATTTTGTTTTTGAAGTCAAGTCGTTAAAAAATTTGCAGTCATACGAAATCACGGATATTCGAAATGCCAGGCTCGTTCAAACGGGCGACAAAACCGGAAACCTCTCCGGCACGTCAACGAGTAAAACGATTCCGATCAAAATCCCGTTCACGTCCGGCGACAAAGTGAGCGTGCAAATCACCATCGTCGTGAAGGATGTGGACGGCAATACGGGGGATTCGACATCGGACCATACGGTGCGTAAAGGCGACGGGGGCGGAGAACCTCAACCGGGCGATTCCCAGCAGGACGAAGCGATGGAGCCAAACGTTTCTGCCGTCATTCAGGCGGATGCGCGCGGCGCAGAAAAATTTGATGTGCTGCAAGGCATACCGACTTCAGAGAGCCTGTATGTGAACGCTTTGGCCAAATCGTACTTGTATCGCAACACGTTCACGGAAACGACCGGCACAAAGCAGTACACGATTCAGGTGAGTAAAACATATACCCTTACCTGGACGGAGACGCAATCCGGCCCGCCCGATGCAGATGGGAATCCGACGACCATTACCGTTCCGCGTTCAGATACACAGATGGTCACCAAAAACTATTCGATTGAACGCAAGTACAGCTTCTGGACGATTCAAAATCTCGAAGTGTACGGCATTCAGAAGGCGATTGTCTCCAATTATGCGCTTCCGTCGGGAACGGTGACGCTGGAGCCGAATGGCTATGCGCCGCCAACCGTTTCCGCCGCGCATGATGCGTCGCTCAACGCGCATATCATCGATCCGGTCTATTCGAATGTGACGCTTCCCGGACAAACGATTTCCGGCGGTTCCAGCCGGCCTTCCGTACCGAACGAGGACTGGAGGTCAACTGCAGAAAGCGCCATCGGCAAGATCAAGGTGAAAAACGACTCGTTCATTTTTAACGGAAATACAATCATGGACAACCGAATCGTTGAGGAAAAAGCACCGACGCCGGGAGCGATTCCGGCTCCCCCGATGATCGGTCAGGATGTGCTGTACGGCTCTGGCTATGTCATTGATGCCGGAAAAACGAATAAAGCGAATCAACCGAGCACTGGAACCATCTTTTATACACTGGTTAAGGGCATTGGCGGCGGAGAAAACAAGAGCTATCCGATCGGCGGCATTAATCCGGTGACGGTGCATACGCCGGTGGTGAACTACGCCTCGGTGTCGGACGATCAGGCCCACAACCAGAAAACGCAGCCGACTGCCGGGCGATCAGCGCTCATTCTGGACCGGCCCTTTACCGTGATGATTCCGACAAGCGGCCCGCACAAGGACATCAAGGGCTATGGCAATCGGGATTATGCCAAGTATGTGAGGGACAAGCAGGTACGCTTTCCGTTCGATGTGTACAAAGCGGATCGCACGACGTTCGTCCCCAAGGAAACGTGGGTGTCCATCCCGGTCGGCCAGTTGCAGACGACCTTCTACTTGCCCGTTTGGGTGGAGGAGGGGAATTACGACGTGTTATTCCGAACGTTTGCCGAGAACAGCCCGGCATCCTTTACGTCCCAGATGAATGCCAACCTGGACTTGTCCAACCATGTGGCTGCGCAGGTGGTTCCAGTGGAAGTGATCGGCCGTCTCTATGATTTCCGCATCACCGACATTGCCGATTTTGCCTGGGAATCGGTGTTCCGCACCCAAAAGGGCAGCGCGACGCCGACAGGAAACGCCTATTGGGTCGGCACGAAAGGCATTGACGGCGCACCGCGCGGCAATACCCCTCCTTACGTGCTGCCGGTACGGCAAGGCAGTCACCCGGAGAGCGGCAAGAAAAATGTTGCGGTCAAAACGGGTTACCATGTCAAATTCGAAGTCATGACGAAAGGCAACATGTTCGGCTCGGGCGACGGGATTAAAGTCACGCCAACCTTTTACTTCGTGGACAGCAAAGGCCGTAATCGGCAGGAAGTCGATCTTTACTATCATTCAGGCAGTCAGCGGTTTATTCGCATCGGCTCCAGCGACGATGTGGAGAAACGGTATGTGACGCTCGACGCTCGCCTGCGCAATGTGCCGAGGCAGGAGTTGACCGACACCGCCGCAACCCTTTGGTCGTTAAACGGTTCGCCCGGAGACAGGCAGACGTTTATCAATCAGTATATGAAGGATGCGCAGAAGCCGACGTATGTCGGCGGCTATGACATCATGCTGCTGCCGCCTCAGTTTCGGACGTTTGTTGGAAGCACGCAGGTGCCCTCCGGCATTGATGCGGCCCGCGCCAACGCTTCGGTTCAGCGGTGGCGGGGGGACTACAGCTTGCCCGCCGCGCCGTACGTGGTGCCGAAAGGCTTCAATCTGGCCGAGTACGGCCGCACGCACCGGCTGGACGACAATGCGCCCGTATTTCTGAAGGATGGGTACATCATCGTTAATTTCAACATCGAAACGATCCGCAATCAAGACTTGAACCACCCGCATCTGCAATACAAAAACGCGCCGCTGGACAATCAGTGGCGGATGGAAGGGTTTCAGCGCAACTTCGTCGATCCATACGGGGCAACGTTCTCCCTGCTGGACGGCGACGTCGTCTTTTATCATGCCAATTTGTCCAGCTACGACGATTATGGCACAGGGGGAACCCATTAGAGGACACTTCTATACCAGCCGGGAGGAAAAAACATGTTGGAAAGACTGCAAACGGCCGCTTCGGAGGACGCGGCCTATTTTTATTCCGCTTCGATAGAGAAGGATACGAAACGGGGTTGCATCGGGCACCTGCGCGGTTATTTTGGCAGCAGCGGCGAGACGTTCTGGTCAACCTGGTTCGATCATGCTCCAGCGCTTAAAACGCCGGCTTTCCGGGCGGAACTGGATGCGGTTGTGCGGGCATTGACCGAGCAGGGATGGCTTCAAAGCCGCAGCCGAATGCATCAACTTTGCCTGTCGCATCCGGAGGCCCGATTATCGGGGGCGTGGTATTCCGGCGTATACGGCTTTTGTTTTCAAACCGCACGCCATCGGTACTACCTGCGTTGTTTCCCGCATGCGGGAGACTACAATTTCTATCTGTACTGCTACGTCCGGCCGGAGCGTTTGTCGGAACGATCGCCGGAGCGATAACGTCTGCCGAGGAGGAAGTTTATGAATGATCTTACCCGGTATCAACTGCTGGCCAAAGCGAAGGTCCCTCCTGCAGCAAAACTATTGTACAGCTACCTGATGGACCACGCGGGCGGCCGGCATGGCTGCGTCTTGTTGTCCGGCAAAAAGCTGGCTTTGGAGGTGGGTCTCTCTCCGTCCGCTGTCCGCCGAAATCTGCATCGCCTGTAACTTATTGGACTCATTCGGATTACGGCTCGTTATTCCGAGGAAGGCGTTCGCCTGACCAATCAAATAACGTTTCTGTAAGGGAGGTGCTCTCATGACAGCCAAGTTGCAACGCATCGTCGAACTGGCTGCCAGCACGGCTCACACGGTGACGAATCAACCTGAGCGGTGGGCGGATTTTTTGCGGACGGCGGCCTGGAACTATAAATATCCGTTCCAGGATCAACTGTTGATCTACGCACAACGTCCTGACGCGACGGCCTGCGCGCCGATTGACGTCTGGAACAAGCGGCTGGATCGCTGGGTGAAGCGCGGCGCAAAAGGGATTGCCCTGATCGAAGACCGAGGCAACCACCTGGGTCTGCGCCATGTGTTTGACGTATCGGATACCCAGAGCAGACGCCAGCCGCAAGTGTCGCTTTGGCGGTTGCAGGACAGCGATACGGCTCATGTGATCGAAACGCTGGAAAATGCGTTCGGCGCGCCGGATGAGATTGAACCACGTGCGGATCTGCCTGCTGCGTTGCTCGCTGCTGCGCGGAATGCGGTGGATGACAACAGCGCCGATTATGTGGCGGAGTTGATGAAAGAGCGGGAGCACAGTTTGCTGGAAGACCTGGACATACCACATGTGGAATTACTGTTCAAGCAAATGGCCGAAACGGCCGTCGCTTACATGGCGATGACCCGTTGCGGACTCGATCCCGCACATTACATCAGCATCGAGGATTTGTCCGGCATCGGGTATTTCAACACGCTTCCTGTGCTGTCCCACTTGGGCGCAGCGATCAGCGATGTGTCCGAGATGGTGCTGCGGGAAATTGAATCGACCGTCCGGGCGCTGCGCCGGGATGCACAACGTGCAAATGAGGGGCAATCGTTTCATACCCTTGCAAGACCCGATTCCTTGCCGCACAATGAAGCTACCCTGCAAGAAAGGAAGGATGAACATGGAACTGACGTACACGCCGCAAGGGGATTATCTGCTGCCCAACCTGACGCTGAGCGAAGCGGAGACGACCATCGGGAAGTACGGGATGATGCGCAAGACGTTTCTGAAAACCGAGCGGAAGGGCATGTACGCCCATCTGATGTTGTCGGAGCAGTTGAACCGGCATCTGGCGGACATCGACCGGACAGCGCGGGAGCAGATCGACCGGACGATACAGGAGATGCTCGCGTCTCACCCGGCGCCGGACAAGGCGAGCGATCCGCTGGGCTGGACGGGACACATGAACAACCTGAAGCAGCAGGCGGAGGAACTGATTCTCGCGGAACTGATTTATCATTAAAATGGTACGACCGGGAAACGGAGGACCGAAGTCTTCCGTTTTTTCATGACCATGCCATCATCAATGACATGCTCCGAGCCGCGCCGCTGCGGGAGAACAAGTCGGACATCGCAGCATTTTTCCATACTCATGAGGATGAGCGCGAGCGTGTGTTATATGTGCGCGGTTTGTTTCCGGCAGGCATCACCGAACTGACGCTTGATGAAGGCGTACGAGCAGGATTTGAACCGTATCGCAACGTTTTGCACCTGTGGGCGGGGACGGCGGAGGAACGCACGGCGCAAAGCTTTTACGATTGGGGCGTCATCGTCGGGCATATCGCCAGCATGATACTGTTAAACGAATTTGACTTGTCAAAAAGGACAGAACCATCCATCCGGCAACAGACGCTGTGGATGGAACAAGCGGAGGACGCAAAAGCCTCCGCTTTTTTCATGCCGCAAGCGGTCATTGACGCCATTTTGCAAAACGGCAGCGGTTTTGAGAACGGCAAGTATCGCATTGCGCTGCATTTCCAGCAGTCGCTGTCCGCACAGGAGAACGCCGAATTCCTGAAACGGGAATATGGGACCGGCGGGCGTCTTCCCGCGCTGATCGGCACGGATATTCACATGAATTATGACAGCAAAGGCATCACGCTGACCCGCGGATCCATCATGAACCCGGATACTCAAGTCATGCTGCCGTGGATGAAGGTGCAGAAACGTATCGGCGAACTGCTGGCAGCGGGTCGTTACTTGAACCGGCAGGAAGCCGAGCGATTGCCTGCCTTTGCGGAAGAACAGGAGGAAAAGCTGCGGCTGCAAGCGGCGGAATTGGCCAGGCCCGATGCGCCGCAGCCGGATGCATCTTCGGGGCTTTCCCGACCAGACGCACAAGCGGAATCGGAACACACGCCGGTGAATCGGGAACGGGCACGATACGGTTATGACGCGGGCAGCACGGTCTGGATCGGCGCGGACGAATATGAAGTTGTGCAGCTGGAGCAACGAACAGTGACGCTGCAAGACCGTCAGTTCCCGCTCTTCATCAAAGAGGTGAATCGCCGGGATTTTGAGCGAATGCTGCGCGAAAACCCGCTGAACGATCATCTGATTACCGGGGAGCAGGAGCCGGAATGGACTGACGAAACGGCATGGGAAACGGCGGAAGATGCGGTTTTACCGGAAGAGCCGGTGACGGAGGGGCCAGAGACCGTATCGCAGCCAGACACTTCCCTTTCCTCTGATGGTGCGGCCGGCCGCGCCGCGCCAGCCCGTCCGTCTATCCCGGCTGTCAACTACCGGATTACGGATGATGAACTGGGGCATGGCGGCGCAAAAACGAAGTTCAAATGGAACATGGAAGCGATTTGGCTGCTGAACAAGCTGGAGCAGGAGCAGCGGCAAGCGACAGCGGACGAGCAGGCGGTGCTGGCTCGCTATGTCGGATGGGGCGGCATTCCGCAGGCGTTTGACGAAGCGAACACGCAGTGGGCAGCCGAATATGCGGAACTGAAAAATGTGCTGGAGCCGGATGAATATGCATCCGCTCGCGCGTCAACGCTGAATGCCCATTATACGTCTGTGACCGTCATCAAGGCGATGTACGACTGTCTGGAATCGATGGGCTTTCGCAGCGGCAATATTTTGGAGCCGTCCTGCGGCATCGGCAATTTCTTTGGACTGGTGCCGGAGTCGTTCCAAGGCTCGCGGCTGTTTGGCGTGGAACTGGACAGCATTACCGGCCGTATTGCCAGGCAGCTATACCCGCAGGCGTTGATTGCGGTCAGCGGCTACGAACAGACGAATTTGCCGGACAGCTTCTTCGATCTGGCCATCGGGAACGTGCCGTTCGGCGGTTATGGCGTGGCGGATAAACGTTACGACAAGCACAAGTTTCTCATCCACGATTACTTTTTTGCGAAAACACTGGACAAAGTGCGTCCGGGCGGCATTATCGCCTTTATTACGTCCAAAGGAACGATGGACAAGCAGAACCCGGCGGTTCGCAAATATATTGCGGAACGCGCCGAATTGCTCGGAGCGGTGCGTCTGCCGAGCAATGCGTTTCTGGCCAATGCCGGAACCGAAGTAACCGCCGACATAATCTTTTTACAGAAACGGGATCGCATGGTCGCCGTCAGCGAGCAAACCGAAGCATGGCTATCCCTATCCGAGACAGCGGATGGTGTGCCGGTGAATCGCTATTTCGCGGAACATCCCGATATGGTGCTGGGCACCATGGTTTTTGACGACCGGATGTACGGCAACCGGCAGGAAACGTCCTGCAAGCCATTCCCGGACGCCAATCTGGATGAGTTGCTGCACGAAGCGTTGTCCAACATCCATGCCGAATGGGCGGAGCTGGAGCGGGAAGACCAGTCGGAGGAAGAAGAGCCTTCTCTCCCTGCCGATCCGACTGTGCGCAATTTCAGCTTTGCGTTGGTGGATGGACAAATCTACTATCGGGAGAACAGCCGGATGCGGCGCGTGGACACATCCGCTACGGCGGCAGGCCGCATCAAGGGAATGATTCAGCTGCGGGACACCGTGCGCGAGCTGATCGAGTACCAAACCGAAGACTACAGCGATGAGATGATTCAACAGCAACAGCGCAAGCTGAATGCGCAGTATGACCGGTTTACGGCGCAATACGGCCTGATCAACAGCCGCGCCAACAGCCTTGCTTTTTCAGATGACAGTTCTTACTTTCTTCTTTGCTCGCTGGAAATCATCGACGAGGAAGGACGGTTGCTGCGCAAGGCGGATATGTTCACCAAACGCACCATCCGGCAGCGCATCCGCGTGGAACAGGTGGATACCGCTTCGGAGGCGCTTGCCGTTTCCATCGGCGCAAAAGCCCGTGTCGATCTGCCGTATATGGCGCAGCTAACCGGCTGGACGGAAGAACAACTGATAAAGGAGCTGCGCGGCGTCATCTTTCCCAATCCCGAAAATCTGGACGAGGAAGGAAAGCCGATCTACGAAACGGCGGATGCATACTTGTCCGGCAATGTGCGGGAGAAGCTGCGTGTGGCCAGACAGTTTGCCGCATACGATGCCGAACGTTACGGTGAAAACGTCCAAGCGCTTGAAGCGGTGCAGCCGAAAGACCTGGATGCCTCCGAAATTGATGTCCGCTTGGGCGCAACCTGGCTGCCGCCGGAAGACATTCGGCAATTTTTGTTTGAGCTGGTGGACACGCCGCCGATGTATCAGACCTACATCAATGTCATGTATTCCGAATATACGGCTGCCTGGAACGTCAAAGGCAAAAGCGATGACCGCAGCAACAATATCAAGGCGAACGTCACGTACGGCACAAACCGCGTCAATGCGTACAAAATTCTCGAAGATACGCTGAATTTGCGGGACGTGCGCGTATTTGACACCGTGTATGAGGATGGCGTGGAAAAGCGTGTGCTGAACAAGCAGGAAACGGCCATCGCCCAGCAAAAGCAGGAGATGATGAAAGAAGCGTTCCGCGACTGGATATGGCGAGATCCGCAGCGGCGCGAACGGCTGACAAGGCTGTACAATGATCGGTTCAATGCCATCCGCCCACGCGAATACGACGGCAGTCATATCCGATTCACCGGGATGAACCCGGAAATCCGGCTGCGCCAGCATCAGGTCAATGCGGTTGCCCGATCGCTGTATGGCGGCAACTCCCTTTTCGCGCATTGTGTTGGCGCAGGTAAAACCTTCGCGATGACCGCCGCGGCGATGGAGAGCAAACATTTGGGACTGTGCAACAAGAGCATGCTGGTCGTTCCGAACCATTTGACCGAACAGTGGGCGGCGGAGTTTTTGCAGCTATATCCGTCGGCGAATATTCTGGTAGCGACCAAGAAGGACTTTGAAACAAAGAACCGGAAGAAGTTTTGCGCGCGGATTGCCACCGGCGACTATGACGCGATCATCATCGGACATTCGCAGTTTGAGAAAATTCCCATATCGATGGAGCGCCAACGTCAACAACTGGAGGAACAAATTTACGAGATCACAAGCGGCATTCGCGAGCTGAAGGAGGCCAAGGGCGAACGGTACGCGATCAAGCAACTGGAGAAGACGAGGAAGACGCTGCAAACCAAGCTGGCAAAGCTGAACGATACCAGCCGCAAGGATGATGTGGTCACCTTCGAGGAGCTGGGAGTGGATCGGCTATTCGTGGACGAGGCCGATTCGTACAAAAACCTGTTTCTTTACACGAAAATGCGCAATGTGGCCGGACTGTCGCAAACCGAAGCGCAGAAGTCGTCGGACATGTTTGCCAAATGCCGCTATCTGGACGAACTGACCGGAGGCCGGGGTATCATCTTTGCGACGGGTACGCCGATCTCCAATTCCATTACGGAAATGTATACGATGCAGCGCTACTTGCAATATGAGCGGCTGCGAAAGCAAGGATTGCAACATTTTGATTCCTGGGCTTCGACGTTTGGCGAGACGGTCACGGCGATTGAACTGGCACCGGAAGGAACGGGCTATCGGGCGAAAACCCGGTTTGCCCGTTTTTACAATTTGCCGGAACTGATGAATATGTTCAAGGAAGTGGCTGACATCCAGACGGCGGACATGCTCCAGCTTCCCGTACCGAAAGCCCATTTCCACAATGTTGCCGTGCCGCCAAGCGACTTCCAGCGGGAAATGGTCGCGGATCTCGCCCACCGTGCTGAGCGGGTGCGAGCCAAGGAAGTAGAGCCGCACGAAGACAATATGCTCAAGATTACGAATGATGGGCGTAAGCTGGCACTGGATCAACGGCTGGCCAATCCGATGTTGCCCGATGACGAAGGCAGTAAAGTGAGCGTTTGTGCGGACAATGTGTTTCGGCTATGGAAGGAACACGAGGAAAAGCGGCTAGCCCAACTGGTGTTTTGCGATCTATCCATCCCAAAGCAAGACGGAACGTTCAATGTGTATGACGAACTGCGACGCAAGCTGACAGAGAAAGGGGTGCCTACCGAGGAGATTGCGTACATTCACGATGCCAACACCGAGGTGAAGAAAAAGGAACTGTTCGCCAAGGTGCGGACTGGCCAGATTCGTATACTGCTTGGATCGACATTTAAAATGGGAGCGGGCACCAATGTGCAAACGAAGCTGATTGCCCTTCACGACCTCGACTGCCCTTGGCGTCCGCGCGACCTGGAGCAGCGAAGCGGGCGCATTATCCGGCAAGGCAATCAGAACAGCGAGGTGCATATTTTTCGCTATGTGACGGAGAACACGTTCGACGCGTATTTGTACCAGACACTCGAAAACAAGCAGCGCTTCATTTCGCAGATCATGACCAGTAAATCGCCGGTACGTTCTGCTGAGGATATCGATGAAGCAGCCCTTTCTTATGCCGAAGTCAAGGCGCTGGCAACCGGTAATCCGTATATCAAAGAGAAGATGGACCTGGATATCCAGGTTTCCAAGCTTAAGCTGCTCAAGGCTAATCACTTGAGCCAACGCTACGCATTGGAGGATCGGTTGCTGAAAGTATTGCCGCAACAAGTCAAATCTACAGAAGATCGAATTGCCGGGTATGAACAGGATGTCGCTCTATATCTGCGTTCCAAATCGGCTATGCCGGAGGGAACGGATGAATCCAAGTTCCCAGGTATGGTCATTAAGGATTTTACCTACACGGAGAGAGCGGCAGCAGGCGCGGCCTTGCTGGAGGCGTGCAAGGGAATGACTTCATCCGAGCCGCAGGAGGCGGGCAGTTATCTCGGTTTTTCCCTATGGTTATCCTTTGACAGCTTCCATAAAGAATACAAGGCGACCCTGCGCGGCGCATTGGGCCATACCGTCTCGCTAGGGATGGATGCAGGCGGCAACATCACCCGGTTGAACAATATGTTGGCGGATTTGCCAGCCAAACTGGAACATAGCCGCCAGCAACTCTCCACGCTGCTCCAGCAGATGGAAACAGCGAAGGAACAAGTCGAAGCTCCTTTCGAGAAAGAACAGGAGCTGCAAACAAAATCGGCGCGGCTCGCCGAACTGAATGCGCTGCTCAACATGGACAAACGGGAAAACGAAGCCGTGGACAGCGTGCCTGACGATGAACCGGAAGCGCCGGAACGGCGGGTGGTGGGCCGTGAGCGATAACGGCCTGACACCGTCGTTCCTACCCCTGAAAGGGAACTTCTTGCTGACCATTACGGAAAAGAACATGGTATCGGTGCGAGCATTTCACAGATCGAAGATATGCCCGTCCGTTAAAGGTAAAATCACATGATGAATTGGACTCCAGCTTCGGGGTCCTTTTCTTATTTCCGGAGGAATGAACATGTTGTATGCCGTCCCAAGCGGCGGATGCTTTTGTCCGATTTTGCCGCCTTTTGGTTACGGAACCGGCTTGATCGAGGAGGGAGAAACCGTGCCATCGTTGGAGTTGATATCCAAAGAGAAAAACGGATTTGGCGACACGTATTATTACATCCGCGACTCAAACGGGGTGACCAGTCAAGTTCATGAAGGCGATTTAGACGCATTCATGAACAAGAAAGGCGTTACGAAGTTGAAGGAAGGCAGAGCTTATACGTACCCCAAAAAGAGGGGTAAGGCACGATGAACAATATACCCATCGGACGCTGTCTGGATTTCCAAATGGAGCTGCGGCAATGAGCTACGTAAACAAGGAACAGATCGAACGCGCCAAAAGACTGGATTTGCTCACGTATTTGCAAATGTACGAGCCTGCGGAACTGGTACGCTGCTCCCGCAATGTCTACACCACCCGAACACATGACAGCTTGAAAATTTCCAACGGCAAATGGTACTGGTGGTCAAGGGGGATTGGCGGGCGCTCGGCGCTGGATTACCTGATCAAAGTGCGCGGCATGCCTTTTCTCGATGCGGTGCTGCAAATGGAAGGCGTTCATCCCGGCAACATGCTTACGGTTTCGCAATCGTGCCAACAACGCACATCTACGGCGCGGTTGGAGCTTCCAGAACCGTATGAAAACTCTCATCGCGTCATGGCTTATTTGAGCAAACGGGGCATCCACCGCTCGGTGATCGACTACTGTCTGGAAACGGGAAGGTTGTATGAAAGCCGCCGCTACCACAACGCGGTATTCGTCGGTTTTGACCAAGATGGGACGCCGCGCTATGCGGCGATACGCGGTACGACAAGCACCCGTTATATGGGAGAAGTTGCCGGCAGCGACAAGCGGTATTCATTTTCCATTCCGGCCTCGGAAAACAGTACGGAACTGCATCTGTTTGAGAGCGCCATTGATCTCTTATCCTACTGTACGCTGAAACATCTCGCCGGCCGGGATTGGCGGCAGGCGCATAAGCTGTCGCTGGCCGGAATATACAGGCCCAGGACAAATGGGGAGGACTCTACTCCCCCGTCTGCCCTAACGCATTACTTGCAGTGCTTTCCCCAAGTAAATCGACTTGTTCTGCACCTGGATAATGATGAGCCGGGGCGATTGGCGGCAGCCACGATACAGAGGCTCCTCTCCCCCGCCCTTCTCATATCCGATGAGCCGCCTAAGTTCGGAAAGGATGTAAACAACGAATTGATGGAATTCCGAAGAAGACGCGGTGAACCATCCCGATAGCGGTAGACGCTGAACGGTTGGTGTCTTTTTTTATGGGTTACGGAAAATTTTCGCAGCATGTGGATAAGATGTGAATAGATTGAGGATAAGCGCAACTGCATTGATTGTATAGCATGTAATAGGTATAATAAAATCAATATACAGCTATCAAGGAGTGACCAAGATGATTATCAAGCCTTCCGCCAGTATCCGGCAAAACTATAATGAAATCGCCGATCTATGCAAATCGTCGGGGGAACCGGTGTATCTGACCAAGAACGGTGAAGGCGATCTCGTCGTGATGGACATTGAGACGTTTTCCCGTCGCGAGAAGATGTTAAAGCTGCGCGAAGAACTGCTCGCTGTGCAAGAGGATCGTTTGGCGGGCCGTGTTGGTGTGACGCCGGATGAACTGGACGCTTACCTGGAGGGCATTATAGACGAGGTTCAGCATGGAAAAGATGCCCCGTTATAAGATCATCGTTTCCGATCGCGCCCGCCAAATGCTGGCGGTTCATGTGCGATTCCTTGCGGAAAAAAATCCGGATGCGGCGCGAAAAACGAAAAACGAATTGCTGCAAGCGATACGTTCCTTGGCGAAAATGCCGGAACGCTATCCTTTTCTGGAAGCGGAATTTATCCCGTCAAACAAGTATCACAAAATGTTCGTAGATAAATGGTATCTGGTGTTGTATCAGATTCAGGATGAAATCGTGTATGTCGATTTCATTGTAGACTGCCGCCAGGATTACCGCTGGTTGGTGCGATAACAAAAAAGTTCTGAGGGAGACGTCGAGCGGATCGGCGTCTTTTTTGTGTTTTTGGGGTTCTCTCTTGTTCCCGGCAGGTGCTTTGAAGGCGACGCGAGACGAATGTCTCGTGTTGCAGCAAGCACTGAATTTGGCTAGCCAAATTCGCTTGTTAGGGGCAGCGCCCCTAAGACCCCTCCGTTTGGACGCAAAAGTTTCATGACGAGATGGTAGGCAAGACGTATTGTTTATTACGAACAGGATCGCTTTACGAAGCCGGTTTCCGGATGGAGGTCATGCGATGAGGAAACGCAACATTCCTGTTTTGGTTCGTCTTAATGAAAAGGAGCAGCAGCATCTCGCGAGCCAGGTGAAAAAGTCGGGGCTTTCTCAGGAAGCCTTTATTCGTTTCTTAATCAATGGGTATGTCCCGAAGGCGCTGCCGCCGCTGGATTATTACGCGATGATGCGCGAGCTTCACGCCATTGGCAACAATCTCAATCAATTGGCGGCGAGGGCGCACGCGACCGGGCATCTGGATCGGGCTGCTTTTCAACAGGAGGCCGATCAATTGCGCCGCGCTGTTCAGCAGATTCAACAGGCGGTGACTGAACCGGAGCGAAGAACCGAGCAAGCGACTCCAAATGTACATCCGCCGTAAAGGGGGCGTCACGTATGGCAACGACGGCAATATGGGATGTCACCGACCGATTGAAGCGCGTGCTTGATTACGCCACCAATCCCGACAAAACAGCGCAAGATCGCGCCGTGAAGAATGAAGGCTTGCGGCAGGTGCTGGGATATGCAAAAGCGGATGCCAAAACGAAAGAACAGCTTTATGTGAGCGGAATCAATTGCGATCCGCTTACCGCTTACGAGCAAATGCAGCGTACCAAGCGTCAATTTCAAAAGATGGATGGCATAGTCGCGTTTCACGGCTACCAAGCGTTTGCGCCGGGCGAAGCTACGCCGGAGACCGCGCATGCCATCGGCGTCAAACTGGCGCAGGAACTGTGGGGAGACCGTTTTGAAGTCATTGTAGCGACCCATCTGGACAAGGAGCATTTGCACAATCACTTTGTGCTGAACTCCGTCTCCTTTATGGACGGAAAACGGTACTACGACAACAAAGCCTCCTACGCCCTTCTGCGGAGAACATCCGACCGGTTATGCCGGGAACATGCATTGTCAGTAATCGAGCAACCCGAGCCGGGCAAGGCCAAACATTACGGAGAATGGAAAGCGGATCGGGAAGGCAAGCCGACTTGGCGAGGATTGATTCGGACCGATATAGATCAGGCGATTGCGGCATCGATGACATGGACCCAGTTTATCGCCGCGTTGCAGAAGCAAGGCTATGAAGTGAAAACGACCGTGAAGCATATGGCAGTGCGTCCACCGGGCAAGGAACGTTTCGTTCGTTTGCGCAGCTTGGGAGACGACTATACGGAAGAGGCCCTGAAACAGCGGATTTTGCGAAACCGTCTCCCCCGGCGGCAACCGTCTTTACCCATGCCGCGACGCAGGCGCGCCGTTTGCAAAGGAACGCTTCGATCCGGCAGGAAGTTCAGCGGCTTGCAAGCATTGTACCTGCGCTATTTATATGAGATGGGCATATGGCCTCATTTTCGCGCGTCCGTGAGAAGGACGCCTTTTTTATTACGGGAAGACTTGCGGCATTTGGCGGTTATTACCGCGCAGACCAGACTGCTTTGCCAGCACCGTATCTCCAGCAAAGAGCAGCTTTTGGACTATGTATCCGTCGCCCGGCAAGAGATGCGCCTAGTCTCCGGCGAGCGCAGAATGCTATACAACCGCCTCCGCCGCTGCAAGGAGGAAAGCCGGATCGTCGCTTACAAAGAGCAAATAGACGTACTATCCAAGCGGCTTGCCACGCTCCGAAAGGAGGTGAAGCTGTGTGCGGGCATCCTTGCCCGATCCGGTGAAATGATGACTAAACTACATGGCGACAAGCAAAATCAACCATTACGAAGGGAGGATTCCATCCATGAGCAGTGGAGCCGAGGCGGCCGATCAGGTCGTCAACATGAGTCTGCGGGGTATCGAGGTAATGGCCAAGATTTCCGGTGAAGGCGCTAAGCATCTGGCCGTCTATTTGTTTGCCGCCCTGCAAGGGCAGAAGCGGACGAAGGGCAGCATCCGTCTGGAAAGCTTGCTTCGCAGCGGCAAGGAATTGAAAGTGTTTGCCGTCAAAAACGAAGACCTGCCCACGTTCTGCAAGGAGGCCAAACGTTACGGCGTCCTGTACTGTGCCCTGCGGGACAAAAAGAATGTCGATGGATTATGCGACGTGATGGTACGGGCCGAGGACGCGTCCAAAATCAATCGCATTGTCGAACGCTTCAAACTGGCGACCGTGGATACGGCCAGCATTAAAAGCGAAATTGAGAAATCCCGCGCCGGGAATCAGCACGACCAATCAACATCCGGGCAACACCGGCAACAAGCACCGGACCAAACCCGTCAGCAGATGGAGGAACAAAGAGCGGCGGTCAAGGGAACTTCTGCGGAGAAGAGCACCAACGATGTTTTGGACGAACTTATGCAGATGCCCGAATCGGCGCAGCCAACTTCCCCGGCGAACGGCAACCCAAACCCCGCGATGGCGACGACGGAGCCGCCCCATCCGTCCGAGCCTACCTTAGGGCGCAGCGAAGCATCCGCAAGGGGTATGATTGAACCGAAAGCCGAGAAAGTGCAGCAGCGGCCATCGATCCGCGAACTGCTGCGCGAGATCCGGGAAGAAAATCGGAAGGCGGAGAAAGAACGGCGTCAGATGGTCAAGGAATCGTCTCTGCCCAAGCGAAGCGAGCGAAATAATGGAAAAGTGAAGACGGGCAAAACCAAACCAATCGGAACCCGAAAGCGAGGGAAAGCGAAATGAACAATCTGGACGATTTATTCCGGCAGGAAGCATCCGGCCATTCTTCCGCGAATTCGTCCGAGCAACCTTTTGACAAGGAAGCCTGGGCACAAAAAAAGCAGGAACTCAGGCAATGGGCCTACGAGACGATTGATGCCGCCACGACCGCCATCTCGCAAAGCGGCGATGAATTTCAACGATATCTGGATGTGCAAAGCCGTTTCGACCGCTACAGCGTATCCAATGCGCTTCTGATTCTCACGCAGCGGCCGGAGGCGACCCGCATCGCCGATTTCGATTCGTGGAAGGAACAAGGCGTGTTTATTCGCCGCAAGGAAACCGGCTTTTATATTTTGGAGCCGGGCGAGGAGTACCGGAGGGAAGACGGCAGCACCGGCATCAGTTATAACCTTAAAAAGATGTTCGACATCGCGCAAACGACGGCCAACCCAAAACGGGAACAACCGACCTATCCGGACGACCGAATGCGTATCAAAGCCTTGATGGATCGTACCCCTGTCCCGATCGTCATCGGCGATGCGCTCCCACCGGAAACGCATGCGCTCTACCAGCCGGATACGAGAAATATTTTCATTCGCCGAGGCATGGATGCCGGGGACATTTTCCGGTCGCTCGCGCAGGAGCTGGCGCATGCGGAAGTGGATCGCGGCGATGGTCGTTACAGCCGTTCCGAATATACCTTCCATGCTTACTGCGCCTCTTACATGCTGTGCAAACAGTTCGGCGTAGACACGTCTTCCTTTCGTTTCCATCGAGTGCCGGAGAAGCTGAAGAACATGGAGCCGCAGCAAATCCGCACCGAACTGGCAGTGATGAAAGATACCGCGCACGACATTGCCCGCAGGATGAACCGGATGCTGGCGCAGCAGCGGCAGCAGCATCGGACAGAACCAGCAAGATAGGAGCGCCGCGCGGGACATGTTCAATTTTTGTTCAGGAGGGAGCGCCTGTGAAGGAAGAAGAACGGATTCTCTGTTTGGATCATTACGAGCATGGCATTGTGGTGCATGCGCTGAATGCGCTGCGTAACGATTTGATCGGCGAGAAGCGCCCCACCGATGCCGTCGATGAACTGTTGCTCAAAACGATTGAAGCCCCTTATCAAAAACATAAACGCCGGAGTCACCATGAGGCGCGTTGAAACCGCAAGGAGTCATTTGATACTCTTTGCGGTTTTTTTGATTCCCGTCGTTTGGGCGGCATTGCTCACCGCTCCTTTTCTTTCCAGGGGGCTGCCGGCGATTGTGGAGCATCTGAGCGTGGCGATCTACCGCCCTTTTGACATCCGATGGGTGGAAGACACGCCCCGCTGTCTGCTCTTTTTTACGCTGGCTTATGGACTCGGCGTTGGAGTTTATCTGGCTTCTCCGCGAAACTACCGGCGTAGGGAGGAGCACGGCAGCGCCCGTTGGGGCCGGGCGAAAAGTATTTGCGCCAAATATCGAAGCAAGCAGCAGGAACAAAACAAAATTTTAACCAAGCAGGTTTGCATCGGACTCGACGGTCGCAAGCATCGCCGGAATGTGAATGTGCTTGTCGTAGGCGGTTCCGGCTCCGGCAAAACGCGCTTTTACGCCAAACCGAACGTCATGCAGGCGCATACGTCCTTCGTCGTTCTCGACCCGAAAGGCGAAATCTTGCGGGATACAGGCCATCTGCTCAAGGCCAAAGGGTATAACATCAAGGTGCTCGACCTGATCAATCCGCACCGCTCCCACGGCTACAACCCTTTCGCCTATTTGCACGACGACAAGGATGTGCTGAAACTGGTCACCAACCTGATACGCAATACAACGCCGAAGGGCAGCAACACGAATGACCCGTTCTGGGAACGGTCCGAAACGGCGCTGTTGGAGGCGCTCATGTTGTATTTGCTTTATGAAGCGCCGCCGGAGGAACAGAATTTTCCGATGGTGATGGAGATGATCGCCGCAGCCGAAGTGCGGGAAGAAGACGAAACCTACCAGAGTCCGCTGGACGAGTTGTTTGAACGGCTGGCCATGCGCGACCCGGAGCATTTGGCGGTCAAACAGTACAACATCTTCAAGCTGGCGGCGGGGAAAACGGCCAAATCGATTTTGATCGGCCTCGGCGTTCGGCTGGAGAAGTTCAACTTGCATTCGATCGCCGGGATGAGCCTGGTCGATGAAATGGAATTGGCTGTCATGGGAGAAAAGAAGACGGCGCTGTTTGCCGTCATTCCCGACAACGACAGCAGTTTCAACTTCATCGTCGGGATGCTCTACACCCAGCTTTTCCAATGCCTGATGTATGAGGCCGACTACCGGCACGGCGGACGCTTGCCGGTGCACGTGCATTTCGTGATGGACGAATTCGCCAACGTTGCCTTGCCCGATGAATTCGACAAGCTGCTCTCCACCATGCGCAGCCGCGAGATTTCGGTTTCCATCATCCTGCAAAATTTGGCGCAGCTCAAAGCGCTGTATAAGGAGTCGTGGGAATCGATCGTGGGGAACTGCGACGTGTTTTTGTACCTGGGCGGCAATGAACAATCCACCCACAAATACGTCTCGGAGCTGCTAGGCAAGGAAACGATCGACACGAACACATACGGCCAAAGCAAGGGCCGCAGCGGCAGTTATTCGATCAACTATCAGTTGTCCGGCCGCGACTTGCTTACGCCCGATGAGGTGCGGCTTCTCGATAACCGCTATGCCCTGCTCTTTATTCGCGGCGAGCGTCCTGTTCAAGACGACAAATACGATTTGCTCAGGCATCCCCATGTCGCGCTCACGACGGATGGCAAAGGTCCTCCCTTCCAGCATGGCGGCACGGAACACGCTTTGGATTGGCGAACCGTGACGCTTGATGAAAACGGAGAGTATGAGCTTCTATCGGAAGAAGACATGGAGTCGCTATTTTTACGAAGGGAATGATGAAATTGAAAATCAAAAGGAAACGGCTGCTGGCGCTGTACATCATGCTGATGTTAACGGGAACCGTATTCGTCTCTACCGCTTATGCCGAGGGCGATCCGATGACGACGGTCAATAATTTGTCCACTTTCATATTCGGCTTAATCCGGGCCATCGGCATGATCATACTCGGCTTCGGCATTGTCCAGATCGGATTGTCGCTCAAGTCTCACGATCCTTCCCAGCGAGCGAACGGGTTCCTGACGCTCGCCGGCGGGATTATCATTACTTTCACGAAGGAAATTCTTACCCTGATTGCCGGATAAACGGGAGTCGCAAATGAGGGGAACGGACGGTTTGTCCGTTCCCCGTCTACAGAAAAGGGGTGAGAATATGGCCAAAAACAGTTGGATTATTGACAATCTCGAACATGCGCTCGATACGTGGAACGAGAAAATGAACGAAATCTGGCAGCTTGTCACCGAGTCGCCGGCCGACTTCAAGGGCGGCGGCGTTTGGCGCGTCATTACCGACATTCACGGCGCGTTGCAGGCGACGGGATTGGCGCTACTGGTCTTGTTTTTTGTGATTGGCGTGGTGAAAACGACCGGCAGTTTCGCCGAAATGAAAAAGCCGGAGATGGCCGTCAAGCTGTTTATTCGCTTTGTCCTGGCCAAAGCGGTCGTCACCTACGGGCTGGAGCTCATGATGGCGCTGTTTACCATTGTTCAGGGAATCATCTCCACGATGATGGGACGTTCCGGGTTTGGAAAGACGGAGGCCATGACCTTGCCGAACACCATTGCAAAAGCGATTGAAGACGTCGGCTTTTGGCAAAGCATTCCGCTGTGGGTCGTCTCCCTTCTGGGCAGTCTGTTCATCATGGTGTTGTCTTTTGTGATGATACTCTCGGTGTACGGACGGTTTTTTCGCATCTATTTATATACGGCCATCGCTCCCGTTCCGCTCTCCGCCTTTGCCGGGGAGCCGAGCCAAAATATCGGCAAATCGTTTCTCAAAGGGTATGCAGCCGCTTGTCTGGAGGGAGCGATTATCGTACTCGCCTGCATCATCTACTCCGCCTTTGCCTCCGCTCCCCCGGCGGTCGATGAAGGCGCAGGCGCGGTTACGATGGTGTGGACGTACATTGGCGAGTTGATTTTCAACATGCTGGTACTCGTGGGGACGGTCAAAATGGCGGACCGGGTGGTGAGGGAGATGATGGGGCTGTAGCTTCATTCCGATTCTTCGCCTAACAATTCCCGGACGGAAACATCCAGCGCTTTGGCAATCGCAACGACTTCGTAGTCTTGGACAAGCCGATACTGCCCTTCCAGACGCGAAAGACTGGTAGGACTGATGTCGAGACCAGCCGTTTGCAGTCTGGCGAGAAACTCCTTTTGTTTCATCCCCTTTGCCTTGCGGATGGCAACGACTCTCACGCCGATTATATTTTTGTCGCCTGGCGGTTCTTTTCGATGTTTCATTTGTATGCACCTCACATTACAAGCAAAATTGTACTTGAGTGCATCATTGTTTTAATGCGAATATCGCATTAAAATGAAATAAACCGATTTTCGCAATAAAATGTAGAGATACTCTATCATTTAGACAGCCAGGAACGCCGATCTAATGAAGACGCTGGGAGGCCGACCGATGACACGTTTGCTTGGTCAATTGGAGGAGGAAAGAAGGAAGTTGAACGAACTCGGGAAAAAATCTCTTGATCAGGGAATTCCTCTGTTCGAGAATGAGGCGGTTCAGGCTCAAAGCCGGAAGGTGGACGAATGGATCGTCCAGTGGCTTCAAAGGAAGTCCGGACGAGAGCATCAGCTGCGCTAGATCGCATTCGCACAAGGAGGGGGATGTCAATGGAGTTTCCGTTATGGTTTCAAAATGCGATCCAGCGGCGGCTGGACCACGTTTCAGCTCGGATCGAACGCCATCCCGAGTTGCGCAGATGTCGCGATGAAGAGGGATCGGCTTTTCAAGCGATGTTTTCCGGCGTGGAGATGACGCAGTTGCCGGCGTTTATGGAATGGGAGGACAAACAACATTTCACAAGGGCATTAGAGAATGAACGCTTGTATTTACAGGGGATGAGAGACGGCGCTCAGCTTGTATTTGCGCTTTTGGCCGATCCCCTTCCATCCGGCGATGAGTTGTTGGCAAGATCGAAAAAGACAGAGCCAACAACGGTTAAATCGGAGGATGGGGCCGAGCTGTAGACCATAGCGAGCATCGTTAATGGGAGGACTTCAAATGGAAGTGAAAATCAACCGGGAAATCCGGGATTATACGGAAAGCTTATTCTTTGGACTGTCCTTGCGGCAGTTCTTTTTTTCTGTGCTGGCTGTCGGCGTGGCGATCGTCCTTTATTTTGGACTGCGCGGACGCTTTGGTTTGGAAACGCTCAGTTGGATGTGCATTATGGGGGCCGCGCCTTGCGCAGCCTTGGGTTTCATCAACTATCACGGCATGACGGCCGAGCAGTTGCTTTGGGCGTATGTGAAGTCGGAATTTCTGCTGCCAAGGCGATTCGTCTTCTATTCGACCAATATTTATGTTGAAGCGCTGAAAAAGAGCATGCAGTATCATGAGCAGGAAAGGATGAAGCGCCGTGATTAAAACGCTCAGACGCATCATCAAGCAGGACAAGGAACGATTTGTTATCCCGAAAGGCGTTCAGCAAGTCATCCCGATTCGCGCCCTTTGGCCGGACGGGATTTTTTTTGTCGGCAACAAGTTCTCCAAATCGTATCGGTTCGAGGACATCAACTACGCCGTAGCGTCCAGGGAAGACAAGGAAGCGATGTTTTTGTCTTATTCCGAGCTGCTCAATTCCTTTGACAGCGGAGCGACCACGAAGATCACGATCCATAACCGGCGTATGAATCGGACCGATTTTGAAAGCTCGATTCTGATTCCGCTTCGGCAAGACCATCTTGATGTGTACCGGCAAGAGTACAACGAGATGTTGCTCGCAAAGGCCATCGGCGCGAACGGAACGATTCAGGAAAAGTACGTTACCATTTCTGTCGCCAAGAAAAATGTGGAGGAAGCCCGCCAATACTTCGCGAGGGTCGGAACCGAATTGATGTCGCATTTTTCCCGTCTCGGTTCCAAATGTATCGAACTGGATGCAACCGACCGTCTGCGCATTTTCCATGATTTCTTTCGGATTGGCGAGGAAGCGGATTTTCGTTTCCATCTGTCCGAAACAATGCGCAAGGGGCATGATTTCAAGGATTACATTTGCCCGGATACGTTCGAGTTTGAAAAAGATCATTTTCGGATGGGCAACTTTTTTGGCCGCGTCATCTTTCTGCGGGAATACGCCAGCTATATTAAGGACAGCATGGTGTCCGAGCTTTGCGACCTGAACCGGAATTTGCTGCTGTCGCTGGATATCATCCCGATTCCGACCGACGAGGCCGTTCGTGAGGTGGAGAGCCGTTTGCTCGGCGTGGAGACAAACATTACCAACTGGCAGCGGCGACAAAACCGGAACAACAATTTTTCTGCCGTGGTCCCTTACGATATGGAGCAGCAACGCAAGGAGAGCAAAGAATTTCTGAACGACTTGACCACCCGCGACCAGCGGATGATGTTCGGCCTGCTGACGATGGTCCATATCGCGGACAGCAAGGAGCAGCTCGACAGCGATACGGAGGCGCTGCTCACAACCGCCCGCAAGCATTTGTGCCAGTTTTCCACGCTTACCTACCAGCAAATGGACGGTCTGAATACGGTGCTCCCCTACGGCTTGCGGAAGGTTCACGCTTTGCGGACGTTAACGACGGAAAGCACGGCTGTCTTTATTCCGTTTCGGGCGCAGGAAATCGTGCATCCGGGCGGCATTTACTACGGACAAAATGTGATCAGCAAAAACATGATTATTGCCAACCGCAAGCAACTGTTGAACGGAAACAGCTTTATCCTCGGCGTATCCGGTTCCGGCAAAAGCTTTACCGCGAAACGGGAAATCGTCAACCAGATGCTGGCCAGCGACGACGATATTATTTTGATCGACCCGGAACGGGAATACTCCGCACTGGTGAACGCATTGGGCGGCGAGACGATTCATATATCCGCCACTTCGCCCAACCATATCAATGCGATGGATATGAATCGTCAATATGGCGATGGAGCCAATCCGATCATTCTCAAATCGGAATTCGTCCTCTCGTTATGCGAGCAGTTGATTGGCGAATATCAACTGGGAGCGAAGGAAAAGTCGCTCATTGACCGCTGCACCGCCAGCGTGTACAGGAAGTATTTGCAGAGCAACTATAAGGGGCAGCCGCCGACGCTTCAGGACTTTCGCGCGGAGCTGCTCAAGCAATCGGAGCCGGAAGCGCAGGACATCGCGCTTGCGATTGAACTTTTTACTTCTGGCAGTTTGAATACGTTCGCCAAGCCGACCAATGTCAATGTCCATAACCGGCTCATCTGCTACGACATTCTCGACTTGGGCAAACAGCTCCTCCCGATTGGCATGCTTGTTGTTTTGGACAGCATCCTGAATCGGATTACACAAAATCGGGTTAAAGGCAAAAATACGTTTATCATTATTGACGAAATCTATCTTTTGTTTCAGCATGAATACAGCGCCAACTTTCTGTTCACGCTTTGGAAGCGCGTCCGAAAGTATGGCGCTTTTTGTACGGGAATTACGCAAAACGTGGATGATTTGCTGCAAAGCCATACGGCCCGGACTATGCTGGCGAACAGCGAATTTATCGTCATGCTGAATCAGGCCAGCACCGATCGGATGGAGCTTGCCGGGCTTCTCAATATTTCGGACCTGCAACTCTCCTATATTACCAATGTTGACGCCGGGAATGGATTGATGAAGGTAGGCAGTTCCCTTGTGCCGTTTACCGACAAGTTCCCGCGGAACACGAAACTGTATCGCCTGATGACGACGAAGCCTGGGGATCATTAACAAACAACAGTAAGCGATTGGTCTTAACCGAGAACAATCGCTTACTTTTTTAAATTGTTTTTCATTTTCCGGTTTAAACACTCTTGTAAAACTCACTGCCAATGGTGCTACTCTTTCTAAGTGGTTTAGGTTTTCGAATGTACCGCTAATTTCTAGTGTTAATTGAACTAAGATACAGCGTGTTTTTCCGTTGAGTAACATTCATTCATTACTTACGTCCGTTACAAAGACATATTCGTGCTCGTCGAGTCCAAACACGGTATGCAGGGATCGAATAACTTCATGGAGCCTTCTCCCTTCGATTACGCACGAAATTTTAATTTCAGACGTGCTGACCGTGTAAATGCTAACGCCGGTTTCGGCAATGGTATGAAACATCGTCGCTGCAAGACCAGGGGAACTGACATTTCCCGCCCCGACGATAGATACTTTCACCAAATCGGAGTGGGTTTCCAAGTTTTTGAAACCAACATCTGCCTGGATGTGATAAAGCACACTTTTTGCCTTCTCCAGATCGGCGAGGCTAACGGTAAAGGACAGGTCAGCCTTGCCATTCCTTATTCCGCCTTGAACGATAAGATCGACATCAATGTCGTCATTCGCAAGCGAATTAAAAACCGCAGCGAGTCGGCTTGGGTTTGTAGGCATATCCAATAAGCTTACATGCGCAATAGGCTTGTCGAACGCGATGCCACGAACCACGATTCCTTGTTCCATATCCGTTTCCTCCTTTACTTGCGTACCTTCATGGTTCGTAAAGCTGGATCGAACGACCAACTTCACTTTATTTTGTTTGGCACATTCCACCGCACGGGGGTGAAGAACCGCCGCTCCGAGATGAGCCATTTCCAACATTTCGTCGTAAGAGATTTCCTTCAGTTTTCTGGCCTGCTTGACGATGCGCGGATCGGTTGAATAAACACCGTCCACATCCGTGTATATTTCGCACAAATCTGCCCGGATCGCTGCTGCAAGCGCGACAGCCGTCGTGTCGGAGCCCCCGCGTCCAAGCGTCGTAATCTCGCCATTCTCTGTCACTCCTTGGAAACCGGCTATAATGACAATGCGCCCCTGATTTAGCGCATTCATTATTCGATCTGCCTGAATGTCGATAATCCGTGCCTTCCCGTGGTTGGCTTCTGTACGAATGCCGGCTTGCCAGCCGGTTAAAGAGACCGCTTGTTCGCCCAGGGCGTGCAGCGCCATCGACAACAGGGCAACCGAAACTTGTTCTCCTGTACTGAGCAGCATGTCCATTTCACGCGCTGAAGGGGTTGCCTCCGCGATTTCTTTGGACAACTCGATCAAATCGTCCGTCGTATCTCCCATTGCGGAGACCACCACGACGCACTGATGGCCTTCCTGCCTTCGGTCCGCTATCCGACGCGCAACGCGCTTTATCCGTTTGGCGTCGCCTACGGAACTGCCGCCATATTTCATCACCAATAATGACAACATTATCACTCCCGATTATGAATTCGAATACTGTTCCACTTAACTGACGGACAGGCCTTGGAATAAAACGTCTCTTCAAACCTAATCATGCATATACTTGTGCTCGATATCGCAATCCAGATGAATCAGCTCCATTTTTTCCCCGGTGCCGATGCAAATGTCGGATTGAATGGAAGTGACGCGGCAACCGACAATTGCAGCCACTTTAGGTTTCAACAG
The DNA here is from genome assembly GCF_023746555.1 of Brevibacillus ruminantium. NCBI lineage: Bacteria > Bacillati > Bacillota > Bacilli > Caryophanales > Paenibacillaceae > Brevibacillus > Brevibacillus ruminantium. The sequence goes on from NZ_CP098755.1 coordinate 815,608, forward strand.
CGCTTGCAATCGGTCGCGATCCATTTCGACTATCGTCTGATGAATGCTTCTGCCGCGTATGGTATGGACAGAGATGGAATGCTCAATTGTTGGAGTTCCTTTGGCAATGATCACGATATGGTTTTTAATGACTCTTACTTCCACCTCCTGCGGATGTTCACCGATCATTGCAAGTAGGCCTCTTTCAGTTGATTTACAAGCTCCTGCACCATGCATTTCTCCTTTCCGTTACGAGATCAGAATGAGACGTAAGATTCGGCATGTTCCATGATATATTGTTGTTTTATCGGAAAATCACCGTGATGTGGCAAAAGAAAAGGGGTCTCGAGAGTGGATGACAAGTCCATCAACGCCGATTCGGCCAACTCTTTTCGAATCCTTCCCCAATTCTCTTCTTTACCCTGTAGCAATTGAAAGGCTTGGGCAATGTTAAGACCTTTCAGATTCATATATACGGATGCCCATCCGACGAGGTCGAACGGTTTTTTCGTATTAGGCAATCGGTATTCTCCCCAACCGCTAAACCCGTTGCCGGATAGTTTCAGATATCCGCACACGCTACCTTTTTCGTTTTCGAAAAATAAACGCCGGGTCAACTCTTGATCGAAGCGAAATACTTCGATGGAACGGATTCTCTCCTCATACCGAAAACCGGGCGATTCAAGACCCGGCAGTGGATCCGCTTCTTGCACGTGTAACATGCTTGCCACTCTCCCTAAATGTTTTTTTGGGTACGACAAAAAGCCCGAAGAGCAGAGAAACGAAGCTCTCGGGCAGTCTGTTGTCAGTCCATCAGACAAACGCAGCTCGGATACGGTTCTCTCTCAATGCGCTTACGAGGTTAGCTGTCGGGTTAGGGCTTGAGAGTACCCTTTCCAAGTGCCAAGCAGACAAGGAATTCACCCCGTGAAACCATTTAATGGCTTCTGTTGGTTCCCCCGTTTCCCCTTAGGGAATTCAGCGATTCAAATGAATTTGAAGTTGTTGATAGAGATCATACGCTTTTTGCAAGACAATGTAAAAGCCGAATCCAACGCCTATTTTTGATTTTTAGCCTTTTCTCGTGCGCGAAAACGGATGCATCGGACAAAAACTTACGGAGACGGCAATATTTCTACACGAAGGTCCCGTTCTTACGTTTTTGAACGGAGGATGGACGTAGCCGAGGTAAGCGACTCTGTTACTCCCTGGACAGGAAGCGATAGCCGATCCCCGGCTCCGTCAGAATGAACTTGGGCCGAGTCGAGTCTTCCTCGAGTTTTTTGCGTAGATGTCCGATGTACACCCGCAAATAATGGCTGTCGGTCTCATTGTGGTGGCTGCCCCATACTTGTTGGAGCAGCTGACGCTGCGTGACTACTTTCCCGGCGTTGGAGGCGAGAATTTTCAACAGATCGTATTCTGTTGGGGTCAACTTGATCCGTTCTCCCTTCAACTCCACGCTTCGCTGTGCCAGGTCGATGGTCAGCTCGCCGATCTGGAGGATGGGCTCATTCGACGATTTGGCTACGTGCCGCAGCGCAACACGCATTCGAGCGACGAGCTCTCCCATCCCGAACGGCTTGGTTACATAATCATCGGCGCCGCTGTCGAGCGCGACGATTTTATCTTCCTCCCTGTCTTTTGCCGTCAGCACAATGATCGGCGAATTTGACCATTCCCGGATGCGGCCGAGCACTTCCATGCCGGATATGCCCGGCAACCCGAGATCAAGTATGATCAAGTCCGGCAACATCAAGGATGCCTGTTGGAGGCCCTCCTCTCCTGTCGAGGCTTCGTAGATGGCATATTGATGGGCTTGCAGGGTTACCTTCAGAAGCTTTCGAATTTGGGGTTCATCATCGATGATCAAAATGCGAGCCCCATGTTCATTCATGGTCATGATTCGTGGTTCCCCTTTCTTCAGCTGCTGCAAGCAAGTCGTCTTGCTTGTTTAAGGGAAGGGTTATCGTTACAATGGTCCCTCGCGGTTCCTTCGGCTGCGCCGATATCGTTCCTTCATGAAGCTCGACGATTCCTTTGCATATGGCAAGTCCCAATCCCGTACCGGTTATTTGCTTCGCAGCGGTTGAACGGTAAAACTTTTCGAATATCCGATCGTATTCGTCCTCGTTCAGTCCAATCCCCGTATCGGAGACCGAGATGACAACGCCTGCTTCCCCGGTTTTCACTGACAGGACGATTTCACTATAATCCGGACTGTATTTGATCGCATTGCTCACGACATTGACCAACATTTGCTCTAGCAATACTTCGTCACCCAGGACCATAATGGGCCCGTCATCCGGCAACTCGGTGCGCAGCTTTCGATGTTGTTGAAAGTCTTTGACCTGAGATAACGTGACGCCGATCAAGTCCTCCACATCGCACCAGTTTTTCCTGAGGCGCAGCATCCCGCTCTCCAGCTGCACCATGCTGAGCAGATTCGTCACTAGGCGATTCATACGAAGGGCGTCGTCACGAATCGTGACAAGAAGCTCCATTCGATCCTCTGCAGAGAAAATATGCCCGCCCTCGATCAGACCGGTTGCCGAGCCGATGATGGTTGCCAAAGGGGTGCGTAGTTCATGGGAGACCGAATCCAAAATTGCAGTACGAAGGCGTTCCGACTCTGCTGTTAGATGAGCAATTCGGGCTTCCTCCGCCAGCCTGAGGCGAGCGATTGCGCTGGCCGCCAAGCCTCCGAGAGCCTCGAAGAGCCGCTTTTGCTCGGTTGTGATCCCGGTTCGCGCTTCATTCGGATAGAGCGCGATGATACCATATGTGCGGTCTTCGGTCCGAAGCGGAATAAAATAACCCGGAGATTCGTTCAAACGCGAAATTTCCATTCCGGCCGTCTCGACGTGCTCAAACACTCGCTTTGCGATAGACATTTCCGTATTCTCTTGCCTGCAGTCAGGAAGATCGGCAGACTCATGGGCAAGTTTCAGGGTATTCTGGTCATCCGCCAAATAGATCGCGATTTCTGTGTCAAGGGTCTGCGAAACTTGTCGGGAAAAATTGTCCAGCATGGAATGGATGTCCGCGATCGCGCTCATCTGCTTGCTAAGCGCGTACAACGCAGCTGTGTGAGCTTCCCTTTGCTTGGAAAAGAGGACCTGCTGCTTCAGCTTGGCCGCTAGGCTGGCCGTTAATGCTGCCACCGCCAAATAGACGCCAAATGAAACCAGATAGCGCAAGTCTGATACGGTAAAGCTCAGTACAGGAGGCACGAAGAAGAAATCAAAGGCTAAGACACCCAGGATCGCCGCGTAGAAAGCAGGACGCAGTCCCCCGAAGACGGCATTGAAAAGAACCGGGAGTAAATAGATAAGAGCAATATTGACCAAGTCAAAAGCAAGACCAAACGGTTTTAATACCATGGTCATGAGAGCGATCAGCAAAGTCGTGCTTACGTACGATCGCAACGAAATCCATACCGCATTCCATTTATGCATAGCAAAACACATCCTGCTCTTTTTTGTGTCTCTCCTCTCTAGGTTACTGTAAAAAAAGAGTAAAATAAACCGGTACTGGGCGTAAAAATTTCGTAAAAATGATTGAAAAACCTCAAAATAATGAGTAAATACGAGAAAAATGAAGATCTTCTGCCAGGGTCATGAATTCCCAAACATAAAGCACTCTTTTTAAGCGGATATACAATATGCTTCACTTTACAGTTTTTTTGTCTCGGAGTAACATACGTCCATGAATTGAATTGTTTTTCATTTACAGTTGCTTAATTGTGACTCAGGAACAAGAGGGAACCAACTACGGATCAGTGCTTGTGTGAGAGCAAGTCAACCGGATCCGTAAGGGATGAATTCCCCCGCTTATACGAAGCTTAAGCAGGGGCAGGGCGACTCTCACCGCCCGAATCCATAAGCAAAACTCGTAAATGCGGAAGCAGCTCTTTTCAAAAGTGTGGCCCTTGTAGAGAGAGGATGATGAAGCTTGTGATCGTAAGTTTCGACCACAGTGCTTATGCCTCTGTGGTGTTTCGTGAACATGATAATCATCGTTTCAATCGCTGAATTCTTCAATTAACACGAAGGAGCGGGGGAACCAATCGAAGCCGGTCTTGTCGGCTTCATGGGGTGAATCGCCGGTAAATCCGGCGTAGGGCGACTCTTACGCCCGAATCCGACAGCTAACCTCGTAAGCGTCTTTAAGAGAGGCAACAATTGTCGTGATTAGACACGGTGTTTTTTCGTGCCTAAGAAGCTGACGAAGAGTTCCTCTTCCGAAAGCTTCTTTTTTGTTGCCTGTACCAGGATGGAGGAGATTGGCTATGGAAGCTCAAGATGAGTTTGTACTCGTCTCTGCGCCCAACAAAACCGGGGAGCAGTTTATTAAAGCGTTGCGAATCAAAGGAATAACTTATGCAGCGATTACCAATAATGAAACAGAGAAGTCGAGATTGACACATTTGGGCGTCAAGCACATCTTAATGGTCGATACTGTAGACCGGGAAACCTGGCTCATTCCAGAGTTACCGGTAGGGAAGGTGTACTTGTTTGAGTCAAGTTTGCCCTTGATTTGCCGATACATTCAGATCTGCCGATCCTGGACAGGCAAGCCGATCTATATCATCACCGGCAGCAACAATGCAAGACTCATCTACAAAGGACTTGGCGCTAGCTATGTCATTTACACCCGCAGCGATGATGTTTCGTTTCTGCTTGATAACGAAAGCTGAATCCATATCAGGCAAACGTACCGGGTACATGCTTGAAGGGAGGGATGATCATTCATGATGGATATCGCAATGATTTTAACACTAGGTGGCGTATATGGATTGTTTTGCTTATTTTTAGCTTGGTGCGGACGAGTTGCAGGTGAATCGGGGGGAGAACGCTCATGATAATAGTTGCTGTTTTTACGGTTTTGATTTTTTTATATCTCGTTTTTGCTTTGGTGAATCCCGAAAAATTTTAATATGATCTGTATATGTTTGAGGAGGGCATGAAATGGCCATTTTGCAACTGGTAGCGGTCATTGTGATTTTAGTTTTTTTGGTCAAACCTTTGGGGGCATACATCTTTCATGTATTTTCCAATGAACCCAACCGGACCGACAAAATATTCGGACCGATTGAAAGGTTGATCTACGGACTGACCGGTTTGAAAAACCGCGCTGAAATGAGCTGGAAACGATACACGCTCAGCTTGATATTGACCAACGTTATTTTGGTGGCGGTCAGTTATTTGATTTTACGCATCCAGAAATGGCTGCCGATCAACCCGAACGGCATCGATAACATGGAGTCAACGCTTTCTTTCAATACGGTCATCAGCTTCATGACGAATACGAACTTGCAGCACTATAGCGGCGAAACGGGTCTGTCCTATTTTTCGCAAATGGCTGTTATTATGATGATGATGTTTACATCAGCGGCATCCGGCATCGTCGTAGCGATCGCGTTCATTCGCGGTTTGACAAGCAAAGGGAAAACGCTCGGCAACTTCTTCACCGATTTTGTCAAAGCGCACACCCGTTTGCTTATCCCGATGGCGATCATCGTGACATTGGCACTAGTTGCGTTGAAAGTGCCGCAAACGCTTAGTCCGACCGTTCAAGCGACTACGCTTGAAGGCGGGACGCAGCAAATCGCGATCGGTCCGGTAGCTTCCCTCGTATCGATCAAGCACTTGGGAACGAACGGGGGGGGATTTATGGGCGTCAATTCATCGCACCCGTTTGAGAATCCGAATCCGCTAACCAATGTTATCGAGATGTTGTCCATGTGGTGCATTCCGGCCGCGCTGACGTATACGTTCGGCAGATTCGCGCGAAATCAAAAACAGGGCTGGGTGATCTTCAGCGCGATGCTCATCTTGTTTGTCTCCTTCCTGTCCATCGTTTATACATCGGAACTGCGAGGGAACCCAGCGCTGAATGCGCTCGGAATCGACGCTTCGCAAGGCAACATGGAGGGCAAGGAAGTTCGGTTCGGTATAGCGCAGTCGGCTTTGTTTACAACGGTTACGACTGCGGCTACAACAGGTTCGGTCAATAACATGCACGATACGTTGACGCCGCTGGGCGGTCTCGTCCCGCTGGCGCAAATGATGCTGAACTGTGTGTTTGGTGGCGACGGCGTCGGTTTGGTCAACATGCTTATGTACGCAATATTGGGTGTCTTCCTTTGCGGATTGATGGTCGGCCGCACGCCGGAATTTATGGGGCGCAAAATTGAAGCTCGAGAAATGAAACTGGTTGCCATCGCGATTCTCGCTCACCCGCTTATTATTCTTGCGCCTACGGCCATTGCCTTTTTGACGGACTTGGGGAAAGGGGCCATCAGCAATCCCGGCTTCCACGGCATATCGCAGGTGCTTTATGAGTATACGTCTTCCGCCGCGAACAACGGTTCCGGCTTCGAAGGTTTGGCTGACAACACAACGTTCTGGAACGTTTCTACGGGACTTGTCATGCTGTTCGGACGGTACGTTTCCATTGTGGCATTGCTCGGCGTAGCCGGTTCTCTGGCGGCGAAACAATGGGTTCCGGAAACGATCGGAACGTTCCGCACGGACACCAAATTGTTTACGGGTATTCTCGTCGGTATCGTACTGATTATCGGAGCTTTGACCTTTTTGCCCGCCCTTGTTCTCGGTCCGATCGCAGAACATTTGACGCTCCTGAAATAGAAGAGGTGAGATCATGAATACGAAACGAAGAAGCATGTTGTCCGGAGAGATTGTCAAAAAGGCGATCTTGGACAGCTTTATCAAATTAAATCCGGTTGTCATGATGAAAAATCCGGTCATGTTTGTCGTCGAAGCAGGAACGTTCGTCGTGTTGTTAATGACGTTGTTTCCGGGCTACTTCGGTACCGAAGGACGAGTTGGATTTAATCTGGCGGTTTTTCTAATTTTGCTATTTACCGTGCTGTTCGCCAACTTCGCCGAGGCATTGGCTGAGGGCAGAGGAAAAGCGCAGGCCGACACTCTCAAGAAGACGAAAAAAGAAATCATGGCCAATAAAGTGACCGGCAACAGCGTGAAGGTGGTTCCGTCCACGGAACTGCGCAAAGGCGATGTTGTAATTGTCTCGCAAGGGGAGATGATTCCGGGTGACGGGGAGGTCATTGATGGGCTCGCTTCCGTGGACGAGTCAGCCATTACCGGCGAATCCGCTCCTGTCATCAAAGAAGCAGGCGGCGATTTCAGTTCGGTAACCGGCGGCACGCGGGTCGTTAGCGACCGGATAACCGTACGGATTACAAGCGACCCTGGCGAATCGTTCATCGATCGGATGATCGCATTAGTCGAAGGCGCAAAGAGACAAAAAACGCCAAACGAAATCGCGCTGAATACCCTGCTTGTCAGCCTGACCCTGATTTTCCTGATCGTTGTGGTGACATTGGCGCCGATGGCCGATTATCTTGGAATCAAATTGGAGATTCCCGTTCTGATTTCGCTGCTGGTATGTCTCATTCCAACAACGATCGGCGGTTTATTATCCGCAATCGGTATTGCCGGGATGGACCGAGTAACCCGTTTCAATGTACTGGCCATGTCAGGGAAAGCGGTGGAAGCGGCAGGCGACATCGATACGATGATTTTGGACAAAACAGGTACAATCACGTTTGGGAACCGGATGGCCAGCGAGTTCATCGCGGTTGGGGATACGACCGTAGAGACGGTAGCCGAATGGGCAGCCGTCAGTTCAGTGAAGGATGAAACACCCGAAGGCCGATCCGTACTCGAACTCATGAAAAAAGAAGGGTATACGTATCCAACGAATGCGGCTGAAGGTGCGGAATTCATAGAATTTAAAGCGGAAACTCGCATGAGCGGTATCGATTTGCCGAATGGACGAAAAGTTCGCAAAGGCGCGGTTGACGCAGTCAAGGCTTGGGTCAGTGCACAAGGAGGGGTTATTCCCACCGATTTGGAACAAAAAGGGAACGCGATCGCATCGGAGGGCGGAACGCCGCTCGCCGTTGCCGTCGACAATCGAATTTACGGACTCATTTATTTGAAGGATACGGTGAAGCCCGGCATGCGGGAGCGTTTCGATCAGTTGCGAAAGATGGGAATCAAAACGATCATGTGTACAGGAGACAACCCGTTGACAGCAGCGACAATCGCACGAGAGGCCGGGGTGGATGACTTTATCGCCGAGAGCAAGCCGGAAGACAAAATTGCCGTGATCAAGCGGGAACAGGCGGCCGGTAAGCTGGTAGCCATGACCGGAGATGGAACGAACGATGCCCCGGCACTCGCGCAGGCGGATGTAGGACTTGCGATGAACAGCGGCACGACGGCAGCCAAGGAAGCGGCCAACATGGTCGATCTTGACTCCGATCCGTCGAAGATCATTGAAGTCGTAGCGATCGGCAAGCAACTGCTAATGACGCGCGGCGCTCTGACCACCTTCAGCGTGGCGAACGACATCGCCAAATATTTTGCCATTATCCCGGCCATGTTCATGCAGGCGATTCCGGAAATGAACGTATTGAATGTAATGGGACTCGGATCACCAATGTCGGCCATTTTGTCGGCGCTTGTGTTTAATGCGATCATTATCCCGTTGCTTATTCCGTTGGCCATGAAGGGCGTTGCCTACAAACCGATGAGTTCCGCCCAATTGCTCAGCCGGAACCTGCTTATTTATGGATTGGGCGGTGTCATCGCGCCGTTCGTCGGGATTAAATTGATCGACATGGTCGTTCACTTATGGGTGTAGTTGAAACGGAATACAGAGAGGATTGAAATGGAATGAATCATTCAGAGCAGCATGTTCAGGGACTTTCCCGCGGATCTTACTTGTTTTCCATGATTCGGCTCAGTTTGTTGTTCATATTGCTATGCGGAATTGTGTATCCGCTCGTTTGCACCGGCATCGCGCAACTTTTGATGTCAGATCAGGCTAACGGCAGTTTGATCAAAAGCAGCAGCGGAGAAATCATCGGTTCCGAATTAATCGGGCAAAACTTTACCGATCCAAAATATTTTCAAGGCCGGGTCTCCAGCATTGAATACAAAGCGGAAGCCTCCGGTTCCAACAATTACGGGCCATCGAACCCGGACTTGCTGAAAAGGACGGAAGAATCCGTTGAAGCGTGGAAGGCAAACAATCCGGACGTTCCTGTTAGCCAATTGCCGATTGCCTTAATCACGAACTCCGGTTCAGGGCTGGATCCCCATATTACGCCAGAATCCGCCAACGTGCAAATTCCGCGTATCAGCAAGTTGACCGGTTTGTCTTCGAGCGAGCTCGAGAAACTGGTACAAGAACATACCGAAGGACGGGATTTGGGGATTTTCGGGGATCCAAGAGTCAATGTGTTGAAATTGAACATCGCGCTGCGCGAACTTATGAAATAGTTAAATATCATCTGCGAGCCCTGCCTATGGCCAAATAGGCGGGGTTATCGCATTTTAGTAAAGAGCTTGCGCAAGGGGGGAACAAGAGTGGGAAGTTTTCGCAGGAAGACGCCGGAAGAAATCCTGTACTCCATTTCCAAGCTACACCGTGGTCGGCTCAAAATCTATATCGGCGCGGTCAGCGGTTCGGGTAAAACGTACCACATGCTTCAGGAAGGTCAGCATTTGAAGCAGCAGGGAATCGATGCCGTCATTTGTGCGGTTTCGACAAGACAGCGGCCGGAAACGGTGGAGCAACTCGGAGACTTGGAACGTGTACCCAGCATTCACTGGATCAAGGATGGAATGGAGCGTAAGGACTTGAACCTCGAGGCGCTGGTCAAACGCAATCCGGAAGTGGTATTAGTTGACGGGCTTGCCCATCGCAATCGGGAAGGAGCACAGTTTCCGACACGTCTGGATGACATCCAATTTTTGCTGAATCATGGCATCAGCGTAATCACAACCGTCAACGTGTACGAACTCGACGGCGCGACGGAACTGGCGAGAAAATGGACCGGTGTCGTGGTGGAGGAAACCGTCCCGGCAAACACATTGGAGATGGCGGATGAAGTCCAATTGATCGACGTATCGCCGGAAACGATACTGAAACGGCTGGAGGAGGGGCATGTCAACGGTGACTCCTCGCCCATGTTGTTTGAGCGAAGCAACATCGGAAAATTACGGGAGCTGGCTTTGCGGCTAGTGGCGGAAGATGTGAACGATTCCCACGAAAAATACCGCATGGAGCAAGGTTTAACCGGGCCTTCCGGAGTAGCGGAACGCATTCTCGTCTCGGCGCAATACCATTGGAACGGATCCATTCATGTCCGCCGCGGCCAACAAATTGCCAAACGCTTGGGTGGAGATTTGATGATCGTCACATTTGTCCATCCGAAAAAAATGCTGTCTCGCGAAGCAACTGCATTTAAGCGTTCCCTCTTGAAATTGGCCGATAAAATAGGAGCTAAATTCGAAGAACTCACCTTGGCAAGTAGACGGAAGCTTCCCGGCATGTTGGCTCGTTACGCAACCTTGCATCAGGTAACGAGAATTGTACTCGGCCATTCCAAGCTAAATCGCTGGCAGGAGCTGTGGCGGGGATCGATTACAAACGGCATCCTTAAAAAATCGAGACATACGGATATCTACTTCGTTGCGGATCGTGCTGAAAAGGAAGGAGAGCGGATACTGCCGACCAAAATGCTGACGGAAGGTCGGTCGGATGATCGCTACCGCAGGCTAAGCGATCAGGAAGTGGAGCGAAAAATAGGGGAAATCCGGAGAGGACGATTCAAGGTGCTCATCGGCGCCGCCCCCGGGGTCGGGAAAACGTATGCGATGCTTCGCGAGGGGAACGATTTGCAGAAGAAAGGCATTGACGTCGTCATCGGACTTCTCGAAACGCATGGACGAAAAGAAACGTTAGCGCAAGTCGGTTCGCTGCAAACGATCCCGCGGGCGAAGTTGGAGTATCGTGGAGCGAATCTGGAAGAACTGGACGTCCAGTCCATCATTCGCCGCAATCCGGAAGTCGTACTCGTGGATGAACTGGCACATACGAACGTGCCCGGCAGTAAAAACAAAAAAAGATTCGAAGATATTGTAGACATTTTGAACGCAGGCATTTCCGTTATTTCGACGATGAACGTACAGCATTTGGAAAGTTTGAACGATGCGGTTGAACAGATTACCGGCGTGCGAGTTCGGGAAACCCTCCCCGACCACGTGTTGCGCATGGCCGATGAAGTCGAGCTCATTGATGTCGATCCAAAAACGCTGCAGCAACGAATGCGGGAAGGAAAAATCTATGCGCTAGATAAAGTGGATCAGGCCTTGAATCATTTCTTCCGAACGGGCAATTTGATTGCTTTGCGTGAATTGGCGCTACGGGAAATCGCTGACGATGTGGACGAACGATTGGAAGCCTGGGAAAGAAACGATTCGCTTCGCGGACCTTTGAGAAAGCAGGAGACGGTCTTCGTCGGGGTAACATTAAGCACCAATGCTGAGCGCTTAATCAGGCGGGGGTTTCGAATTGCTTATCGTTTGAAGGCTGACTGGGTTGTAACGTATGTTCACGATCATGCTGAGGTTGCTGATGAGTTGAAAAAACGCATCAAAGTGCTGGAAGACTTGACAGCGCGGTTGGGCGGTAAGTTTATGATGCTGTTTGCCCGGAGCCGAAGGCAGATTCCATACCTTTTGCTGAATAAAGCCAACGATATCCAAAGTACGCAGATGATTGTCGGGCAATCGAAGCGGACCTTGTGGGAAAAAATATGGAAACGATCCGTAATCAGGCCGATTCTGCGTTATGGACGCCATATGGATGTGTTGGTGATTGCGGATATTGAGGCTTGCTATTATCAAGATGAAGGGTAACATAGCTTATCGTCTCATGAAAAATAATTACGTTTTAGCAGATAGTTAATGGAAAAAAGTTAATAGATGTTAACGAAAAGGAGTTGGGAATGTTGCCACTTTGGAAAGTGAATGGAACTTCGCTATATTATGAAGTTTGTGGTCAAGGAACATCCCTCGTCTTTATTCATAGTCTTGGACTAACACATGAAATGTTTGAAATTCAAAAAAATTATTTTAAACAATCGTATCAAACTGTGTTCCTTGATCTGAGAGGAAACGGACAGTCTGGAAATTTGAAAGTTCCGGTTGGAAGAGTTATAGAAACCCAGTGTGAGGATCTAAGTCTCCTCCTGGGGTATTTGGGAATTAAAAAAGCTGTAATTGTTGGCGTTTCCTATGGTGGAATCATTGCTCAGAAATTCTCGAATTTGTATCCAAACCAAGTAAGCGCAATCGTGATTTCAGACTGCTTGAGTATAAATGTCAGGACAACTATGCTTGGCAAATTCGTCTCCATGATCGATCTCATCAGTTCGCTCTCGTATTATTTGCCAGGTGAATTCTTTTTACGCTCGATGAAGATCACTTATTATAAGTGGGACTTGGCTTATCGTGCAATTCGAAAAGGAATGCTGCAAAAAAGATCTGGAGAATGGTATAAACAGCGTCTGGCGGTCAGGGGGATTGATTTCACCCCGTTCTTGCCGCAAATTAAAGTGCCCGCGCTTTGTATTGCGGGGGACCATTCCTATCCAGTTATCAGGCAAATGAATGAAACTGCAGGGCTGTTGTCCAATGCTCGTTTACAAGTCATTGAGGATTCCTGTAACCCAAGCAACTTGTGCCAACCACAACGATTTAATGAGATTGTCCAATGCTTTTTAGAGGATAATCATTTGAACAAAGGTGCTAACAATTATATGCAAGGGTATTAAGTCCCCTTTTGAAAGGAGTTTATTCACGGCGCCAAAAAATGTCGTTTTGTAAGTTCAATTTCATCGAACAAATGACCTATAACCGGCTGAGTTCGAGATGAAAAGGAGCGTTTGGACAAAAAACGTATGACAGCACCAACATAAAAACAGACTATCTTTCTTCTCGCAGCGGTGTTGCCATGTGAGATGGAGCTGATATTATGTGCTCTCAGATGCCTGCAATGTCAGGCAGCGGTCTCTTTATGTGTCTGTCCTACTAGTACGGTTTCTAACACATCAACGATGGATATCATTTTCAGACTTAGTCGCAATGGAGTGTTGGAATGCTCTGCGGCAAGGTCTTTTTTGTTTTTCACGAAAAATAAACAAACGTTTGAAATGGAACGTTGGCTGTCGTTCTCCCCCCTCTGTTTTGGTTTGCCAACAAACCAAAATGGAGGGACTTGAATGAAAAAGATGAATTTGCGGAATATGTATCCTTTTTTTAAGACGGATGTATGGGTCGATGTAGATGAAGAAGTTGCCCATGAAATCCGCCGCTTCGACTTGGAAGAAAGCGCCTACAGGCTGCGAACGTATCGCCATCGGGCCTATTTTTCGCTTGATCGCAATGACGGGATTGAGCAGCATGTTTTATTTCTTTCGATTTCACCGGAGGAGTATTACGAGCGCAAACTTTCACGGCAGCAACTTTATGAAGCTATGTGCCAATTGCCGGTGAAATCCGCCAGACGGATCTATGCCCATTATTTCTTGGGCATGAGCAAAGTCGCTATTGCCAGAGCCGAGCATGTCGATGAGCGGGCGGTTCGTAAATCTATCCAAAGAGGCTTGAAACAAATGGAATACTTGCTCAAAAACATGTAATTGTTTCGTCGGAGGGTCCGATTTTCCTGCCAAAATGAACTGTTATATAGAGGACCATGTTCAGTCAGCGGCTGGTTGCAACCAGCCGCTCATTTTCCATGAAAGGGGTTTGTAGCGATGCATTCGATTCGATTTCGAGATGAGGAACACGAGAGATTTTATGTTCAGATGCTGGATGAAAGGAAATGCAACGACGGGTACCATCGGGCACTTTTCTATACATTGGGCATTTCCCGGGAAACCAGAAGTTATATCCGCGATTTGTATGATTTTTCCAATAGCGGCATTAAGCCCGAAGGTCTTTCGGCCCCTTGGCAAACCGGCAGTTCCATTCGAGTGTGTCGGCTCGCCTTTAATTTATGGAACGGCTGGACCGAAGCAGGCGGCGAACGTTACTCCACTCCCCACGAATTATTCGATTGCAGCTATGCCCCCTACTTTTTTGAAGCGATTCGTCTTCGTTATCCCGAATATTGCCGAAGTCACGAGAGAACGATCAATCGGCTGGCCGAACAAATTCGCTGAATGGCTGCCAACGACGGGAGTGGAATGGGACGATGAAGGAAATTAAAACGAGGAGTGTTGTTAAAGACATCAAACGTCTGGACAGATTCCCAAACGTGTTGCATCGTGTAAGGCGTTCAAGCGATCGTGTCAAGCGGCAAGTTGAGAATGACAAGACGACTTCCTCGTCTCCAGTTGAATATGCGCAGCGCCATTCCGCAGCGGCTACGAAAAAAACGATTCGTGCCCAAATGGGGATGAGTCTGCGTATCAACAAGAGATTGATCCGGCACATTCTAAAAAGGCGGCCGTTGCCAGATGGTGATTCTGTCACAAGTCAGAGCCCGATTGATGTTAATGCGGAGTCTTCGATTGCGCGTACACCGCGACTTGCCCGTAGCATACGTCTCCGTAAGCCGGTTAATGGAAAATACGTCTTGTCTTCTGGCTCGCATTCAGGAAAACAACGTTTTATACGGAGCCGGGTCAATGCCCGGCTTCTGCATTGTTCTCGAACAGGCAGCTTTCCTGAACGGATGCAAAAACGGGATATCGGACATCCAAAACCGGCCGGGAAGAAGGAAACATTCTCCGGCGCGGTATCTCGTTCAGCAAATGGACGCGTGAAACCGTTAACCCGAGTCCCCTCTGCTATATCAAAACAATCAGGTTATACGATCAAACGGAAAGTACGAAATTTTAAGACATTATCGCCATTTATAAAAAATGGGCATCGGCTAGAGCACGTTAACAATCATTCGGATGCCCAAACTGAAGGGAAAATGAATGCCGTCAATGAAGCACAGCGGGCTGCGCAGATGGCGATGTCTGCCCACCGATCCATTCAAACCGCGCGAGCCATCGCGAGATTGAATCGCCTTATCATTAAAATGGTTGTAAGAGCCACCGCCTTGCTTGTCAATGGATTGACGGCGCTTTTGGGGATCAGCGGTTCGGTAATTGTAGTTTTGTGCATTGTCATGGTGAGCGCGGCGGTTATTTCCTCTCCTTTCGGTATCTTTGTGTCAGTTGAAAATACGGATGCCGATGTAAAGCCGCTTACCCGAATCGTTCAGGAAATAGACGATGAATTTGCCGCCCGGCTGGCAGAATTACAGCGATCCGCTGGAAATGTAGACCGGGTGGAATTTCATTATCCCGGCAGCGCGGACAACACTCGAATTGATAACTGGATGGACATTATCGCCGTCTTTGCCGTGAAGACCGTCACGGATGCGGAAAACGGAATGGATGTGGCCACGCTTGATGCAACAAGAATCGGTATCATCCGATCGGTGTTTTGGGATATGAATTCGCTGGAATCTCGTGTTGAAACGGTAGAACATAAGGAAACGGTTACGGTAGAACATGAGGACGGGAGCACCAGCGAAGAGACGATTACCCGATATGAGCGCATTTTGCATATTACCGTCACTAGCCATACTGCGGAGCAACAGGCAGATATATACCGCTTTACAAATGAACAGATAGAATTAATGAAGGAAATGCTGTCCGAGGAGTTCCGCCCGCTTATGTTTGCGATACTTGGAAAAGATGCGGATATTGGCTTGACGCCGGAGCAGCTTGATTTGGTTCAACAGCAATTGCCCGAAGGGGAACTGGGCAGTGAAGCTGTCAAGTTGGCGCTGACTCGTCTAGGCGATCCGTACAGCCAACCAAAGGCCGGTCAGGACCACTTTACGGATTGCAGCTATCTCGTCCAATGGGTTTATCGTCAACTGGGTATCAGCTTGCCGCGAACCGCTGCGGAGCAGGCCAGATTTTGCGTGGAGAATGGTCTGACAGTAAGCGCGGCCGACTTGGTTCCAGGTGACCTTGTGTTTTGGAGCTACGAGCGTAATGGCAGATTCATGGATATTACTCATGTCGGCATTTATGCGGGAGACGGCAAAGTAGTGGACGCTTCCTCCACTCGGGGACAAGTGGTTTATCGAGGGCTGTTCGATTCGGATAAACAAGTGCTGTTTGGCAGGCCTCACATTGTAGGCTCAAAATGATTGCCTGGTGGAATCGGCTTGTTATTACTATTGTTAGGAATTCTCCAACCTTGGTACTATAACGAAGTTTATCGAATCATTCGTTGCGCTTCTTCCAAGCGCGGGTTCGTTTTTTAGTGGATAAATTGCAGGAATTTAATTTAAGGCTGTCGAATTTACGTACTTACTCAACTTTCGGTGCCACCAAGCCCAAGTTGTAAAATGTAGAAGCATAGGCAAGGGTTGCTTCATGGATAATTCAGGGGATGACCTTAGCCCCCTCATTGTCGTCGGGGGCAAAATAAATCTGCCCTTAACAGAATTTACGGCGGTTCAGCAGATTAGGAGACAAATAACATGGCAGTGAAAAAGAGCGAACTTTACAGCTCTCTATGGGCGAGTTGTGATAAATTACGGGGCGGCATGGACGCTTCTCAATACAAAGACTATATTCTGACGATCCTGTTCGTAAAGTACGTTTCCGACAGGTTTAAGGGTGTGGCTTATGCGGACATTGAGGTTCCTGAAGGCGGCAGTTTCGATGACATGGTTGCCCTTATAGGTAATAAGAACATCGGCGAGGAAATGGATAAAGTCATTGCCAAACTCGCTGAAGCAAACGGATTGCGCGGAGTTATCGACAACGCTCATTTTAACGATGAGACCAAGCTGGGCAAAGGCCAAGAAATGGTGGACAAACTCAGCGGGCTGATTTCCATATTCCGCAGACCAGAACTGAATTTTTCCAGTAATCGTGCCAACGGCGACGACATCATCGGAGATGCTTATGAATATCTGATGCGCAACTTTGCGACTGAGAGCGGAAAGAGCAAAGGACAATTCTACACGCCCGCTGAGGTTTCACGGATTCTCGCGAAGGTTATTGGCATTGACCGGGCGACAAAAAGAGACACATCCGTATACGACCCGGCATGCGGATCAGGCTCATTGCTTATCAGAGCGGCTGATGAAGCGCCTTTTGAAGTGGCCATCTACGGCCAAGAGAAGGACATCGCTACTGCGGGTCTCGCTAAAATGAACCTTGTGTTGCATAACAAAGCCTCTGGAGAGATTGCCGGCAACTACAGCACTTTTTCCGACCCGCAGTTTTTTGAGGATGATGACGAGAAAACTACGCTTCGCCGTTTTGACTTTGTGGTCGCTAATCCTCCGTTCTCCACAAAGAACTGGACAGACGGACTCAAAGAGTACGGTCGCTTTGACGGATATGGCGACAGGCCTCCGGAGAAAAATGGCGACTTCGCGTGGTTGCTTCATATATTAAAGTCGCTGAAACGTAATGGAAAGGCTGCCGTAATCTTACCCCACGGCGTCCTGTTTCGTGGCAACGCCGAGGCGACAATCCGGCAGTCTATAGTGGACAAGGGATACATCAAAGGAATCATAGGTCTGCCCGCCAACTTGTTTTATGGAACGGGTATTCCTGCTTGCATTATTGTTATTGACAAGGAAGGAGCAGACGAGCGCGATGGCATCTTTATGATTGACGCAAGCCATGACTACATTAAAGATGGCAACAAGAACCGTCTGCGTGAGCGGGATATCTATAAAATCGTTACGACATTCAGAGAACGGATTGAAGAACCGAAATACTCCCGTTTCGTTCCTATCGAGGAGATTAGAGATAAGAATGGATATAATCTTAACATCTCGCGCTATATCGATAGCAGTCTCCCAGAGGATTTGCAGAATATCGAAGCGCATCTAAAAGGTGGTATCCCAGCGCATGACGTTGACAATATGGAGCGCTATTGGAGTATTTTCGGCGACTTGAAATCGGTATTGTTTGCCCCTCTTCGTGAAGGGTTCTATCAGCCTATAGTCAAGAAGGACGATGTGCGTCACACGATTTATTCACATGCCGAGTTTAGTCAGTATGCCGATAGAATCGACGACGCATTCGAGAAATGGCAGAGCCGTGTAAACGATAAACTCTGCAACATAGACGCTAATACAAAGATAAAGGAACTGATTGTTGAACTTGCCGAGGCGATTCTTGAGGAATTTGAAAATATCACATTGGTTGACAAATATGATGTCTATCAGGTGCTACTTGCCTATTGGCAGGATGTGATGGCTGATGACGTGTTCATTGTCTCGCAAGACGGTTACACAGCGGCTCGGGAAACTGAAAATATTATAGGGGTGTATACCTCCGGCAAGAAGAAAGGTGAGGTGGATTGTCAACAGTAAATCAGACAGCATTTTTAAGGGCTGCATGGCGATACTGAACCGGTGTCATGTATCCTAGTGTTCCATGAATCCGATGCTTGTTAAACCAGTTAACATAATCGTATAATTCCAGTTCCAGATGACGAAGACTCTGGAAGTTCATCTGGTTCACGAACTCTGTTTTCATAATCTTGTAGGTCGCTTCCGCCACAGCGTTGTCGTAGGGGCAGCCTTTCATGCTCAGGGATCGGCCAATTTCAAATGTCTCCAAAAGTGCATCCATCTTTTGATTTTTAAACTCACTGCCACGGTCGGTATGGAACCATTGAATCTGAGATAAATCACCCTGAACCGTTGCAAAGGCACGAGAAACCAACACGGCATCCTTATGAGGGCCTACACTATGGCCGATGATCTCTCGATTGAACAGGTCGATAAGTACACAAATGTAATGCCACCGGTTCTGAACTTTCACATACGTCAGATCGCTGACAACGACTCGTTTAGCCTCCGTTTGATCGAATTCGCGATTCAGCGTATTGGCTGTAGACGCTTCATTACACGCGGACTTAAGGGGTTTATATTGCGACACGGTGTACGTAGAAACAAGTCCCTGCTCTTTCATGATCCGGCCAATTCGACGTCTGGAGACGACGAAACCACGTTCCTGGAGCTTGACTTTAATCTTGCGTGTACCGTAAGCTTTTCGATTCTTATGGAAAATGTCCGCAATCGCTTCGGCGACATCGTCTTCGCTCGTTTGTTCTTTCGCTTCATAGTAAAACGTACTTCTTGCGATTTGCAGGACGTCGCACATTGCTGATACCGAGTATTTATCACGGTTGTTCTGGATGATAGCTACTTTCGTCCCATGATCAGCGCGGCTTGCTTTAAAATATCCACCTCCATTTTCAGACGCTGGTTCTCCTTTCGCAAGGCAATCAGCTCATTGTCTTCGGAGGAGCGATTGTCCTTCTCCTTGAAGGAACCCGTTGTTTGGGCTTGTTTGATCCAGCGGTCTAAAGCGGAGGCTGTGAGGTCATATTCCTCCACGATCGCTGCTCTGGATTTTCCGTTTTCATAGAGTTCTACCATTTTTTTTCTACGACTGACCAATTAACTAACAAGGATTTCCAAGACCTCTGTCGAAGTTAGTCATTAGCCTATTTGACGGAGGTCTTCTCATGCCTTTACCCAAGAATCGTGTCATTCCTGAAAAGAAAATATACTTTCGGCCAGAGATACAGCATTGCCCGCACTGTGGCACGAAACTCAGGCGACATCATACCGCATGGAAAAAGAATGTCATCACACTTGCCGGTGTTATCCAAGCTTGGAGTATGGCTTATGCTTGCAGCAACGCAGATTGCTCATACCCCAGAACCTATTACAAATCCGCTGAAGCTGAGCTTCTCAGCATGAAACACACTTCCTACGGTTTTGACGTGCTAGCGTTGGTTGGTCAGCTTCGGTTTAAGCAACATATGACAATCGGCGAAATTACGGAAACGTTGAATCAGCGCGGGGTAACCACGTCAGAACGCAATTCTCAGCGGTTGTACGAACGTTATCTTACCTTGCTCCGCGCTAGCGTGACGGATCACGTCAAGCAAGCACTCAAGCAAGTTGTTCAGGACCGTGGCGGTATCATGATTTCCATGGACGGTGTTCAGCCCGAGAAAGGCAATGAGACGCTCTATGTCATACGAGAAGTATTCAGCGGAACGATCCTGTCTGCACAAAATCTAAAGAGTAGCTCCGCAGAAGAACTTAAGAAACTCATCCTGCCTGTTATCGAACTGGGATTTCCCATCATCGGGATCGTTACGGATGGTCAACAATCCATCCGAATGGCCATGGAATCGTTACTGCCGGACGTGCCGTACCAATACTGCCAATACCACTATCTAAAGGACATTGCAAAGCCTGTTGTCGATTTAGACCGCAAGCTCAAGACAGGAATCAAGAAGAGCCTCCGTGGTATTCGCGAAGTCGAGAAGCGAATCGAAAACGATGCCTCTACAGAAGCAGAGGTGGCAAAAGATTACGTGGCGGCCATTCGTTCTGTGCTCCTCGAAGACGGCAATCCCCCACTCGATCTACCGGGCATACGTGTTTATGAAAATGCTAGAGCCATTCAGGCTTCCCTCGAACGATGCCTGAGTAAAAAAGGGGCCCTCTCTGCTCAAAAACCTAATCAGAATTTTCGATAAATTGGATGATTTTGAAGAGCAATATGCTACCGTGATGCGCTGGTCCAAACCGATTCACCACGTTGCCGGGATCTTGAATCCAAGCATAGATAAACGAAGTGAAACGGTTCGATTTCATATGCAGCATCTGTTAGATTGGGTTGAACAGACGTACACCAGCAAAGACGACTTGCCAATGGTTGCAAATCTGAAAAGCTACTCCCGAGGGTTTTGGAAAGGCCTGTTTACGTGTTACGACCATCCGCATGTCCCACGAACGAACAACGACCATGAGCGTTTCTTCCGCCAGACGAAGACCCGGCATCGACGGATGACGGGTCTGAGAAGTTGGAACGAATATATCCTCCGAAGTGGTGAAATGGTCGTATTTGTCGATGACGCACTTCACCAGAGTAATGTGTTAAGTAGACTTCAGTCTGTAAACTACCTTGATTTTAAAAATGAACGCCTGCGTTGGTCTGCTCGTTTGAGTGAAGCTACCAAACGCAGACGATTCCGAACGAATCCAAGTGTGTACCTGGAACAGGCCGAAAATGCTTACTGTATGTTAATTGGTCAGTCGTAGTTTTTTTTTGAATTCTGCTGTAAAGGTACGTCGTTGTTGTTTTGGCATTGTAGAGATCCGCTCCTTAGGATGATAGGTTTATTCTACAAGCCCTCATTTTTATTGTCCAACTAAGTGTAGACGATCCAGTTCCGATTTTGCCCTGAAAATGTAGCGGATAGTAGAGGGACAAAACATCTCCCTCGTAGCTCTTTGACAACCGAATACAATCTTATCCGGTACGTTCCCCGCATGGCCTGGAAGGATAGCCAAATTGCAGGCGCGCCACGACCATTTTGCCAATTCTTATTTTCGCATGTTTTTTCATCAGAAGCGGTAAACTGCGAGCGATTTTGCCCATGCAATACATAAAGGGTGGTTCCATTTAAGGCGAAGACCCATGCGGAGGGATAATGATACTTCCGTCCAGCCACAGTTCAGCGCAATGGGGGCGGCTTGCAGCGATCCTGGAAGAGGTTTGAAGCCTATGAGGACGGCTAACCACTGTCCGCCGGATAGGGTTATTGGAAGAGAAGCAACCAAAACAGAGGCGGAAACAGAGATGCGCACACGCGGTTATGTTTGTTGCGCATCTCTGTTTTTCAGCTTTGCTGGATTAATGGGAGGTAGCTATGAACCATAAACTCATCCGGTACAGTATGCAAATCGCTATGATAAGGCAGCTACTGGCATTATCTTTGATTACCGAAAACGAATTTCATTTGATAAAGAACAAAACGATGCGGGATTACGGCATCATTTCGGACCTTACTTCTTGATTCGCACATTTGTCGGTCCGCCCATCTCTTATTAAACTGATAGCGAGTAAATAAGAATGGAGGACAACACCATGGCTCTTGAAGTGGAAGTGATTAAAGCAAGTCGGAAAATATCGGATCGCAACGCCGGAAAGTTATCGGATGTTCTTCGCGTCGCCCCTTATGCCCGCGTAAGTACCGACACTGAGGAGCAATTGAACAGCTACAAGTCGCAAGTCGCCTATTATACCGATCTCGTAAGCAAACGCAGCGACTGGGTGCTGGTTGATATTTATGCGGATGAAGCCATAACCGGGACACAGGTAACGAAGCGCGAGGATTTTCAACGCATGATTAACGATTGCATGGACGGGAAAATTGATATGATCATCACGAAGTCTATCTCCAGGTTTGCGAGAAACACGCTGGATACGTTGAAATACGTTCGAATGTTGAAAGAAAAAAACATCGCCGTATTTTTTGAAGACGAGAATATCAATACGCTGACGATGGACGGCGAATTGTTGCTTGTCATTCTAAGTTCCGTAGCGCAGCAGGAAGTGGAGAACATCTCCGCCAACGTGAAAAAAGGTTTGAAAATGAAAATGAAGCGCGGCGAACTGGTGGGCTTTCAAAGTTGTTTGGGATACGATTACGATGTGAATACGAAAAAGATATCCGTTAATCAAGAAGAAGCCGAAATCGTCCGCTATATTTTTGAACGATATACATCGGGGATCGGCGCTTACGTTATTGCAAAGGAACTGACTGAGGCGGGACATAAAACCAAGTACGGAAGAGTCGAATGGCAGGACACAACCGTTCTTGGTATCATAAAGAATGAGAAGTACAAAGGCGATTTGTTGCAAGGAAAGACATTTACCGTCGATCCAATTTCCAAGAGAAGACTGGACAATTACGGCGAGGAAGATCAGTTTTATGTCAAAAATCATCACGAGCCGATTGTCAGCGAAGAAGTTTTTGAAAAGGCGCAGGACATATTGCATCGAAGAGGCGAGAATCGCCGCCGCGGCGCAAAAGGCAAGCGGGACAAGTACAGCAGGAAATTTGCTTTCAGCAGCAAGTTGGAATGTGCTTTCTGCGGAAGCAACCTCTCGCGGCGGAACTGGCACAGCGGAACCCCGCATGAGAAGGTGATTTGGCAGTGCGTGACAGCCACGAAAAAAGGGAAGAAATACTGCTCTCGCAGCAAAGCTTTGGAGGAAAAGCTGATTGAGGGTGCTTTTGTCGAATCTTACAAATTGGTGTGCCGCAACAATTCGGATGTGCTGGACGAGCTTATGAAAAGAATGGAGTCCGTGTTTAGCGACCAGAATAATCAAAAGCGACTGAACAAAATTATCAGCGATATTCAGGCCACGGAGCAAAAACGTTGCAAACTGATTGATTTGTGCCTGGATGAGAAAATAGACAGGGCTACTTACGAACAGAAGTATGCGGAACTCGATACTTCGCTTACTAAATTGCTCGAAGAAAAGGAACAGTTGGAGCAATCCGCGCAAGATGAAATTAACTTGGGGAAACGGCTTGAACATTTTCGCAAAGTGCTTCAAACGAATGAAGTTCTGACCGCATTCGACCGGAACGTATTCGAAAGCATTGTCGATAAAGTGATTATTGGGGAGAACCCCGATCAAGGTAGTCCCGAGCCGTACAAATTGACCTTCGTATATAAAACAGGCTTTCATAACAGCATCCATAGCAAGATGCACAAGCAAAAAAAGTCCTTACGAAATGAAAGGGGGAAAATGCCTTCCTATTCCGAGCACAACACATGTGGAGAGTGTGGTTTTGTTGGTGAGGGAATAGTTGTAGAAAGCAATTTCAGTCATCTCAAAGCATAAACAGTCGTACAAAAGCATAAAGAGTCGTGCTGTCAGCCGAGCGAGAAGCGGGTATCCACTCCTGTTTTTCCTCGGCTTTTTTCTCTGTTTTAAAAGGGTCGCAAGACCCGTAAATGCAGGGGAAAGCTGATGACGGGGAGGAAAGGGAAATGCAAGCGGGGCAAGGGTTTCGAACGTTTTTCTCCTGTTCTATCTCGATCATTTCCTTCGATTTTCTTTATTCCTATCCCCAGCTTTTTCCCTGCTCTTTTCCTGCCCTCACGTGCTGACTTTAATTGCTTTTTTGACCCCGATTCTGCTCGTCCTGAACTCGATTTTTACCCGTTTCTCATCACGACTATAATTGCAGGGAGGATTTGGGGATAGGGGGTAGGGAGAGAGGGAAAAGCCTTGGGGCTGTAAGATGGAGAGTCGTTGGGGGAAAGGTTTCATGGGTAGGATGACTTTAATTGAAATGCACAATAGTTATTGAAAACAATCAAAAATCAGGCATCTCTAAACTTAAATAATATGCCTAAAGCATAAATCGCTTGCATTAGAGCCGAGAGAAATTCAGGTTATCCATTCTGTGTTTCCTCGGTTTTTTCTTATAGTCATATTGTGTATGGAGCAATACAGATCAAAACGATATAAAATAATACAATATGTGTTTATATTATTTGACCTACTATTATCTATCAATTAAGGAGCAATCGTCATGGAGGGATAATGTTGATCAATTATGATTATCACAAATTACTAGAACCTATGGAGTTTCAAGAATTGTCTAGAGATATTGTACAAATGAGAGATAATATTTTTTTGGAGTCGTATAAAGAAGGGAAGGATGGAGGGGTTGATGGAGGGTGCTTTCACCAAAATAATAGAATTATTCTTCAGGCTAAAAGATGGAAGAGTGGGAGCGCCTTATATAGCTATCTCAAAAATAACGAGAAAGAAAAAGTCGAAAAATTAAATCCTGACAGGTATATCTTGACAATCGCGACGGATCTTTCACCGCCTGAAAAAGAAAAAATTAAAGCATTATTTCATCCTTATATAAAAAGTAGTGATGATATTCTTTGTGAAAAAGATTTTAATAATTTGCTCGGGCAAGACAAGTATAAGTCGATTCATGAAAAATATTTAAAATTATTGGTCCCGAATACTTATGTTTTAAAAAATATGTTAAACAGTGCGCTGCACGGTGTGTTGTTACATGAATCCGCAAGAGAATTCGAGGAAGCTTTAAGAAGAGCAGAAGTATTCGTGGAGACCAGACCATATAAAATTGCATTAAAAAAACTTGAGGCAAAGAAAGTAGTTCTTATTTCTGGCGAACCTGGGGTAGGGAAGACCTCCATTGCCTATCATCTTGGAAGATATTTCATTCGAAACAAAGGATATGCTGCCTTCTATTGGGTTAAATCGGTAGACGATATTTATGTAGCGTTACGAAGTGAAGGAAAAAAAGTAATTGTATTTGATGATTTTTGGGGGAGCATTTTTCAAGAAAGTTCAATTGCGGGAAAAGATGAGCAGCGGTTGGCTAAAATTATTGAACGAATAAAGGATGACAATCACAGCGTCTTAATACTGACAACTAGGGAATATATTTTAAAACAAGGTTTTAAAAAACATGCGGATCTAAAAGAAGTCGTTGAAAAGTATAAGCTTGAATGTAGATTGGATCAATATAGAGATGTTGAAAAAGTTAAGATTTTTTTTGGACATTTAATGCAGTCAAAATTAACTTGGCAACAAACAGAAAAACTATTTCATAAGCACAGAGAAATAGTAGACCATGCTAATTTCAACCCAAGAGTTATTGAAATGTTCCTAAGGAATGTAGATATAGAACTACATCCTCGAGAATGCATGGAAAGTTTTTGGGGGTATTTAGAGTGTCCGGAAAATTTTTGGAAATCAATATTTAGTAGCCTACCTACTGAAGCAAAGTTATTATCTGTTATTTTATTAATTTCTCCAATACCGATCCAGAGTAATCATCTGGAAGAAATTTATAGCAGATGCCTGAATCAAATGGGGAATGTTATTGAAAAAAAGAGTTTTCAGGAATGCATTTCAGAATTAGAGAGAACGGTTATTAAATCGCTAGTAGATGAGGAAGAAAGTAGGGTTATTATTAAATTTCAAAACCCTTTAGTACAAGAATATTTACATAGCTACTTAAAACATCATATAGATCATTATTTTGATGTTTTATTTTTTGGAATATGTTATTACAATCAATTAGCATATTTATTATCTAATTTCTCTAATGATCTATCAGAGGAGAAGTATAGAAAATTATTTCGGAAGTGTATTGATAATTTTGAATCTATGCCTAAAATAACAATAGATTTTATTGATTATTTAGATGATAACGAGTTTGAATACTTCGTGGATAAAATAAGAGAAAATAGTACATTTCATCAATTTTTTGACTTGATATGGTGTTATGAGAATAAGCAGTTAACCGAGTATCAAGTCTTTTTTGAAGATTATATACATCACATCAATAGTCAATTGGGAAACTTTGATCTAGAAATAAAAAATACAGATCTTGATATTTATCCTCATGTGATAGAAAAGTGTGTTGCGATTGGAATTTCTTTTAATGGCTTCAATATTATTAAATTGTATTACAACAGAATATGTTATGAAGATCGTGCTCTTGAAATCAATAAGTTTAAGGGAATTTTCCCCGAAGAGTATCAATTATTCCTTATTAATTACGGAGAGGATATAAAATATTATTTGGAAGAATACTACATTAAAAAACTGCATTATTATTCTGAAATAAACGATATAAAATATTGTAAATATTTGTGTTCCGAAATACCTAAGCAGTTGGATCAGTACGGAATTGCCTATACAATTGAATTTAGAGCTATAATTGAAGATTTAATGAGTTCATTGGACGAAGCTGCAGCGGGGACGGAAGAATATGACGACGATCAAGAGGAGGTTCAAATCGATGAATCAGAAATAGCGTATAATGAGATCGTTGATGTTTACGAAGAACATATTTTAGGTAATGTGAATTATTTCTGGGAAGATGATTTACATGATTTTATTCGAAATAGTGCAATGAGTAAGTCTTTAAAAAATGAATTACTAGCATTGGAAGAAAAGGATGAATATTGGTATATTCATGAATTTTTGAAAGATGAAGAGTCGTTTTTGTTTCTGGAACAAAGTTTAATACAAAATGAAGAACTATATAAGTATGCGATGTTCTTTACTTTTCAGTTAATTGGTAATATGTCAATTCGTAGTGATATACCCACAAAACAATTCATTGGATTTCTTATAGAAGTATGTCCGGATATTATGTATCGTGAAAATGCAATGTTAACCAAAGAAGAAATCATATCTACGGCAGCCTTCAGATTATATTTTGAGGACGAAGAACGTGATTTTGAAAAATTAGTAAACAGCGGATTGTTTGTTGAACGAGGAAAATGGTACGAATTAGTCAATATTCTTCTTGTTATGATGCCGTATGGTTTGTTTATTACAAATTTGGTGCAGGTAGAAAAAATTGATTATTATAATTCGATGAATACGGGAGAAGAATGGCCAGTATTTCGAGTAAGAAAAAAGAGAAAAAGTATAGTGGCTGACCACACCTTTACAGCGGATATAGGATTCTATTATTTTAAAAATTTTAATTGGGAAAGAATCTATTTTAAGATGTTTTTTGAGTTAGATCGAGCGGATTATCTTGAGTATTACTTGGTACCAATGGCTCAAAGTTATTTCCAGGAAGTTAAGAGGGATACGACTCTGGAGACAATTGCAACTGTTTTTAAAGATTTGCAATTCACGATAGATATTGATAAGAATGGTGAAATTGTTGGTAGTCAGATGTCTTTTTGTCCATTGTGGAGGATCATTGAAAGTCTTGATATTGCGGATATTTTTGAATTAATCCCTAATGATTTCTCGGAGGAGCAAATGAAATATGTTGCTAAAAATAATGAAATAATACAGGAAAGAAATAGAGGAATATATCGTATTAATCTTGGAAAACTAGAGAATATAGAGGTACTTACTAAATTGGGAATAGATAAAACTGTTCAGGAAGTCTTTGGAAAAATATGTGAAGTTCTGAAGGTTTGTTAGTCAGGTCAAGGTAATTTTTAAATGTATTATTGATGCTGAGGCGGTTAAGGCTGCAGATGGTCTTGGATATCGCGTGTAGATACGCCTTTGGCATAGAGGGCGAGAATTTGATCTTCGATCCCTGTGATATTGGACTGATGTTTATTCACAATAGTCGGCTCAAAATCACCCTCTCGATCCCGAGGTACTTGGATGTCAACATCCCCGTACTCAGAACGGACGGTTTTCTTGCTGTATCCATTGCGGCTGTTGGTTGTCCGCTTGTTTTTCATGTCATGCTTGGCGTATCCAAGAGAGGACTCGATTTCAGCTTCCAGCATTTCTTGGATCGTGTCTGCGAATAGATCCTTTAACGCTGACTGTACGTCGTCATGTTTTTCTCTTTGATCCATTGCTTGATCTGCTCTTTTGACATCATAAAAATCTCCCAACCTTTCTACTCCTAATTGTAGTTTAGAGGTTGAGAGTTTACACAGAATTTTTTACAGACTCCAGTCTTGGGTAAATAATCATGCACATGCATTGAGAACTTTAGGCGGTATTACTGTAGATTATTTAAATATTTGCCTATCATACTATGATTTTATCCCTTTAACTTCAGGCTCAACAGGAAGGCGTAAATTGACACAGGCCGCTTTAATGGATGCAGAAATTTTACTTCCACCTTTGGAAGAGCAGCAGGAAATAGTTAATATTATTTATCAGGTAACTACAGGTATTGGTAATACTTGGGAGCATTATCTTGAAGTACAAAGGAATGTAGATACAATTACCCAATCCATCCTCTTCAAAGCATTTCGGGGTGAACTAGGAACGAACAATTCAAAGGCAGAAAACGCGATCGAATTATTAAAAGAGACTTTAGCACAACAGTTGAAATAACAAGTTGGGAATGCCTATGGCGTTCCTTTTTTATTAAATATATGAATCAGACGATTGTCGAATCCTGTAAGGAAAAGACGATAGAATCATGTAGGAAAAAAGTCCTTTTTGTAAGATAGTGTAAGAAGAGTTACCAAGTACAATTAATGTTGAATATTTAATGGAGGTCGTCTTTATGTACCTGCTTATCGGTTCAGATAATCACTTGTATTTGAAAGAAGACATTGAAAGAATGGACCCTTCTAGGAACGATAAAAGAAATCCTCTAGATGCAAGAGATGATTTTGAACGGGATCATGGTCGCATCGTACATACCTCCGCATTTAGGAGGTTGCAAGCTAAAACTCAAGTAATTGGCCCTGAAGAGGGTGACTTCCACAGAACAAGGCTTACTCATTCAATGGAAGTTGCACAGATCGCGCGGGGTATAGCTATTCATTTAAACAAGAATTCAAAAGTTCTTAGAGAGGCTGGAAAAATCGATATTTCCCTTCTTGAATCTGCTGCTTTAGCACATGATTTTGGACATCCTCCATTTGGTCATCAAGGAGAACGTGCATTAAATGAAATGATGCTCGAATATGGGGGTTTTGAAGGAAATGCTCATACATTTAGATTGTTAACAAAGCTTGAAGGTGATAAAGAATTTGGATTAAATCTTACAAGAGCTACTTTATTGGCTACCCTTAAGTATCCTGTAATTTATGAGGAATTAGTTAATCCAGGGGTTTACTCAGGAAATAATCATTTCAAACCACCCAAAGCAAGTGTTTTTGAAGAAGATAGAGATGCTTTCGAATGGTTGTTGTCAGGCTTTAGTGATAATGACAGGGTAATTTACACGGACATTGATAAAACTATAGTTGATGAGAAAGGTAAACCAATACACAAAAAGTCAAAGAATAAGACCTTAGAGTGCTCAATAATTGAGATAGCAGATGATATTGCTTATGCGACTCATGATTTAGAGGACTCTTTAAAACTAAGACTAATAAAAATAAATGAATTAAAAAATTTGCTGCAGGTTCAATTAGGTACTGATTCAAAACTTTTAGAGTTAATAAAAGAAATACCTAATGATGTAAGTGAGTCAAACTTTTCATTCAAATTAAAAGAATTATTTGCATATTTGATATCTATGCTTATTACAAATGTTGAAATATTAGAGGATAATCAATTTGCTAGTCCTAGGCTTAGGTTTAAAGCCATATTATCAGCTAGATTGAAGGATTTAACAGATGTTTTAAATGATAATCTTGTTTATGAAGAAGTTATCCTATCACAGAGAGTCCAGACTATCGAATGGAAGGGAGGACAAATTGTAAGAAAATTATTCACAGCAATGATGAATGAAAAAAATCTCCTCCCGAAAAATGATAGGGAAAAATGGAGCTCTAAAACTCCAAGACAACAAGCACGTTTAGTTTGTGATTATATTGCAGGAATGACTGATTCCTTTGCAGCAAAAATGTACTCAAGGTTATACGAAGCAAAAGCGGGAAGATTATTTGATATTTAATAATTATCTTATAGAGTTGATAGGTTGAAGACGAAATCAATAGATTAATGATGAGAGGCGAAAGGTAAGTGAGAGAGCAATGATATGGTACAACGGGGTAGTAATTGACACATGTGTGTGGATCGATATAGCTAATAACAAAGAAGAGAAGTTCCTTAAGACCTTGGAAAATCTCAGTGCAACGAAATTCCTCAAGCTTGTTATTCCGGAGCAAGTGCGAATTGAATGGAATAAGAACAAAGAGGAAAGAATTGTTTTGGAAAAAAACAGATTATTTGAGAGTTTACTAAACACCATTAATAACTTCAAAAGAAAATGTAGCAATGAAAAGAACGCAGAACTTATTGCTCTATTAAATTCGGTAGGGGATGTTATTAACCGTGATCAACCTCAAATTATTTCAGAATATGTGTCACTCACAGAAAGAATTGATACGTTAATAAATCATCCGAATAGTATACAATTAAATGATTCTGTAGATGTTAAAAATCTTGCTATTGATTTTGCTTTAGAGAAAAAGGCACCGTTTCAAAGAAAGTGTTTATGGCAGACTAAAAATGTAGGTTATGGCAGTTAATTTATGCAGACCCGTAGGGGCTGCATAAATTAAAAAACCACTTGCCAACATCCCCTTATCAAAATACACTCCTGTTGGGCATTACAGACGACGGGAGGTATAAAGTTAGGAGATGTTAGCAGTGGCAGAAATTAATTATATCAGGCATGAGGCAAACAAAAAAGGGCGAGCTTATAGCAAGATTGCCAAACAAATGAATCGTGATTCAAGGACGGTTCAGAAGTATGCAGAAATGGATGATTTCAATCTACAAGAAAAGCCCAAGCAAATTCGAAAAGCTAGAGTCATGGAGCCCGTTAAACCTATTCTTGATCAATGGATCAAAGAGGACTTGAACAAGAAAAAGAAGTTCCGAAGAACAGCACAACGCTTGTTCACGCAATTAGTGGAGGAATACCAATTTACAGGATCATCTCGCTCTGTCAGACAATATGTTTCCCAACGTAAGCACCAGTTAGCGGAGACAAGTGATGCTGCGGCATTGCCATTGGAAACGAGACCTGGATCAGCTCAAGTTGATTTTGGAGAAGCACCATTCAAATATCAGGGAGAAAGTGTTACCTTGCCATTCCTCGTTCTCTCGTTTCCTTATAGCAACACGTTCTACTTTCAAGTTTTCCAGTCTCAGAATCGAGAATGCTTTCTGGAGGGATTAAAGCGTATCTTTCACTATATAGGTGGAGTTCCAAAGGTCATTCGATTTGATAATTTATCACCAGCGGTGAAAAAGATCATGCCAAATGGTCAGCGTGAACTGACGGAGGAATTTCAAAACTTCGTTTTTCATTATGACTTTGAATACGAGTTTTGCAATCCCGGTAGTGGCAATGAAAAAGGGCACGTAGAGGCGATGGTCAAGTACGTTCGCAACAACTTCCTGCTTCCTGAGTTGCAGATACACAATCTTGATCAGCTAAACGAAACCCTTTGGAAAAAAGCCGAGAAAGATCGGGAGAGACCTCATTATGTGAAAGAAACCATGCTTTCCGAACTATATTTGGCAGACAAGGAACACCTTCTTCAATTACCTGCCAAAGAGTTTGATTGTATCCGATATGAACGAGTAAAAGCGGATAAATACGGATATATCCGAGTCGAAAATAAACTCTACTCAACGTCTCCCCGTTTTGCCAAATGTATGGTTTTGGCAAAGATCTCATTTGACCGAGTCGATATTTTAACTGAAGAATATGAGCTGATCGTACAGCATCCCAGGCTGTATGGCAAAGAGCCAAAATCAGTGATTTGGCAGCCATATTTGATATTGATGGCAAAACGGCCAACTGCTATTAAATACACAAGTTTTTATGAACAATTGCCAATCGAATGGCAAGTCTATCTCTCGAATTGCACGGTCCCAGAGAAGCAAGAAGCTCTCCAGCTACTATCCGTCATTTTAAAAAACGATGATATGAAAATACCCACGCAAGCTTTGCAGCTTGCCTCTGAGAATGGTCACCCAGCCGTTGATTCTATTAAGCAGATCTATTATCAACTCATGAATGGCCGTGGACAAAGGGATACCATCCAACCGAAAGGTTTTGTTCCTGCCGTTCCAACAGCCACTAGAGGATTAGCCCATTACAATGAATTTTTTAAGGGAACGGGAGGTCATCACTAGTGGATGCATTGATAAAAGAATATTCAAAGCGTCTCAAGTTGAGTTGGGTTCGGCAACATTTCCATGAGGTTGAAGCTACTACAAATGAAGAGTACTTACTCAAAATACTAGAAAACGAGATACAACAACGAGAAGTACGGAAAATCAATCTGCTCTTTAAACAATCTTCCTTGCCAAGAATAACAGGAAAGCCATTTGAATGGGGTCATATTCAGATGGGACAAGGTCTCACGCAGGATCATATCCTTCATGGTGGATTTATAGAGGAGAAAGAAAATCTGATCTTTTATGGCGGTGTGGGAACGGGGAAAACGTACTTATCCACTCTGATTGGCTTAAATGCCATTCAGCAGCAAGGGAAAAAGATAAAGTTCTTTACTGTCGCTGGATTAGTCAATCGGCTGCTAGACGCTCACGAGACTGGCTCGTTGAGCCGATTCTTTAACCATATTGAGAAGCTAGATCTGTTAATACTCGACGAACTGGGGTATATTCCTCTGCATAAACAAGGTGCAGAACTGCTATTTCAGATTATCTCCATGTGCTACGAAAGAAAAAGTATTATTATCACGACCAATCTACAGTTTGGCCAATGGAATCATATATTTGGTGATCCAATTTTAACAGAGGCAGTTATTGATCGCTTGATTCATCACTCTCATTTGATCGTCTTCAATGGCGAAAGCCATCGATACAAAGAATCGCTATTACACGGTAAATAATTTAGGGGTTGGCAAGTGGTACATTTTTAATTGCCATTTGCTACATTTCTTACTTGCCAAAAACAGAAAGAATAGTATGGCTGATGCCCTTATTTTTTTCAGCACTATAGAGTATAGTGCACTTAAGAGGGAGTCGGGTGGTGTTACAATGTTTATAACAAAAAACCATACTGATTTTGGTAATAAGGAAAATAGCAATCTTCATGAACATTTGGAGGAATTAGCTGTTCAAGAGGGAGCGGAGTTAGAGTATTATAATTGTTTACGTAAAGCGGTAGAAGCTTTACAAAATACAAGTGACGACTGGGCTTCCGTAATTTATGAATGGGAAGAGGAAGAAAGAAATAGGGAAATAGAGTCCCGAAGAATACTTTCATTTATAGGTACTTGTGATGATTGCAATAAAGAAAATCAAATGGGTTACTACCTGTATAATTCATGGGATGTACCTGTAATGGCTTATTGTGAAAAATGTTATGGTAGGAAAAAATATTAGGTCTTGCTGAATGATCAAGTTCCTAAGGTTTTACAAGGGTTTAGGCGCTCACGGAGTTTCGAGAGGAGATCGAGCAAGACGTGTGTGAACGACTGTTTGTGTTCCAAGCCAGGTAAGTCAGCTCGGTGGAACTGTCACACAGCTAGCTGATTCGAAAAAGCATGAGAGGGAATTGGCTCGAAAGGTACAATAAAACTAAGCGAACAGTTGATGAGGCTCCATGCAAAGCCCGTGCATAAATATAAAGTCATGCCGTATGAACATGAAAATACTTGCTGCAAAATTGAACATTTCTCGATTGCCAAAAACAAGGGGTGGAGACAAATGGTGACAAGTTGGTGTGAAACTGGTGATAAAGTGTAACAACAGCCATCCTTAATTAACATAAAAGAACAAAATGCGAATGCTTAAAACCAAGTAAAATCAAGGGTTCAACGGATTATAACAGATTGTATCGTAAAGCTGTATTGACCCGCATACGGGGCATGTGGAGTCAGTGGCGTTGTTGACCTATAAGGGGTTCGGAGCTCGATGATTTTATGTTAAATGTGAGCGTGGACCTGATCGATAGACATGTACGGCCTTCGCAGTCGGGAGAAGAGCGGAAAGCGCGAAACATCAAGCTTTTGCAGGAGCAGGGGATGGCCGATTAGATCTACCGCTACGACTGGGCTTGCGTCAATGCGAGAATAAACGGCAGGACTGTAGAGGGCGGGCTGAACGATGAGGTTGTATTGGAATGTCACAGGGCGCTGAATTGACTCGTCAACTACATGGAGGACGAGTGGGATGATGTGCGGACAGATACGTAAAGACGCATGATAAAAATGGTGGGAAGGATAAGCTGATGTCGTGGAAAACGATGTCAGCTTTTCTTTTCCGATAAAATTATCATGCGCTTGTTAGAATCGCGTGGCAGCAGACATCCACCTATGGAAAAAAGATGAAAAATACGTGTTGAATTTTCTTTAAATTTCGAATAGACTATTTTTAAGTAAATAACGACAGGATAACGACGTGTGTCGTTAGAAGAAGTCTCGAACAGGGAGGGGCGAAAGGTGTCAAACGACAGAATGGATTGTAGGGAAGTCAGCAGTAAGCATTTACCTGACAAAGACAAGGGGAATGATCAATTTGTTGCTCACAGCCGGGTGAGGACCTCATGAAGCAATATATTTTAAAAAGGCTGCTGTCGGGTGTCATTGTACTCTTTGGGCTCTCCGTTTTTACGTTTATGCTCATCCATTTCATCCCTGGCGATCCCGTGCGGATCATGCTTGGACAGCGGGCGACGGTGGAACAAATCGAGGCGCTGCGGGAAGAACTCGGGCTTAATAAGCCTCTCATCGTCCAGTATGTAAACTACGCGTCCGGTGTGGTCAAAGGGGATTTGGGGACATCACTAAAAACAGGGAGACCCGTGAGCACAGAAATCGCTGAGCGTTTTCCGGCGACCGCAAAAATGGCTGTGGCAAGTCTAGGGGTGGCGGTTGTTGTCGGAATTGGCCTCGGAGTTCTCGCAGCTAGATTTAAAGATACGTTTCTTGATGGTCTTATTATGACGTTTTCAACCTTTGGCATGGCTCTGCCGGGCTTTTGGCTGGGGCTGCTGGTGATTCTCGTGTTTTCTGTGCACTTGGGCTGGTTTCCGATCGCGGGAGGCACCGGATTTATGGATATCGTGCTGCCGGCGGTCACGCTCGGTACATTGATGGCGACGGCACTGAGCCGCCTAACGCGTGCGGGCATGGTCGAGGTCTTATCCAATGACTACATCCGAACGGCTCGGGCAAAAGGAATGGGGGAGCGGATCGTGCTGCTGCGCCACGCTTTTCGTAATGTGATGATCCCGATTGTGGCGGTCATCGGGCTGGAATTTGCGGGACTTTTGGGTGGCGCCGTCATTGTCGAGCAAGTATTCAACTGGCCGGGAATTGGAACTTTGGCGATTCAAGCCATCAGCTCGCGGGATTTTCCCATGATTCAGGGAACGACCTTGTTTATCGGGGCGATTTACGTCCTGGTCGTGATTTTGATTGACGTGCTGTACGCCATTCTCGATCCACGCATCGATTACACGACAAAAAGGGAGGGAGCGTAGCATGAGCGAGCTCAACAAAACGATTCCTGTCCGTTCGATATGGCGGAAGGAAAGGTCTCTGCCCCGCTTTGAACTGCTGGACAAGATCATGCAAAAAAGAAAAGCGAAATACAGCTTTTTCATGATGCTTGGGATCATGATCATTGGGATTATTGGTCCATGGATTGC
This sequence comes from Brevibacillus ruminantium, assembly GCF_023746555.1. Classification (NCBI taxonomy): domain Bacteria; kingdom Bacillati; phylum Bacillota; class Bacilli; order Caryophanales; family Paenibacillaceae; genus Brevibacillus; species Brevibacillus ruminantium. Next base: position 851,403 of record NZ_CP098755.1, read on the forward strand.
TCCCCACGATCCGACCAAAACATATTACGAGGCATTCATGCAGGGACCCTCGGCGGAATTTTGGCTTGGGACGGATGCCATCGGTCGTGATATTTTATCGCGCCTGCTGCATGGAACCAGAGTGACGTTAACGGTAGCTGTGATGGCCTCTGCGATGACGTTTGTCGCCGGAACGCTGATCGGTGTAACCAGCGCCTATCTGGGAGGAATTTTTGACAACGTGATGATGAGGATCATGGACGTTTTGCTTGCACTGCCGGGGATTGTACTGGCCTTGGCGATTGTAGCAGCACTGGGACCCAGTCAGGAAAATGCGATGATTGCGATCGGGATCGCATCAATACCCGGTTTTGCCATCTTGGTTCGCGGAGCAGCTCTAACTGTCAAAGGCTCAGGGTATGTGGAAGCGAGCCGGTCAATCGGAAGCTCCAACTGGTGGATTATTATCAACCAAATGATTCCGAATATTTCGAATGTACTGATCGTTTATACGACGATGTTCATTGGAGGTGCAATTTTAGGTACGTCTGCACTCGGGTTTATTGGACTGGGAGCTCAACCCCCGACTCCCGAATGGGGAACGATGCTGAGTGAAGGCAAGGATTACTTGCGGGAAGCATGGTGGCTGGCGACGTTTCCGGGACTGGCGATTACGATTGTTGTCTTTACCGTCTACATGCTAGGCGATACCCTGCGCGATATTTTTGATCCGAAATCGTAAGGCCGCGAACGAAAAGTCGGCTTCCATTCATTTGCAAGGAGGAGAAACATGACAAACGTGCTGGAAGTATCCGGTTTGACAACCACGTTTGCAAAAAATGAAAAGGCTTTCAAGGTAGTGGACGATCTTTCTTTGTACGTGGAGAAGGGGGAAGCCTTGGGCATCGTAGGGGAGTCTGGCTGCGGGAAAAGTGTCGCCTCGCTCTCGATGATGCGCTTGCTTGGGAAAAACGGACAAATCGGGGGAAGCATTCAGTTAAACGGCAAGGAAATACTGGCGTTGGACGAAAAAGAGATGCAGAAAATCAGGGGAAAAGAAATGGCGATGATTTTCCAAGAGCCGATGACCTCTCTCAATCCTGTTTTGACCATCGGCAAGCAAATGAGTGAAGGAATCGAAAAGCATGAAGGAATGAAGCGCGCCCAGGCAAAGGAGAAAGTTGATCAAGCTGCTTACACAGGTAGGAATCTCACGGGCCAGTGAAATCTACCACGAGTACCCACATCGCTTGTCGGGAGGGATGAGGCAGCGTGTCATGATTGCGATGGCAATTGCCTGCAGCCCGAAGCTACTCATAGCGGATGAACCGACGACGGCTCTCGATGTGACGATTCAGGCGCAAATTCTCGATTTGATTCAAAAAGTACGCATGGAGATGGGCATGTCGCTGATCATGATTACTCACGATTTGGGTGTGGTCGCCGAGACATGTGACCGGGTTATGGTGATGTATGCCGGGCAGGTGATTGAATCGGCAGATGTGCGATCCCTGCTGCGCAACCCGAAGCATCCGTACACCATCGGGTTGATCCAGTCGAGTCCGCACAAAGCCAAAGGACAAAAGCGTCTGAACAGCATCGCTGGTAGCGTGCCGGCTCCGGACGAATATCCCAAGGGCTGTCGCTTTGCCCCGCGCTGTGACAAAGTCATGCCTGTCTGTCTTGAACAGAATCCGCGGCTGATGGCGGTGGACCAGCAGTCCCAGTGCAGATGCTGGCTGTATGAGGAAAATAGCGAGAGATCGGCGGTGAATGTATGACGACGCCAATCTTGGAAATAAAAAATTTGCAAAAACGGTTTCTATTGGGCAAAGGATGGTTCCAGCAACCGACCTACGTCCATGCAGTGAACGGAGTGAATCTAACCGTAAACGAAGGAGAAACATTAGGGATTGTCGGGGAGTCAGGCTGCGGAAAGTCGACGCTGGGAAGGTGCATATTGCGCCTGATAGAGCCGACTGAGGGAGAGATTGTTTTTCAAGGCAAAAACATACGGACCTTTCGCAAAGCAGATATGCACAACATCCGGCGGAACATGCAGATGGTGTTTCAAAATCCGTTTGATACGCTCAATCCCAAGCTGACCATCCAGCACATTTTAACCGAGCCGCTGATTGCCCATCGCATACCCAGAGAACAGCGAAAAGCACTGCTTGAAGAGACGATTGAAATTGTCGGCTTGAGCAAAAGGCATCTCACACGCTATGCCCACGAATTTTCAGGGGGACAAAGACAGCGGATCGGGATTGCACGGGCATTGATGCTCAGACCAAAGGTGATTATTGCCGACGAGCCAGTGTCCGCTCTGGATGTGTCGATCCAATCGCAGATTCTCAATCTGTTGCAGGATTTGCAAGAGCAGTTTTCTCTGACGTACCTCTTTATTTCTCATGATTTAAGTGTTGTTGAACATATTGCCGACAGAGTAGCCGTCATGTACTTGGGAGAAGTCATTGAGCAGGCGAAAAAAGAAGAGCTGTTTCGCAAGCCGTTGCACCCGTACGCGCAATCGCTGTTATCCGCTGTTCCAGTCTCTGATCCAGATGAAAAAAAGGAACGGATTATATTAACAGGAGACTTGCCCTCGCCCTCCAATCCTCCTGCGGGCTGCAAATTTCACCCGCGCTGCTGGGCGTGCATGGACGTATGCAAAAAGGAAGTGCCAGCTTTAAAAGAAGTAGAGGGAAGAATGGTTGCTTGTCATCTCTATTAGGTGCATGCGGCGAAAATAGAAAAACAATTGGCGGAGGTGTCATGGATCGATGTTGGACTCGCGTTTAACCAAATTGGCGGATGTGCTGGTGAACTATTCGACTCAAGTACAGCCCGGAGATCATGTACTGATTGAGGCAATTGAAATTGACACACCATTGATCAAGGAGCTGGTGAAAGCTGTTCATCAGGCAGGCGGACACGCTCATGTAAATCTGCAGGATCATTCTGTACAACGTCAGTTGTTGTTGTACGGAGATGCCATGCAGTTTAAGACTTGGGCAGAGATTGATCAATTTCGGATGGAGAAGATGCAAGCCTTTATCCTCATCGAGGGTGGAAACAACATCAACGAACTCTCGGATGTGCCCGACGAGCAGATGAAGCTGTTCGCTTCTTTTGCTAAAACAGTACGCCAGGTGCGGCTCCAGAAAAAATGGGTGTATCTGCGCTATCCCAATCCCGCTGTGGCACAGCTCGCGAACAAGAGTACAGAGGCTTTTGAAAAATTCTTCTTTGATGTCTGCACGATGGATTATGCCAAAATGGCCAAGGCTATGCTGCCACTAAAAGAGCTGATGGAAAAAACAGACCGAGTGAAAATCATTGGATCCGGCACAGAGCTTGCTTTTTCGATCAAAGGAATCCCGGCAGTTTTGGGCGCAGGCGAAAAAAATATTCCCGATGGTGAAGTGTTCACGTGTCCGGTTCGTGAATCGGTAAACGGTGTCATCACCTTTAACACGCCATCTCCCTATCAGGGCTTTACGTTTGAGAATGTGCGGCTGGAGTTTGCAAACGGAAAGATCGTAAATGCGACAGCCAATGATACGAAACGTCTGGAAGGCATTCTGGATACGGATGAAGGGGCACGGTATATTGGCGAGTTTGCGATTGGCGTAAATCCTTTCATACGAGAACCGATGAAGGACATTTTGTTCGACGAAAAAATTGATGGCAGCTTCCATTTCACACCAGGACAATGCTATGACGATGCTTCGAACGGAAACAATTCCAACATTCACTGGGATATGGTCATGATCCAACGGCCGGAGTACGGCGGAGGGGAAATCTGGTTCGATGATCGGCTGGTCCGCAAAGATGGACGCTTCGTGCTGCCGGAGCTGGAACCACTCAATCCTGAGAATTTGCGATAGAACGAGGGAAGCGGGGCATGAAACATATGATTGACGCTCATTTTGATCTGCTGATGGATGTGGCTATCCAACGGGAGTACGGCAGAAAAAACGTCATTGTATCGGATTATTTGTCTGACTTTTTGGCAGGCGGGGTGCAGACCATCGTCGCTGCCATTTATATCGACAGCAAATTTTTACCGGAGATGGGACTGCGTAAGGCACTCCAGCAAATCAGCGCGCTGCACGCTGAGGTGGAAGAGGCGCCGGATAAAATCATGGTATGTAAGAGTGTGGATGATATCGAAACCGCTAAGAAGACAGGGAAAGTCGGCTTTGTCCTCTCTCTGGAAGGAGCTGATCCGCTGTACAACGACCTCAGCTTGCTCCGAATTTTCTATGAGCTTGGCGTGCGTTTTATGGGACTCGTCTGGAGCAGACGCAATTTCGCAGGAGACGGCAGCCACTTTTCTCCGGTACGTGAAGGGAAAAAGGGAGGCATTACCGAGTTCGGCGTGCAACTGATCGAAGCAGCGGAAGCGATGGGGATGATCATCGATGTCAGTCATCTAAACGACGAAGGCTTTTGGGATGTCATGGAGATTGCCAAAAAACCGATTATCGCTTCCCATTCCAACTGTCGGTCACTCGCTGGCTCCATGCGCAATCTGACAGATGAGCAAATCAAGGCGATTGCCTCGACTAACGGGGTGATCGGGATTAATGGCGTTAACATTTTTGTAGCCGATAGCGATGACAAGTCCGATCTGGAACATCTGCTGAACCATGTGGATCATGTCGCAGCACTCGTAGGGGTAGAGCACATCGGAATCGGACTGGATATTATCGAGCCATTCATGAAGTACGATTCTCCGATTGCTCTCGCTGAGGCATCGCGGAAGGATTTTGATGTGGTGAAAGGACATAGCATGGTACCTGAGCTGGTCAGTGCTCTTGCCAATCGAGGGTATACAGATGAATCCATCGAGCTGATCATGGGCAAAAACTTTATTCGCGTGTATCAGCAAGTCTGGAAATAACAATGAAAAGGGAATGAGCAATGATCATTAGAATAGCGGCAATCTCTTCGGAAGAATTCGTACCAAGGATTAGAAAGAATATCCATGCAGACGCAAATATTCATCTGACGACGTACACATACCAGAATCCAAAAGAGAGTACGGCTTTGCTTGACCTCATTGATGATTGTGACGTACTGCTGTTTGCTGGGCCGCTGCCGTACTTTTTTGCCAAAGAAAAGGCGGAACAAAAAAAGTGGCCAGCGGTGTACATTCCATCTGATGAGTATACGATTTCACTTTCGCTGTTTCATACGATGCTGCATGTCCCGGGGGGATTGGACCGGATTTCCATCGATGTGCCAAAGGCTGCGTATATCGAGAAGGTAGCAGAAGAATTGGGCATTCAGCCTACGTCTTGGTTCGTAACGGACTACAGCGAGATAGTCGAAGAAGGCGGCACCAGATTTGACGCCGAGGAAGTCATCCATTTTCACAAGGAGCATTGGGAGAGAGGGGAGAGCAAATTTGCCCTGACCGGTGTTGATTATGTGTATACGCGCCTGTGTGAGCTGAATATTCCCTGCGCCCCGCTCATCGTTCCAGACAAAAATATTCGGGATGCTATCCAGCAAGCGGTGGCGTATGGGCAACTGAAAATTAGCAAAAATTCGCAGATAGCGGTGGGCATCGCTACGATCAATCAGACGGGCGGCGCAGGCTTTCAGGCAGAAAGCCAAATGCAGGACGCCACGATCATCTTGCTCCAAGAGCTGCTTGAGCTGGTTAAAGAGACCGATGCCTCTATTCAAAAGCTCGGGATGGATCAATTTATTATTTACGGGACGAGAGGCAGTATTGAGCAAATGATGGAATACGGCAAGATTGCCCATGTATTGGAAAATGTCAGTCATCTGTGCAAGGTCACGGTCACGATGGGCTTTGGGTTCGGTCTCACAGCGAAGGAAGCGGAAGCAAACGCGCGAATCGCGATCTATCATGCGCGAAACACGCAAGAAAGCAATGCTTATCTCGTGACAGATGAAAAAGAAGTCATCGGGCCTGTGAACACTGAGGCGAAAACTTTTCATTTAAAAAGCGAAAACAAGGCCATTTTGGAGATTGCCGAAAAGTCAGGCTCGAGTGTCGCTACCATAAATAAGCTGATCCAGTATGTAAAGCTGCGACGGGACAATCGGTTTACAGCGACTGACCTGGCCGAATACCTCCAGATCAGCAGACGAAGCTCAGAGCGAACCGTAAAAAAACTGATCGATCATCAAGTGATTGAAGTGGTTGGCGAGGAGCAGCCGTATCAACAAGGACGTCCCCGCGCTGTGTATCGCTTCAACCACCATTTACTCTCTCGTTAGTGAAAACGAATATGTCCCGGTTGTTCCAGGTGAAGGAGCAATCCGGGACCACCTCCATACCATTCTACTTGAACTCATCTACGAATCGACTCCTGCCAGCACTATCTACTAACCCGTCAAAAAGCACAAATGAAATTTGCGACTATATAGCGACGTTAGTCACGTAAGCCATTGCTTTACCCAATAAAACAATGCAAAAAAAGGAGGCACGCAATGTTGCGAAAAAATTTGGATTGCCGCATCAAATACGTCCTGTTTGCTTGTTTACTCGCCTTTTCAGCAGCGGGGTGTACATCTACACCTCCACCCGCCAAAAACGTGGAGCAACAACCAAAAGCGACTGTCAGCCTAACACCAAAAACGGGCGGAACAATCACAATCGGGTTTCAAGCGGAGCCAGATACGTTAGACTCGCAAAAAACAGCCTTGTCAGCGGGCAATTTCGTAGGCGGCTTACTGGGGGGAGCCTTGATGGTTCTCGACCCGTACACCTTTGAGCTGAAGCCTCATCTCGCTGAATCGTACACGGTCTCCGAGGATGGAGTGACCTTGACGTTCAAGCTGCGCCCGGGAGTGAAATTCCATGATGGAACACCGTTGACTGCATCTGTCTTTAAGCAAAGCATAGAGCGAGCCATTGATCCAAAGACCGCTTCACCGGTGACGGGACAAGAGCTGACCACAATCGAATCCGTTGGTGCACCTGATGACTCTACGCTGATTCTTCAGCTGAAGCAGCCGTCAGCACCGCTGCTCAGTGCCTTGTCTTACGGGGGGTATCAACAGCCGATTTCGATGGAGGCGCTGAAGAAATACGGAAGTGATTTTGGACGAAATCCAGTCGGGGTCGGACCTTGGAAGTTCGAGAGCTGGAAGACAGGGGAATCCATTACGCTGATCCGCAATGATGACTATAAATGGAGCGCACCGTTTGTGGAAAATCAGGGACCTGTGCGTCCGGATAAGCTCGTCATCAAGTTCATCAAAGACACGCAGACCTTGATGGCTGCACTGGACAGCGGAACGATCGACATCGCGGGTGTACCTGCCAAGGACGTGAAGAAGTACAAGAATCATAAAGATTTCACCGTTTTGGAAGGAATGCAGCCGGTTGTGAACCTTATCGGCATGAATTTGGAAAATGAGATTTTGCGGGATGTCCATGTACGCAAAGCGATCAATCTGGCGATCAACAAGGAAGCGCTGATCATCGCAGATTTGCAGGGAGAAGGAGTGCCAGTCTACGGACCGATCCCGCCTACTATGTTTGGCTACGACAAAGCGGTAGAGGAGTATGGCTACAAATACAACAAAGAAGAAGCGATTCGATTGCTGGAGGAGTCCGGCTGGAAGCTGGGAGGGCAAGGAATCAGAGAAAAGGACGGAAAAGTGCTCAGCCTCACGATGATCATCGACGATCCTAAGCCAGGAAATCAGCTTGTGCAAAGCATGTTGAAGGAAATTGGCATCGATCTGAAAATTCAAAGCTACGAAATGGCCACCGCCCATGCACAGGCCGTAAAAGGCGAATTTGATTTGATGGCAACCGATCACGGGAGCATAGATCCGAATATTTTGGAGCTGTTTTTACATTCCAACCAAATCGGCGGCTTGAACTTTTTCCGTGTGAATCATAAAGAGCTGGATAGCCTGCTGGAAAAAGGTTCAATAACAACAGACAGTCAGGAAAGGCAAAAAATATACGCGGCCATCCAGAAGCTCGTCGTGGAGGAGGCTTATTGGATTCCGCTGTATTCTGCGAAGACGTTCCAGGTTATCAGCAATCGCATTCAAGGGGTCAAGCCTAACCCGCTTGCGACACTTACCATACAGGATATGTGGGTAAACGAATGACGTTTGTCCAGCCAGACGAACAATTCACTTGCAATCATGAGGGGGAGTCATTGTGGAGAAAAGAAGAAATTTTCGAGGGCGCATCTGGTATGTTTCACTCGTTTGCTTGCTCTTGCTGGCGGCGATCGGCTGCAGTCAGTCAGCAAGTCCGGCAGCGCAGGAGGGCACCCAGCCGGAGGGCGGGGGAGAACCAAAGGCGGGTGGTACGATCACACTCGGGCTATCGGCAGAGCCGGATACTCTCGATATACACAAAACGAATATGTCGGCGAGCGAGGTCGTGACGAGGCTGATTGGGGGAGCGCTCTTGTCCACCGACCCTGAAACGAAAGAGATCAAGCCGTATTTGGCGGAGTCGTACAGCATTTCCGATGACCAAAAGACTTGGACATTTAAAATCCGCTCGGGAGTGACCTTTCACGATGGCACACCACTGACAGCTGCTTCCTTTAAAGCGACCTACGAACGGGCGATGGCACCGGAAACGGCTTCTCCAGGAGTTGGCCCCTTGCTCAGTGTGATTGAAAAGATCTCTGCCCCGGACGACAAGACACTCATTCTTCAGTTGAAGGAGCCGTCTGCCCCGCTCTTGTCGTATCTGATTCAGCCGAATGTGACGCAGCCGCTGTCCATGACTGCCATCGAGAAGTACGGCAAGGAATATGGGCGAAATCCGGCGGGGGTCGGCCCGTGGAAATTCGAAAGCTGGAAGACAGGGGAATCGATCACGCTGGTCCGTAATGAAGCGTACAAGTGGGCAGAGCCTTTTGCCAAAGTTCAAGGACCACCTATGCCCGACAAGCTCGTTATCAAATTCATCAAGGATACGCAAACAACGATTGCTGCCTTGGAAAGCGGATCGATCGACATCGCTTCGATATCGGCAAAAGAAGTGAAGGATTACAGGAGCAACGGCAAATTCGAGGTTTTGGAAGCGACGAAGCTGGGTGTGAATTTCATTCAGATGAATCTGGAAAATGAGATTTTGCAAGATCTTCGTGTACGTCAGGCGCTAAACATGGCGCTCAACAAAAAAGCAATCATCCAGGCAGACCAGCAAGGAGAAGGAGAGAGTGCTTTCGGTCCACTGCCGCGGAAGATGTTCGGCTATGATCCTGCTGTCGAAACATACGGCTATCCGTTCAATGTGGAGGGAGCCAAAAAGCTCCTGGAGGACGCAGGCTGGATGACAGGTGCCGGGGGCATCCGCGAAAAGGACGGGAAGCCGCTCAGCCTGCAGCTTTTAACCGCTATGAATACACAAGGAATTCCTTTGATACAAAGCATGCTGAAGGATATCGGGGTGGAGATCAAGGTGCAAAACGCCGAGCTGGGCAGTGTGCTGGATTTGTCAGCAAAGGGACAGTTTGATTTGAACGTACTGGGCTACACCGATCTGGACCCCGATATTTTGTATTTGTTTATGCATTCCAGTCAAATTGGCGGCCTGAATCACTCCCACATCCAGAATCCGCAGCTGGACGCTTTACTGGAGAAAAGCCGCACGGTAGTCGACCCAGTTCAGAGACAGCAGATTTTTACGGAGATCCAAAAAATTGCGGTAGAGCAAGCCTACTGGATTCCGTATTCCGAAGAGAAAACCTTCCTGGCCGTGAATAAGCGTGTACATGGAATCAAGCTCGATGCGATGTATGGCATCATGCTGGGAGAGAGCTGGGTGGATCTGTAAGCAAGGCATCAGCAGAGAGATGGGGGATCGAGAATGGAAAACAAGGAATGGCAAAAGCAATTTGTAGAGGTAGCACAACCGCACATTGACAAGTGTGGCGTACCGGGCGTGTATGTGGGCTTGAACAAGGACGGTCAAAGCATCTATCGTCACGGGTTTGGCTATCGGGATAAAGAGAGGCAGCTGGCGATTACGCCTGATACGGTGATGGGCGTAGCGTCGATCACCAAGTCGTTTACGTGTGCTGCGATCATGCAGCTGCAGGAAGCGGGAAGGCTGCGGGTTCACGATCCGGTGCTCGCCTATTTACCGGAGTTTCGCACGCCCGACCAGAGCTGCACCGAGAAAATGACGATCCACCATTTTATGACACACACGTCTGGATTGCCGTTATTGCCAACGGATTACCTGGCAATCAAGGGTTTGCCGGATGGGAATATCGAAGACGAGGACCATCCCATTCACAAGCAAATCAAGAAAGAGGATCAGAAGTGGGTGCATACGTACGAGGATTTTATGGAGGTCATCAGCAAGACAGATTTTCAGCTATTAGGGCAGCCTGGAGCAAGATTCAACTACTCCAATGACGCTTATTCACTGCTTGGCGCCATCATTGAGCGAGTCAGCGGGAAGACCTACGAGACGTATATAAAGGAGCATATTCTTCAGCCGGCGGGAATGCATAATAGCTCGTTCGACTTGCAGGATTTACAGCATTACAAAGAGGTAACGACGATCTATCGACTTAAAAATGAGGCCAGGGACATTGAAGTTTACCCTGATCCTAAGTGGGAGGAAGGTCCCGTTGTGCTCGCCTCCGGTCACTTAAACTCTACCGTCCATGACATGCTGCGCTATACGGAAATATATCGGACAGGAGGGCTGGTCGGTTCAGAACGCATTCTTTCTAAAGAGAGCGTGGAGCAGATGACGCATCCGCATGTCCAAGCGGGGTATGGTCAGTATTACGGCTACGGATTATTCGTGACGCCGAATTACTACGGAGCTACAAAGCTGGAGCATAGCGGAGGGCTCAAAGGGGTGGCCTCGCAAATGGTCATCATCCCCGAGCGAGGAATAACGGGTATCGCGATGGCGAATTTGGCAGAGACGCCAATCATCGAGCTGCTGAACTATGCCGTCCATTCGCTGGAGAACCGTCCTGCAACCTCTCCCTCCCTGCCATTTCCTACGGAGTGCAGTATCAACGAAGCACAGCTGCGGCAGTACACAGGTACGTATCGGGCAGGGGCCAACCACGATAGGCAAGTGATGATGGAGCAAGGAGCTCTGGTGCTTGATCTGGGCGGCAATAAGGTCCCGCTGCGCCCGATCGGAGATGATTATTTCGTGATGAAGCTGGATGAAGAGGAACAAGCGATCAGGTTTCAAAGAGACGAGAGCGGTAACGTATCCGGCATTTCAATAGGTGTGCTTTACTTGGTGAAGCTCGCAGATGAAAACGTAAATGACGGGAAAGAGGTGTGAAGGATGAATAGACAAGGTTGGGAAAGCACGTTTGAAGAGCTCGCAGAAAAGGTGATAAAGGAGAGCCGGGCGCCTGGATTCGTCATTGGAGTCAATCAAGACGGTAAGAGTCTGTATCGAAAAGGGTTCGGCTACCGCGACGCCGAGCAAAAGCTGGAGATTACGCCTGATACCGTCATGGGACTGGCATCGGTCACTAAGTCCTTTACTTGCATGGCGATCATGCAACTACAGGAAGCCGGAAAGCTGTCCGTCCATGCTCCTGTTCTCACATACCTCCCACAGTTCCGGACCCCGGACCGCCAGAAGACGGAGCAAATAACGATTCATCACTTGATGACGCATTCATCCGGGCTTCCGCCACTGCCTGTCGATCTACTCGCGATCAAGCATTCCTTGCTCGACACGCTTCCAGAAGAGGCAAATCCGATACACAGATTTTTGAAGAAGGAAGATCAGAAGCCGATCCATACGTATCAGGAATTTATTGAGGTTCTCTCAAGAGTGGACTACGAATTGCTGGGTTCGCCCGGTCAGCATTTTAGCTACTCCAATGACGGCTACTCCCTGCTCGGAGCCATTATTGCTGAAGTGAGCGGCAAACCGTATGACGTCTACGTGAAGGAACACATTCTTGAGCCAGCAAATATGCCGAGCAGCACCTTTCTTTTGAGTGACCTGCCTCGTTATCCAGATGTTACTACGATTTATCACATGAGAGACAATCAAGGTGTACCTGAGCTGTACCCTGACCCGCACTGGGAGGATGGGCCAGCTGTGGCTGCATCTGGACATTTGAATTCGACTGTGCGCGATATGCTGAATTACGCTGAAATTTTTCGTACAGACGGAACGGTCGGCAAGGAACGGATACTTTCTGAAGAAAGCGTAAGGCAGATGACCCTTCCTCACATTCCATGCAACTACAAAAGGTATTACGGGTATGGCCTGATGGTGGAGCCCAACTATTATGGAGGAACGCTTCTGAAGCATGGGGGAGCCATCAAAGGCGTTGCGGCTCATTTGAGCATCGTTCCCGAAAGAGGAATTACAACAATGGCGCTCGCCAATCTGATCGGAACACCGGTGGAAAAGCTGACTTTGGCTGCCTTGAATCTTCTCGAAGGCCGGGAAGCTGACGTGCCTCTGGTCACCTATGAAGAATATCGGGCGGCGACAAATCGATTCGAGGAGTACGTGGGCAGATATATCTCAGGCGAAGGAATGGATGTCAGCATAACAGCAGAGGACGGTGTGCTGACTCTGATAAACAATACGGCTATTTTTGCAAGCGACAAAGGAGTGAAGTATCCGCTTATGCAGATCGCCGAAGACTACTTTTTGGCCCGCATGGACGGAAGCGAGCTTACAATCGGCTTTACGAACGGAGAAGACGGAAAGGTAAAAGCTGTTGCTTTCGGATATCGACAAATTCCTAAGGTTGTAGCTACGGAGGTATAAACGAAATGAAAATAAAGTCTGTCCAGGTCCATGCCATCAGAATCCCCCTTTTGCGCCCGTTTATTGTTGCGTACGCCACCTATTACGAGATGCCTTCTATTATTGTGCGTGTAGAGACCGATGATGGACTGGTGGGCTTTGGAGAATCGGTTCCCGATCAGCATGTCACGGGGGAGACATGGGAGAGCACTTATGCGCTGCTCGTCCATCACCTGATCCCGGCAATCATCGGCGAAAATCCGTTTGACATCGAGCGAATTCACGATTTGATGAACCGATGCGTATACCAAGCACCGGCAGCAAAAGCGGCTGTCGATATCGCGTGCTACGATTTAATGGGAAAGGCCGCAGGGCAGCCCGTCTATCATTTACTAGGTGGAAAATATCATCCGACTCTGTCCCTGCCATATGTGCTCAGTATTCTTGCGCCCGAGGTTATGGCAGAGGAAGCGAAGCAGGCTGTGGCTTCCGGCTTTGACAGTGTAAAAATAAAGGTAGGCGCTGATCTTATGACAGACGTACAGCGCATTCGTGCCGTTCGAAAGGCGGTCGGCCCTGCTGTGAAGCTGCGGGTAGACGCCAATCAGGGATGGGTCAATCGCACCAATTCCTTGCTGGCTCTCGGGCAAATCGAGGATTGTCAAATCGATTGGATGGAGCAGCCCGTCCTGGCTGATGATCTGGAAGCTTTGGCGGAAATTCGCAGGCAGACGGCGATTCCGATCATGGTAGACGAGGGCTTGCTCGGACCGAGTGAGATGCGGGAAGTCATCGCGAAAAAGGCAGCCGATAAGGTGAACATCAAGCTAATGAAGTGCGGGGGCATCTACCCTGCAAGCAAGCTGGTTCATCAAGCCGAAATGGCCGGGATGGAATGTCAGATTGGCTCGATGCCAGAATCATCAGTGGGCAGCGCGGCAGGAGCTCACTTATCGATCGCGAAGAAAAATATTATTTCAAATGAATTGGCAGGTCCTTTCATTTTTTCAAAAGATGTGGGGAATCTGACGTGCCAAGGAAAGCAAATTGTAGTGAGCGATAAACCGGGATTGGGGATCGAGGTCGATGAAGCGATTCTCGCCGAGCTAACGGTGATGTCAGAGCAAATTCGTTGACGCCTGGAGGTTTCAGGCAAGAGAGAATGAGGAGATGAACAGCCATGCACAGGACAAAAGCGACAACACTTAAAATCGTGGAGACATTAACGGAGGAACAGCTAGTGATGCTGAAGGAGCTGGAGCAGGAAGCCTTTGGCGTGCATGGAAGCATCGATGAATGGGTGCTCGTACCGCTTGCCAGACATGGCTGCATCATCCTTTTTCAGGAAGAAGGAGACTCTCGGCCCGTTGGTGTTTGTGAGCTGATGAGAGATTTTCGCCAGCCCGATAAAGCGTATGTGTACGGGTTCTACATTCGAGCGGACAAAAAAGGCTTGGGGTATGGCTACACTTTTTTGGAGAGCTTGCTTGCGCAATTGCGAGAGGATGGATTTACAAAGGTTTGCTTGACCGTTGGACCGGAAAATGTCGGGGCGGTTGCTCTTTATCAAAAAGCGGGCTTTCAGATTATAGAGACACGTATTGCGGAGTACGGCAGCGGTTACGACCGCCATTATATGGAAAAGAGATTGTAAAAGGAGGCGCCTCTCAAGATGAAAGGATTTCCTGTCTTTCGGATTAGCGGTACAGCATACGAAAGAGGGAGGCAATTCGGACAGCTTGCCAGAGAGCAAATCGTAACGAATCTGCGGGCATATGAACGAGCCTTCCGGGAAGGGGCAGCCATTTCGTGGGAAGAGGCAACAGCATATGCTGCCCAGTTTATCCCATGGATCGAGCAGTACGATGCGGAGATCATGGAAGAAATCAAAGGCATCAGCGAAGGGGCAGGTCTTGATTTGCAGGATATCGTTGCCTTGAATGCGCGAAGCGAAATCATTACCAATCTGGGCGGCTCCGCTTCGAAAGCAGACGGGTGCACATGCATAGCGGCAGTTCCACCTGCTACGAAAAGACAGGAGACACTCATCGGACAAAACTGGGACTGGATCAATCTCATAGCAGATGGGCTCGTGGTGGTAGAAATCGAGCAGCCGCCGCGACCGACCATTCTCATGATTACGGAAGCGGGTATCGTCGGGAAAATTGGAATGAATGCCAAAGGACTAGCGGTATGTCTGAATTTCCTTCGATCCTCGGAAAAATCAGTTGGGGTTCCGATTCACATCATTTTGCGAGGAATATTGAATAGCAGCACGCTGCCTCAGGCGATTCGCCAAATCACGAGACTTCCCCGAGGGACGGCGGCTAATTATTTGTTGGCGCATCGAGAAGGTGAGGCGGTAGGGGTAGAGACTGCACAGGTAAACTACGACGTTCTCTATCCGTTGGAAGGGCATATCACACATACGAATCATTTTGTCAGCCCTCGTATACAGGTAGATGATTCTGTTCGCATGGGGGCCTCCGATACGTATTTGCGGATGGGGAGAGCGACGAAATTGCTGACAGCTGAGCGAGGCAGTATTGACGAGGAGTATATAAAGGATATATTTCGAGATCACTTCAGCTATCCGGATGCAATCTGCCGCCATGGGGAGGCAGAGGAGAGTGAAGAGACAGCGCTGCTCGATTGTACGTTGTTCTCCATCGTCATGAATTTGACGACAGGTACCTTTGAATTATCCAAAGGTCAGCCTTGTCAAAGTACGTATGAGAGGTATCATTTTTCTGAGAAGCACGAAATCGCCAAACCAATTTTATAAAAGGCAAACCGCTTCAGGAAATCAATCATCGTCAAGCCATATGGAGTCGCTTCATGTTCTCCGAGAACCTCCTTGACGCAGGCATCACATGCGATTTCCCTGGATGTTTTCATTCTTTTCATAGAGATCCACACGATTGGGTTCATCCAGTGTATCATCAAGACAAAACTGCTGAGCGTATTCCACCACATGTCTTTTCTTTTAAAATGGGCCAGTTCATGTGACAAAATATGCAGCAGTTGAGAAGGGGGCAACTCTTTCGCGACCGCTTCCGGCATAAAGATCCACGGATGAATCAATCCAGAAATAAACGGGCTCTTTGCATAGTCGCCTGTGTAAAGCGAGATTGGTTTTTTTATACCAAATTTCCTTTGACATTCTTCCATGACAGACAAAATCCGCGGGTCTGTTACCGGAGTGAGCGTTCTGCGCCGCTTTCTCATCCGAAATAGGTAGGACAAAAAGGAGGTAATGAACGCTACCGCCCCGGCCAACCAGATCGCAGATACGATTTGTACACCGAACGCATATCGAACTTGCGAGGAGTAGAGTGCTTGTTTTTCGTCCCACAGCTCGATTGTTTCAGGTTGCGCATGATTTTTTTCAGGCGTAATGGTATGATCATTTTGTGGTATTTTATTCTCTTCGCTGTTTCGAGGGATATCATGTGACGGGCTGTTTCCTTCAACATGAATCATCGAAACGGCATTTTTTATATGTGTGGCAACATTAAATATGCTTGCGGGGCTGCTTGGAAAATCAGGCAAAAGCAGCCTGACTAACACGATCAGCCACAGCGCATGCTGAAGGCGGGCACTCAGATTCAATCTCCTTCTCGGACCAATCGCCCTCTTCCAAGAAGTTGGTTACCATTAGCTTTGCTGCTCCGCCAAATACCCTGTTTACAAAGGATTTGCTTTCCGCTTTGACACATTCTTTTTCGGAAACGGCAGGGTAGTACAGATAGCTTCTACCTACTCTCTCGAATCGGAGCGCCTTCTTTTTGAAATATTGATGCTGACAGATCTTGCTTTAACAAAGGATAGTAACGATGTCTTATCGAAACCTATGGGAAGGAAAAAGGATGAATAACAGAAATGGAGCGTGAAGAAATGGATAAGAAAAATGAATAAAATTGCTGATATTTTTAATTGGAGATGAATAATGTATGACTGTACAACAGGTTATTGATCAAATAAATAAAGAACTTAGTGGAGTTAAGGGCATTGTGGGGGTAGTTTTAGGAGGTTCACGAGCAAGAGGAACGAATCATGCTGCTTCTGATATTGATATTGGGATTTATTATGATGAAGCGGCAGGCTTTGATGTCAGTGAAGTTAGTAAGATCGCTACAAAGTTAGATGATGAACATCGGGAAAAAATCATCACATCTTTAGGAGAATGGGGTCCGTGGGTAAATGGCGGGGGATGGCTCATTGTTCAAGGATATCATGTGGATTTTTTATTCCGTGATGTAAAACGGGTATCACAGGTTATGGATGACTGTTTGACGGGAAAGGTTTCTCCCCATTATCAGACTGGACACCCCCATGCTTATATTAATGTTATGTATATGGGTGAACTCTCCATTTGTAAAGTATTATCTGACCCCACCAATCAGTTAGCCGAACTAAAAGCGAAAACCATGCCGTATCCAAAACCATTAAAAGATGCAATGATTGGATATTTTATGTTTGAATCATCCTTCTCCTTACTGTTTGCTGAGAAAAACTTGGATAAGGATGACATTTCGTACGTTGCGGGCCATGTCTTCCGCTCTATTTCATGTCTAAATCAAGTGATATTTGCATTAAATGGGGAATACTGTATCAATGAGAAAAAGGCAGTTCGGATGATTGAAGGTTTTCATACAAAACCCAATGATTATAAGAAAAAGATAGACCAAATTATTACTTTGATTTCCTCAAATCAAGACCGTACAAAGGAAGGTATTGAAATACTTCAAGAACTCATTTCAGAAACAGAAAGATTATTAAATAAATAGTGATTCATAATGTTGAAATGCTATTTTACTCGAACGGAGCAGCCTTTTTGAGGTTACTCCGTTTTTTTTGCGAACATGTCGAATGAAGAATCGCAACGATCTGGCGTTCAAAAAAAAAATCCCTCCATCTCGAGACCGATGCAAAAATACATCGGTTGTTAGATCCAAATTCTTCCTTTTGGTGTATGATAGAAGTCGGGGCGCTGCCTCCATCAGATCAGCGGGGCAGCTAGCGGTGTAATTCTATCCTTCTAGTAAACCTTGAAATCGCGCCAAACAAATTTCAAACAATAGCATACGGGGAGATGGAAACAGTGAAAACGTTGATCGAATTCAAAAATGTAACCAAAGAATACAAAATCGGAGAAGTGCCGATCAAGGCCTTAAACGGTGTTGATTTTTCCATATCAGAGGGAGAATTCGTCGTTATTTTGGGGGCAAGCGGCGCCGGTAAAAGTACGATTTTACATATACTTGGCGGTATGGACACGGCGACCTCGGGTCAAGTGATTGTAGGTGATCAACACATCACCAGATTCAACGAAAGAAAATTAACAGAATATCGCGGCGAGAAAATCGGTTTTGTCTTTCAATTCTATAACTTAATCCCGAATTTAAACGCACTGGAAAATGTTGAGTTTGCCACTGAAGTATGTAAAAACCATCTGGATGCGAAAGATATTTTGCACAAAGTTGGATTATCGCATCGTATCAAAAACTTCCCTTCCCAGCTCTCTGGAGGAGAACAACAACGAGTGGCGATCGCGAGAGCTGTTGCCAAAAATCCTTTACTTTTACTCTGTGATGAACCAACCGGAGCTTTGGATTATGTGACAGGCAAGTCCGTCTTAAAGCTTCTTCAAGATTTGAACAGGGACATGAAAAAATGCGTCGTTTTGGTCACACATAATTCTGCGATTGCTCCTATGGCTGATAAAGTGATTAAAGTGAAAAGCGGAATGATCGAAAGCGTTGCGATTAATGAGGAAAAACAGAGTGTTGAAGGGATTGAATGGTAATTATGAAATTACTATTAAAATTAGTAAGGGATATCAAACAATCTATCGGGCAATTTATTGCCTTTGTTTTGGTTATCGCGGTCGGTGCTTTTTTCTATGCGGGGTTAGTCACTTTAAGCGATAATCTGAGTGCGTATACAAATGCTTACTTTCAAGAACATAATGTCAGCGACTTACATGTCTATTACAGTCACCTTTCCAAAAATGATCTGGCTGGATTAAGCGAAATAGAAGGCATCCATAAAATAGAAGGGCGTTATACCTTTGATGCGACACAAGCCTTTGAAGATTATAAAGCTTCATTAAAAATTCATTCAATCCCTGAAAAAAATGAAATCAATACGCCTACTTTGATCGAGGGGAGTATTCCGTCCAAAAAGAATGAGATTTTACTGGATTCCCATTACGCCAACGAACATCAGTATCATGTCGGTGATCAAATCAGTATCAGTACGAATGAAAAAAGCTTTGCGTTTACCATTAGCGGCTTGGGTGAAAATGTTGAATATGTAAAAAAGAACGAAATCCAAGACCATAAAACGAACGGATTCGCTTATATTGCCGAAGAGGCCCTGCCTGATATCTTAGGCGGCTTTACCTATAATGAAATCATGATTGATGCGAAAGAAGGGTACGATGTTGACGAATTAGGGAAATCAATTGAAGCGCAATCCAAACAACTTACGTATGTAGATCAAGTAAGGAAAGAACGGACTTTCAGTTATTCCAAAATCGATCAAACGATACATAATAATAAAATGATGAGCAGAGTGATACCATTCGTTTTCTTTTTAATTGAAGCGCTTATCCTCTTTCTTACCATGTCGAGGATGATCGATTCTCAAAGAAATCAAGTAGGTATTATGAAGGCGTTGGGTGTAAAAAACAGAAACATCATGCTTCATTACATGGGATACCCTGTGCTGGTAGGGATCATCGGCTCAATCATAGGTTGTGTCATTGCCGCTATCGTATTTATTCCATTAATAACTGCGTCGAATGCACGGGCCTACTCTCTGCCTGACATTACATTTTCACTATCTGTTTACTCGGTCATTCCGCCCATCATTGTCTCGAGTGCTTTTGGACTCCTCGCGTGTTACTTGAGTGGCAGAGCCATATTAAAAGAACGTGCGGCTCAGGCTATGCGTCCGAAACCCCCAAAGAAGATGAAACAATTATTGATCGAACGATTTCCGAGTATTTGGAGTCGGATTTCCTACAGTAACAAACTCATTTTGAGAAATATATTTTTACATAAACAAAAAGCTTTAGCCAGCTCCATTGGTGTTGTGGTAAGCACTATCTTACTAATCACTGCCTTTGGCACGCAAACGGCCTTGTTAAAAGTAGCGAACCAAATTGAAGATGTGAATAGATATGATTTGCGAGTAGATTATGCGAGGGGAACTTCCCCTGGGACGTTACCACTCCCCGCCGGGATTAAAAATCATTATTATCTATCCACGTTTCTTGTTGAATTCATACAAGACGATAAAAAAGAAAATGCCACTTTGGTTGTTACGGAAAAAGAAAACAATCTCATTCATTTCTTTGACGAAAATGGCAATCGGATATCTTTGGAAGATGATGGAGTGCTGGTACCCAAATCTTACGCTGATAAATATCAGATTGGAGAAGGAAACATCATCAAAATCAATTTCGTTGCACCAGAGCTTACAAATAAAACAGTAGATATGAAAGTGTTAAAAATATCTACACAGTATTCGAATCCGTCGTTTTATGCCACACCGGCCTATTTAAAGAGCTTTGGCATAGACTACAGCCCCGCCTCTCTTTTCGTTGAGGCCAGTAGCTCTACAGATCTTGTCAGCGTCCGTAACTTCTTTGAACAAGATCAACATGTAGATACGATTGCCGATAAGAGTGATCTAAAAAAATCGGCTCAGTATATTTTGAAACAAAACAGTTTTATCTTTATCATGTTTATCATTTGTGCGGTCATACTCGCCTTTGGCGCTATCTACACAATATCTTCCATCAACATATATGAAAGGAATCGCGAGCTAGCAACACTGAAGGTATTAGGCTATCAAAAAAATAAAATAAACAGACTGATCTTTTTTGAAAATATCATACTCACCACATTTGCGGTCATTGTAGCTTTACCGATCAGTGGCTATGTTTATTCAATCGTTGTAAAGGGACTGTCTAGCAGCCATCAACAAATTCCCGATCAATTAAATATTTTTACTATGTTCGTATCTGTTATGCTTGCATACTTGCTTACCATTCTCGCTAACTTACTACTTAGGAGAAGAGTCACCAGGATAAATATGATTGAATCCCTAAAAGGGGTAGAATAGAAGGATCCTCATTTTTTGTGAGTATTTTGGGATTGCGTTCTTATAGAATGGTGTTGGCGTATCTGGCTGTTGGAACATGTTGAAAGTCGAAGGCGGGATCAGGAGGGCGGCGATGCGAAGCTTGCGTTTACAACAGGGAATACGCTTCGGCTATCGGGCGGCGGGGCTTGCGCTCATCCCGCTGATCTTGTTCGTTCTTTTGATCGCGCTGTACCAATATACCGTTCCAGACCGGACCGCACCAGAAGCACGGCAGGGCGTTCTCGATCTGAGCCAGTGGGATTTCGGACAGAAAAGCTTTATTGCGCTCAACGGAGAGTGGAGCTTTTACCCGAATGAACTCTTTAGGCCGGATGATTTCCGAAATGGACGAACGGGAAACGCGTCTACCTATTCCGCTCAAATTCCGAATGCATGGTACAGCAGCGTTCCTATCGACAAAGCAAGCCAGACGACATACGGAACCTATCGGTTAATCGTGAAGCTGCCCGAGACTGGGGGCCAGTATGGATTCCGGGTGTCGAACATTCACTCGTCCCACCGCCTTTACGTGAACGGCCTCCTGCTTGGCAATGGAGGCAACCCGACCACCGCCGCCAACCATGATTACCAGACTGAAAACAAACCTTACAGCACGTTCGCCTGGGTACAAGGGCCGGAGATGGAAATCATCCTGCAGGTGGCCAATTTCACCCTGTCGAATGGCGGTGGCTTCGAGGATTTGTACTTCGGCTCACAGGCCGATATTTCAAGGTTAGACCAAATTCTGTTTGCCTTCGAATTTTTCGGTCTGTTTATCCTGCTTCTGTTTGGCGGGTACCACCTGAGCATTTACGTCATGCGTCTGAAAGACAAGGCGTACCTTTACAGCGGACTGTACTTTCTGACCTTGATGGTGCTCGTCGTGCTGGATGGCGACAAACTATTGCTGCAGCTCGTGCCGGGCATATCAAATGAATTTTATCGCAAAATGTATAATCTCGGCGGATTCTCTAATATTGCTGTACTTGGGATCTTCCTCCATCATCTGGACGGCAAGCTGCTGACACGCAGGCATCTTGCCCTGCTTCTTTCGCCGATCACTCTTTATTTGGGAACCGTCCTTGTGCTGCCTTACGAGGTATACTCCAAGATTGGCAATTTGCCTTGGGAGTACGTTACGCTGGTGGTCGCTTTCTATTTATACCGAGCCGTCAGACTTGGCTTGAAAAAGGACGGACAACTGAAGCACAAGGAATCCTTTTTGGTGGTTGGCATGCTGATCTCCGTCACCATGATCCTGCTGGTCGGATTCTTCTATTCGCTCGGTCTGGTTCAAACCGACATGGGACGGCGGATGGCCTTTCTTGCCGTCATTATGTTCATGAATGCACTGCTCGCACTGCGTCTGACCTCTGCAACAGAGCAGACCGAGAAGTTGACAGAGCAGTTGCTTGTTCGCGACAAGCTGAAGGACGAATTTCTGGCGAATACCTCGCATGAGTTGAAAACGCCGCTGCACGGTATCCAGAACATCGCTTCCTATTTACTCGACGGCAAAGCTGGCACGTTATCCGAGAGGCAGCGGACAGAGCTGTCGCTCATTTACGATACGTCGACCAAGCTGTCTGCGCTCGTGAACGATCTGATTGATGTTGTCCGGTTGAAGCATGGCGATCTGCTGCTAGGCCAGACAGCGGTGGATCTTCGCGTCGCCGCCGAGACGGCGTTTCAAGTGCTGGAATTCGAACTGATGGGCAAGGATGTGCGTTGGGAGAACCGTATTCCGCCCGGCACAATGGCTGCTGCGGATGAGAATCGGGTACGGCAGGTGCTGTATAACCTGATTCACAATGCCATGAAACATACGAAAAACGGGTATATCGAAATCAGTGCTGTAGTGGCGGAAAGCCAAGTGGCCGTATCGGTCGAGGATACGGGGGTTGGCATAGCACCGGAAATCCATGAAGCGATTTTCGGCTACTTCGAGCAAGTGGATCAGGTCGTGCCTAACGATGGCTATACCGGGATGGGGTTCGGTCTATACATCAGCCGGAAACTGATTGAGAGAATGGGCGGTCGTATTTTTGTTGAGCGGTCCGAGCCAGGACAAGGCACGCGAATGACCTTTATCCTGCCGATTGCTCAAGGAGGCACTGATGAAACCGCCGCACCATCGTTGTTATCATCAGTAGCTGGGAGCAGGATGACCTCCGCGCTCCAGATGCCCCTGGACATCATCGATCCGATGCGGCAGAACACCGTACTTGTTGTCGACGACGAAGCGTCCAATGTGAGGATTTTGCTCAACTTGCTGGGCGACGAGTATAACGTTTTGACGGCTTTTTCCGCCAAGGAGGCGCTTCAAAAGCTGGAGGCCTACCCGCGCGTCGATCTGATGATTGTGGATGTCATGATGCCCGAAATCTCGGGTATCGACTTGTGTCAGGCCGTGCGAGAAACGCGTTCCGTGCTTGAACTGCCAGTCCTTTTCGCCACGGTGAAGGATTCCTTGTACGATATCGAGCTTTGCTTCCGAGCCGGAGGAAACGACTTCATCGCCAAGCCATTCGATGCGAAGACGTTAACCGCGCGAGTTCGGACGTTATTGTCGATGAAAACCTCGATGGATCAAGCTATGCGAAACGAGATCGCTTTTCTTCAAGCGCAGATCAAGCCGCATTTTCTGTACAATGCGATCAGCAGCATCGTTTCTTTCTGTTACACGGATGGAGAGAAAGCAGCTTACCTTCTCTCTATGCTGAGCCGCTATTTGCGAACAGTGTTTCAGCGAGAACTTCACGCGCCATATGTGCCGCTAAACGTAGAACTGGAACTGATTCGGGCTTATGTGGAGATTGAGAAGGCGCGGTTTGGCGATCGCTTATCCTTCAAACTGCAGCAGGATTCCGGGTTGGAATCGGTCGTCATCCCTTCTTTCACAATCCAGCCATTCGTTGAGAATGCGATTCGGCATGGCATTTTTGAAAAGGAAGGCACTGGAACCGTGGCGTTATCAATTACGGACGGAAACGGGTATATCCGGTTCGAAATTGTCGACGATGGCGTTGGCATGGCAGATGATGTCCTGTACCAGTTGAATGCAGGCGAACGACCGGATGGTTCCGGCATTGGAATGACCAATGTCCGCAAACGGCTGATGTCCTTGCCAGGTGCGAGCGTATCTATTGATTCAGCCCTGGAGAAAGGAACAAAGGTCGTCGTTTATTTGCCAAAACGAGAGGCGGCGAATGCGACAGGCTAGCTTCTGCCTTGTTGCAAATGGTTGCCTTTGGGGGGAGTGCACTTGCTGCGTGTCATGATTGTGGAAGACGAGCAACCGATTTTGGATCTGATGGAGAGACTTGTCGGTGAGCATCCGCTCTTGCAAGTCGCCGGCGCGTTCACCAGTCCGATTGCCGCGCTGGATCGCCATGCGGAGCTGAAACCTGACGCCGTGTTTCTCGATATCGAGATGCCAAAAATGGGCGGCATCCAGCTCGCAGAGAAGCTGAAAGAGCAAAATGAGGAGCTTCAGGTCGTATTCACAACGGCGTATCCGGATTATGCGGTGGATGCTTTCCGTGTCCATGCTGTCGATTATTTGCTGAAGCCGGTCACTTCGGAGGATCTGGAACGGGTAGCGGCAAGGTTACTGAAGCTTCACGTCATGCGTTCGGCGCTTCGACCCGCAGTCGCGGCGGATCAGGAACCGATCGCGCGCTGCTTCGGCACATTTGAAACGAGGGGCTCGAACGGAAGCTTGATCAACTGGCCGACTCGTAAGACAGAAGAACTGTTTGCTTATTTGCTGGCGTATCCGAACCGGCTTGTTGGACAATGGCACTTGGCCGACCTGCTCTGGCCGGATCTGGATGAAGATCGTGCGCTCCATAATGTGCACAATTCGGTTTACCGGTTGAAAAAAGCGTTGAAGGATGCAGGCGTGAGCTTGGATTTATCGAACAGCAATGACGGATACCGTCTGCAGCTATCTCCCGATTTCTCTGATTTGGAACGTTTCCGGGACTTCATGAACCGTACGGCGGAGATCGATGAGCGGAATACGGCGGAAGCCGCCAAACTGCTGAGGTCGCATGCCGGTTCCTTGTACGGGGGCAAGGATTATAGCTGGAGCGCGGGTCTGGCTGCCGAGATTGCGACGAAGCAAGCAGGTCTTGCCCGTATGTTGACCGCCTACTATCGGCGAATCGGGAACCGTTCGGCAGCGAAGGAGACGCTGCGCGTCTATTTGCTGCATGCCCCGCTAGATGAGGAAATAACTGGCGAGCTCCTTCGTCTGTATGCCGAAGATGGGGAGGCCGGTTCTTTTCGCGCCCAATATGAGCAGTATGTTAGAGGGTTGGAAGAGGAACTTGGCGCAGCGCCTGCGGAGGAGATCCGCAAGCTGGCGGCAGCATTCGTACACAAAGCGACGGAAGCGTAGCAGATGATTCATCGCTTATTAACTTAACAGGTGAAAAAGAGAGATTCTCGCAGTTTACAGAAGAGAATCTCTCTTTTTTATGACCATTTTTACAGCTCCACGCCTTGGGAGTATTTTGGGAGGACGGTTTGATATGTTGTCGTTATCTATCAAATTTTGACAGGAAAGCAAGGTGGTTCATAGGATGAAAGAGAAGACTCGATCGTTTACTCGCTTTCTTAGTATGATGCTCTTGACATTTTTGTTGTTAGCCGATACCAGTGGCTACGGGAAATGGGTCAAAATTGTGCGGGCGGCTGAAAGTTGGGAAAGCAAAGAAACACGTACAACAGATGCTCTGAACAAGGTGGCCCATCACGGCGGGACCTGGCTGACAGTGGGCAACAATGGAGCGATTCGCAAATCGACCGATGAGGAGAACTGGAACATACGCGGAAGCCTTAGCATCACGGAACACCTGAACGATGTGACCAACGCACTCGATACCTGGGTGACAGTCGGCAGATTCGGTGCACTGTACTTCTCCACTGACGATGGGGATTCGTGGAAAACGGGAGACAGCGGTGTTAGCTTCGACCTGAGGGCAATCACAAGCAGTGACGACATGTTTGTGGCGGTAGGAGAAAGCGGTACCATCCTTTACTCATTAGATGGGCAGGTCTGGGCATCAACAAAATTATCAAATGACATGTATTTTCCACCCGCCATACTAAGCGACATTGCTTACGGTGGCGGAAAATTTGTGGCGGTAGGGAATGACGGCTATAACGACGGCGAGATTTATTCGTCTCCTGACGGAAGGAAATGGCAGAAGAGTTCCAATGTCCCGGGTATACCGCTTGGGATTACATATGGTGACGGTAAGTTCATCGCTGTGGGCAACGGGGGTGCGATCCTCTATTCGGAGGATGGCGTGACGTGGGAGAGGCAGACGTCGCCAACCGATTCGACTGTTGTACTAAATGGTGTCACATATGAACAAGGTCATTTTACAGCCGTCGGCTCATCAGGCACCGTCATCCATTCTGCTGACGGGAAGATATGGGAGGCTGAGACCTCAGGAATTTCGACGAACCTCCACCATATCGCCTTTGCCAACAATAAGTATATAGCGGTTGGGGAAGGAGGCAGATTGTATGTGCAGAACGCCTCTGTATTGACCAATGCAGCAGCACCAAATATCGACACGCAGCCGATGGACCACACAGGAAACGTGGGAGACAGCGTGTCCTTGAGCATCGGGGCTACGGTAAATGACGGCGGAACACTGAGCTACCAATGGTACAGGAATACGATAAGCAGTAACAGCGGCGGCACAGCGATCAATGGTGCGACAGACGCAACGTACATCGCGCCCACAGGAGCGGCGGGCACGACCTACTACTATGTCGTCGTGACGAACACGAACAGCCAGGCGACGGGCAGCAAGATAGCCACGACAACCAGCGATGTGGCCAGCGTCGAAGTAAATGCGCTCGCCAACGCCTTTACGGTAACCTATAACGGCAACGGTGCAACATCCGGCAGCGTGCCGATCGACAGCAATGAATATGAGGAAGGAACGACGGTCACCGTGCTTCGCAACAGCGGCGATCTGTCGAAGGAAGACTACACTTTCGCGGGGTGGAACACGCAGGCGGATGGCGGCGGAACGAGGTACGCCCCAGGAGACACGTTCCCGATGGGCACGGAGGATGTGACACTGTATGCGATGTGGACAGCGAAATTTGCGGGTGGAGACGGATCGGCAGGTTCCCCTTTCGAAATTCAAACGGTTGATCAACTGAGTCGTGTAAGGAACGCATTGAGCGCTTCTTATAAGCTGATCGCGGATATTGATTTAACCGAATATCTCTCCGATGGTGGCGAAGGATATAACGGCGGCGCGGGCTGGGTGCCGATTGGAACGGCAGGCGCACCGTTTACCGGAACTTTCGACGGGAACGGAAAGGTGATTACGGGGTTACGTATTAATCGACCTGCCGCAGATAACCAAGGGTTATTTGGATATACGGCACACAATGCCGAACTTCAGGATGTTGGTTTCACTGGAGCGGACGTAACCGGTAACAATGGTGTTGGCGCTCTCGTCGGCAATAACAACGGTTCGATTACGAATTCCTGGGTTTCCGGAACGGTAGCCGGCAACTTTGCTGTCGGAGGGCTTGCGGGATACAATTACGGATCAATCTCTAACTCCTCCGCGACAACCGAATTAACTGGCAATGGTCAAAATGTAGGTGGGCTGGTAGGTGAGAATTCTTCGGTTATTGCCGACTCCTATTCCGAAGGTGCAGTCACAGGCAGCAGCGATGTTGGCGGGCTTGTCGGTAAAAATAATGGGACTATTCAGCACTCCCATGCTACAGGGGTAGTAACGAGCACCCAATACGGGGCCGGCGGGCTGGTTGGTTACAATAACGGAGGTATCATATCAGACACTTATGCGACAGGACCAGTAAAGAGTCAGGGCATTGGCGATAATGTCGGCGGACTGATCGGCGCCAATGACTACAACGGCGCCATCTCCAAATCCTATGCAACAGGAACAGTCGAGGGCAATAAACATGCAGGCGGGCTGGTCGGGTACAACTACGGCTCCATTCTGGAATCCAATGCTTCAGGTGCAGTTCAAGCTGTAGATGAAGTCGGCGGGTTAGCGGGTCGGAGTAACAAAGCCAGTTCGATTCAACTATCCTTTGCGACGGGCGAAGTAACTGGGCGTTATTATGTCGGTGGGTTGGTTGGGATGAATGAAGGTTACATAGGAGACGCCTATGCGACAGGTTCGGTAACAGGTGACCAAGTCGTTGGCGGATTGGTGGGGGTACATGATTCCGAAAGGATTGTGGACACCTATGCGACCGGAGCGGTGGTTGCAAACATGACGAGATCTGGCGTTGGCGGACTTGTGGGGATAAATAACTCTACCGTTATCGAATCCTATTATGATAAGGAAACAACAGGGCAAACGGATGAAGGAAAAGGGGAAGGCAAACGTACAGATGAGATGTGGCAGAAAAGTACCTATGTCGGATGGAATTTCTCCTCAATATGGAGCATCCGCGAAGGAATAAACAACGGTTATCCTTATTTTTTTCGTGTTTATCCGTTCTTTACGGTTCTCTATGACGGCAACGGAAGTACGTCTGGTAACGTGCCGATCGACAGTAATACGTATCACAAGGGAGCGTCAGTTACGGTGCTTCGCAACAGCGGCGATCTGTCGAAGGAAGACTACACTTTCGCGGGCTGGAACACGCAGGCGGATGGCGACGGAACGAGGTACGCCCCAGGAGACACGTTCCCGATGGGCACGGAGGATGTGACGCTGTATGCGATGTGGAGAGAGAAACAGACGCCGCATCCGACACCGACCTACACCGTAACCTATCACGACAACGGCGCTACATCCGGCAACGTGCCAATCGACAGCAATGATTATGAGGAAGGAACGACGGTCACCGTGCTTCGCAACAGCGGCGATCTGTCGAAGGAAGACTACACATTCGCGGGCTGGAACACGCAGGCGGATGGCGGCGGAACGAGGTACGCCCCAGGGGACACGTTCCCGATGGGCACGGAGGATGTGACGCTGTATGCGATGTGGAGAGCGAAACAGACGCCGCATCCGACACCAACCTACACCGTAACCTATCACGACAACGGCGCTACATCCGGCAACGTGCCGATCGACAGCAATGAATATGAGGAAGGAACGACAGTCACCGTGCTTCGCAACAGCGGCGATCTGTCGAGGGAAGACTACACTTTCGCGGGCTGGAACACGCAGGCGGATAGCGGCGGAACGAGGTACGCTCCAGGAGACACGTTCCCGATGGGCACGGAGAATGTGACGCTGTATGCAATGTGGACGGCGAATCAGACGCCTAATCCGACTCCGACCTACACCGTAACCTATCACGACAACGGCGCTACATCCGGCAACGTGCCAATCGACAGCAATGAATATGAGGAAGGAACGACGGTCACCGTGCTTCGCAACAGCGGCGATCTGTCGAGGGAAGACTACACTTTCGCGGGCTGGAACACGCAGGCGGATGGCGGCGGAACGAGGTACGCCCCAGGGGACACGTTCCCGATGGGCACGGATAATGTAACGCTGTATGCAATGTGGACGGCGAATCAGACGCCTAATCCGACTCCGACCTACACCGTAACCTATAACGACAACGGCGCTACATCCGGCAACGTGCCGATCGACAGCAATGAATATGAGGAAGGAACGACGGTCAAGGTGCTTGGCAACAGCGGTAAACTGGCAAAGACGGACTACACATTCGCGGGCTGGAACACGCAGGTGGATGGCGGCGGAACGAGGTACGCCCCAGGGGACACGTTCACGATGGGCACGGAGGATGTGACGCTGTATGCGATGTGGAGAGCGAAACAGACGCCGCATCCGACACCGACCTACACCGTAACCTATAACGACAACGGTGCTACATCCGGCAACGTACCGATCGACAGCAATGAATATGAGGAAGGAACGACGGTCACCGTGCTTCGCAACAGCGGCGATCTATCGAAGGAAGACTACAAATTCGCGGGCTGGAACACGCAGGCGGACGGCGGCGGAACGAGGTACGCCCCAGGAGACACGTTCCCGATGGGCACGGAGAATGTGACGCTGTATGCAATGTGGACAGCGAATCAGACACCGCATCCAACTCCGACCTACACCGTAACCTATCACGACAACGGTGCTACATCCGGCAACGTACCGATCGACAGCAATGAATATGAGGAAGGAACGACGGTCACCGTGCTTCGCAACAGCGGCGATCTATCGAAGGAAGACTACAAATTCGCGGGCTGGAACACGCAGGCGGACGGCGGCGGAACGAGGTACGCCCCAGGAGACACGTTCCCGATGGGCACGGAGAATGTGACGCTGTATGCAATGTGGACAGCGAATCAGACACCGCATCCAACTCCGACCTACACCGTAACCTATCACGACAACGGCGCTACTTCCGGCAACGTGCCAATCGACAGCAATGAATATGAGGAAGGAACGACGGTCACCGTGCTTCGCAACAGCGGCGATCTGTCGAGGGAAGACTACACATTCGCGGGCTGGAATACACAGGCGGACGGAGGCGGAACGAGCTATACCCCAGGAGACACGTTCACGATGGGCACGGCGAACGTCACGCTATATGCGAAGTGGAGAGCGAAACAGACGCCGCATCCGACACCAACCTACACCGTAACCTATCACGACAACGGTGCTACATCCGGCAACGTACCGATCGACAGCAATGAATATGAGGAAGGAACGACGGTCAAGGTACTTGGCAACAGCGGTAAACTGGCAAAGACGGACTACACATTCGCGGGCTGGAACACGCAGGCGGACGGCGGCGGAACGAGCTATGCCGCAGGAGACACGTTCACGATGGGCACGGCGAACGTCACGCTATATGCGAAGTGGAAGGTCAACCATACGGGCGGTTCTTCCAGAGACCGTTCTTCCAGAGAAGATTCATCTGATAGGGGTTCATCATCAAAGCCTCCGAGTGATACGGTGATTTCGACAAACGGCAAATTAACGCTTCCAGTAGGCAAAAAAGGTGAACTTAGCTTAGGTGATGAGATCAAGATCGTTATTCCTGCCGATGCTTTCGATAAAGAACTGCAACTAACGATCAACAAAGTGGCAAATACACAGAACCTGTTCACGAGCAAAGACGTTCTGGCCAGCCCGGTATTCGAAATTTGGAAGAACGTTTCGGAGGACTTCAGCAATCTGATTACCCTTACTTTTACCTTCGATCCGAAAAGCTTGAAAGATCATCAAAAGCCTTCTGTATTTTATTATGACGAATCGAAGCAGGTTTGGGTTGATATCGGCGGCAAGGTAAACGGCAATACAATCACCGTAAAAGTCAACCACTTAGGAAAATTTGCGGTATTCGCAATAGACCGAGATGGAGACACGAAACAACCAGTCAACTTCAGTGATCTTTCGGGACACTGGGCAAAGGCAAATATCAAGCAAGCCGTTCGCATGGGTTTCGTCAGTGGCTATCCAGACGGCACATTTAATCCGAACGGACCGATCACCCGTTCCGAGTTTACCGTGATGCTTGCGGGTGCCTTGAAACTGGAAGGATCAAGTGAGGCGCTTGCATTCACGGATAACGATCAAATCGGCGCATGGGCGAAGCAAGCGGTCGCCCTGGCAGTGAAGGCGGGCATTGTCAGCGGGTACGAGGACGGCAGCTTCCGGCCAAATGCGCGGATCACCCGCGCGGAGATGGCGGTCATGATTGCCAGAGTGTTAAGGTTCTCCCTTGACGAGAATGCAACAACCAGCTTCGCAGACGACGGGGAGATTCCGAATTGGGCGAAAGGCACCGTGGAGATGGTTCGCAAACAGCGCATCGCTAGTGGCCGCAACAGCAACAATTTCGTTCCGAACGATACGGCGACAAGGGCGGAAGCGGTAGTAATGCTGCTCAGAATGTTGGAAGTTCGAGATCAACAGTAATAGCAATATACATTAGGGGCAAACCTAACATGAATTATTCCGTTAGGTCTGCCCCTGTCTTTTTGTGCTTCGAGGATGGATTCCAGTGCCGTTTTACGTTTGGCAAGGGCTTGTTACTCTGGCTGAATACGTTGATTTTGGGCGGTGAACTATTATATCGAGTGGTTCTATTCAACAACGAACCACTTAAAAATTTGCTGAACCAAAAGGAGGCAAAAACAATATGAAAATCATCGTTACGAGTATATTCGTTCAAGATCAAGACAAGGCACTGGCGTTTTATACAGAAACGCTGGGCTTTGTAAAAAAGCATGACGTTCCCGTCGGAGAATATAGGTGGATAACGCTCGTTTCCCCGGATGATCAAGACGGTACGGAGCTTTTACTCGAACCGAATAACCATCCTGCTGCCAAAGAGTATCAAAAGAAGATATTTGCCGATGGCATCCCCGCAACCATGTTTGGGGTTGCTGATATTCATAATGAGTACAAAAGATTATTGGAAAACGGCGTGAAGTTTACAATGGAGCCGACAAAAATGGGAGAACTCACAATAGCCGTCTTCGACGATACATGCGGCAACCTTATTCAGATCGTGCAGAAGTAACTTTATGTCGAAATAGATGAAATGCTAGTTCTAAACGACTCTTTGGTTATGTTAAGTTTAACCCCGTCCTAAATCAGGGCGGGGTTATGTGTTTTTAACGAATCAACTTTCAAGCTCTGTGATGCAACGCAGGATACATGGACACAAAAATAGATTTAATCACTCAGGTGTTTCGTCCAATACATTTTCCTTGTATGGTCATACGATATTTCGAAAATGATCGAAGGAGGATGTATATGGCAAAACAAGTGAAGGTAAGCCCGCAATTCAAAAGACTTTGTAACCAATTTGGAAAAATCCTGGGAGGAAAGTCGGAAGTTGATGAAGGTCCGGTTTGTTTTGTCACGCGGATGACGAACCTGCCGGCAACGATTTTGGGAAGAAGAACCCGCTCCCCATTGGTTCAAATGCAAATGTTTTCGTTTGAATCTCTTGATAAGTCGGGCCGCGCTCTTTGTTTAGGTGAGACTGCCGTACACCAAAATCAGGTGAATCGATTGCTCTCGAATCTCCGTAAACGTGGGATAAAAGTAACTGCACTTCATAATCACTGGTTAAAAGAAAATCCACGCTTAATGTATATGCACTGGGAGGCCATCGAGAAGCCGGTTGTATTTGCTAGAAAAACCAAAGAATCTATCGCATTCCTGGGTTAAGGGAGTTGAGCTGTGGAGCTGTATGTAAAATCCTATTCAGGAAAGGATGATTTTGTATGACGGGAAAAGTGAAGGTAAGCGCCCGTTTTAAAAGACTATGTAACCAATTTTCAACCATTTTAGGTGGGACAGAGCATGAAATTACAAAAGGTCCCGTTTGTTTTGTCAGCAGAAACAGGAAGGTAAACGCTTCTATTTTAGGAAGGCGTACGACATCTCCTTTGGTCCGTTATCAACTGTTCTCGTTTGAATCACTGGACAGCTCGGGCCGCGCACTCTGTTTAGGGGAAACGGCCCTCTTCCAAAACCAGGTACAGCGATTGCTGACAAATCTTCGCAATAACGGGATCAAAGTAACAGCAGTTCATAATCACTGGCTGTTTGAAAACCCGCGTCTTATGTATATTCACTGGGAGTCGATCGATAATCCGATTGCATTTGCAAGGAAGGTAAAACGTTCGATTGCTTTCTTGGGTTGAACGTGAGGAATCGTATAAACAATCGAACCCGAAAGAGTTCACGCTGAGATGGCGTGTTCGGCTCGAACCACGGCTTTTGATATGACGAATGATAGCGGGAAATCAAAAAAGAACCTGGATGGTTTTACCAGGTTCTTTTATATTGCACATAATCAGGCACGATGATAAAATCAGACTACGACTGTCTTTTTATTAAAAATAAATATAATTATATCATTTTACACTTTAATTGTACCATGCCGGTAAACTCATGTCAAATGTTTTTTCTCAATTTAATGGTTAGGAGAGATATTGAATGAGTTCTTTGGCTCTCAGTTTTCAGGAAATGGAAAAAACGCAGCTTTCGCTCGTTGGCGGAAAAGGGTTACATCTAGGGGAATTATCAAAAATGGAAGGAATACAAGTACCAGAAGGATTTTGTGTTACAACAGCAGGATACCAAAAAGCCATCGAACAAAACGAAATGTATCATGCATTGTTGGATCGACTAACCGTGCTAAAAGTAGAAGATCGAGATGAAATTGGTGAAATCAGCGGGAAGATCAGGCAAATCATAATGGAAGCAGAAATTCCTTCCGATGTTGCGTGCGCCGTTACTCACTATCTCTCCCAGTTTGGTGAGGAACATGCGTATGCAGTGCGTTCCAGTGCGACTGCTGAAGATTTGCCACATGCCTCTTTTGCTGGTCAACAAGACACCTATTTAAATATCATCGGCGTCGATTCCATCTTGCAGCATATCCGCAAATGTTGGGCGTCGCTGTTTACCGATCGCGCGGTCATCTACCGAAAGCAAAACGGATTCGACCACCGTCAGGTTTATTTATCCGTTATCGTGCAAAGGATGGTTTTCCCACAGGCTTCAGGGATATTGTTTACCGCTGATCCGATTACTTCGAACCGGAAGCTGCTGTCCATCGATGCCAGTTTTGGGCTTGGAGAAGCGTTGGTGTCCGGCTTGGTATCTGCCGATGGTTATAAAGTACGGGATGGGGAAATCGTCGATAAAAGGATAGCCGCCAAAAATTTAGCGATCTATGGACGGAAAGAAGGGGGGACGGAGACAAAGCAGATCGATCCTGATCGGCAAAACACGCAAACCCTCACGGATGAGCAAATTTTACAACTGGCACGCATCGGGAGACAGATCGAAGCTTATTTCGGCCAGCCGCAAGATATTGAATGGTGTTTGGCTGACAATGAATTTTATATCGTCCAAAGCCGTCAAATCACGACTTTATACCCGATCCCTGAGGCGAATGATCAGGAAAATCACGTTTATGTATCTGTGGGTCACCAACAAATGATGACCGACCCCATGAAACCATTGGGATTGTCTTTTTACCTGTTGCTAACTCCTGCGCCCATGCGTAAAGCCGGCGGAAGGTTGTTTGTTGATGTTTCACTTATGCTGGCTTCACCTTCCGGCAGGGAAACTTTAATAAATGTCCTGGGAAAAAACGATCCGCTCATAAAAGATGCATTGACGACCGTCATAGAGCGGGGGAATTTTATAAAATCGGTACCGGATGACAAAAAAGAACAGAGTAACGGAAAAAGCAATCAAGGTCCGGCGCCTGCGGATTATCAAACACTAAACGATTACGATCCGACAATCGTCTCTGAGTTGATTAAGCAAAGTGAATCATCGATCGAGGAGTTAAAACATAAGATCCAAACGAAATCAGGAGCCGATCTGTTTGATTTTATCCTGAAAGATATCCAGGAATTAAGGGAGAGGAAGAGCGTATCTGATCCACGAAGCTTTGGTGTGATCATGACTGCTATGAATGCTTCATCATGGATCAATGAAAAAATGATGGAGTGGTTGGGTGAAAAAAACGCAGCAGATACGCTGTCTCAATCTGTACCAAACAATATCACTTCGGAAATGGGTCTGGCTCTAATGGATGTCGCAGATGTGATACGTCCTTATCCGGAAGTCATTGCGTATTTGCAGCAAGTACAAGATGATCACTTTATGGATGAATTGCATAAGTTTGAGGGCGGGCAGGAAGCACATGATGCGATCAATGCTTATCTCAGCAAATACGGTATGCGATGCGCCGGAGAAATCGATATTACCAGACCTCGTTGGAGCGAAAAACCAATTACACTTGTCCCCATGATTTTGGGTAATATCAAAAACTTTGAGCCTAATGCCGCAAAGCGGAAGTTTGAGCAAGGGCGACAGGAAGCTTTGAAAAAAGAACAAGAGTTATTGAAGCGATTGAAACAATTACCGGATGGCGAACAAAAAGCCAAAGAGACAAAAAGAATGATCGACCTAGTCCGGAATCTCATTGGGTATCGGGAATATCCAAAATATAGTTATATTAACCGCTACTTCGTTTATAAGCAGGCTTTGCTCAAAGAAGCCGAACAACTCGTGCAAGCGGGAGTTATTCGTAAAAAAGAAGATATCTACTATCTCACCTTTGAAGAACTTCACGAAGCCGTCCGCACCAATCAACTGGATTACCAGATTATCAGCCAACGAAAAGACGAGTACAAAGTATACGAAAAACTAACTCCACCGCGTGTTATCACGTCTGATGGTGAAATCATTGCAGGTGAGTACAAACGAGAAAATCTCCCAGCCGGAGCTATTGCGGGTCTGCCTGTTTCTTCCGGGGTTATAGAGGGGCGGGCACGTGTCATCTTAAACATGGAAGATGCTGACCTGGAAGAGGGAGATATTTTAGTCACCTCCTTTACTGACCCTAGCTGGACACCCTTGTTCGTATCCATAAAAGGCCTGGTCACCGAAGTTGGTGGACTGATGACCCATGGAGCCGTTATCGCACGTGAATATGGCCTGCCAGCAGTTGTCGGAGTGGAAAATGCCACCAAACTGATAAAAGATGGGCAACGAATTCGCGTGCATGGAACAGAAGGGTATATCGAAATATTGTAATGGCTGATACGTCAAGTAAGAGCTGCTGTCATTTCTGGACAGCATTAATTGCAACGTGCCACGGATAAAAGGGCGGTTACCCTGTTCGTCCTTTTATCCACTTATCTTCGTTGGGGAATTGTCAGCCATGGTTACTTAATACTAGAAAGTGACACTACCCGAAAGTATAGTGATCCCTATTTAGATTTATAACTTTTGATAGTGCTTAAAGAGATTCTCCACACGATCCTGAATCAATTGTTTTAACGATTCAGGCTTCACTGATCGCACCTGATTCCCATATCTCATAAAATAGCTGGTGATAAACTCCTCTTCTCCTGGATGATAAAATCCCGTAATGATCGTTTTATCCCCACTTTCTAATTTCATAGAAGGATAATGCTCTTTATAAAAAAGATCCACTGCTTGTTCTGAAATCTCTACTTCAAAGGCAATACTCTCCTCATATTTATAAATGTCTAACGAACGTCGAACGAGTTCATCTATTGAAAAGTGGGGTTTGCTATCCTCTTCTTCTTCTTCTTCAATAAAGGTGATTCTGTCACATCTGAACACTCTATATTTATTCGTATCCAACTCGATTCCAGTAGCATACCATTGACCAAACGCAGCGGATATTTTAAAAAATTGAATATGGTAACTTTTTATCTGGTTATTTTTTGTATATTCAATCTTACAGTTACGTTCATGAAGAATGCTTTCTAAAATTTTGTCTAAGTAACGACTAACATGATGATGTTGATAAACTTCAAACTGCAGGACCTTTTTCATTTTGTGAATCTGATCAATTTGTTTTTTAGAAAGACAGCTTTCAAACTTTTCATGTAGTTTCGTAACGCTTAAATGAAAGGGTGTTGATTGATACGATTCTAACGTCAACATGGCAAAGTACAGGGCATACACTTCATCAATCGTGAAAAAAATGGGGGATAACAACCGATTTTTCAGGATACCATATCTTCCATATTTGCCATGCTCCGAATAAATAGGCATACCTAGCTGCTCCAATGAACGGATATCACGGAGAGCCGTACTTTTGGAAATATTGTATTTCTCCATGAGGTCTTGTAAATTAAAGAACTCTCGACTGTTTACGTATCTGATCATGTCATGTAAACGTTCCGATTTCTTCATAGCAATCTCCTGTTAAAGGTGTCATGTTTTGATGCTTTTAGAAATTATAATAAGCTCAAGGTGATAGATCAAATGGATTAGATATCTGCCTAAAACCATGATGGAAAAGGAGATTGAAACCATGAGTGCAACATTGGAAATCGCGATTTTCTTATCTATGAACGGAAACGCAAAAGAAGCGATCCATTTTTACAAACAACATTTTCACGCAGAGGAATTGTTGCTTGTTACCTATCAGGACATGGCAAAACGTGACAGCTCCATCCGGCTTACTGATGAAAATAAGGATTATATTACTCACTCTGTCTTATCCATCGGAAAAACAAAAGTAATGATCGCAGAAGATACAATGGATACCAGTGAAGAATATAGAGTTGGTAATAACACTTCATTATGTATTCAAAGTGCTGACCTGGAAGAAATTGAACAATTTTATCGAAGCTTGGTTTCAGATGAGAGAGTGAAAATCATTGTTCCTTTATCAAGGAATGTATTTAGCAAAGCGTACGGTATTATCAAAGACCCGTTCGGCATTCAAATACAATTAATGTTTGACGAGAGATTACAATAGGAGGGGCTGTCTAAAAAGTCCCTAAAAAGTAAAGAAGCTGGGGGAAAACCGTTTCGTTTTTCCCCCAGCTTCTTTTTTTGCCCTTATTGGTTTGAGGAATGTGGCCAGGCGGATGCCCGCCACTTTCAACAAGTTATGTGCTAGTGCCACAATTCCGAACTCGACATGCACTTTGTCGAGCCCACGAAGAGAAAATCGGCGGAACGACCGATTGCCCTTGATGTGACCGAACACGCTTTCGACCTCGACTTTACGTCGGGCATAGATAGCTGCTTTGTCTTCACATTCAAGGGCTGCTTTTGCCTTTGCTTTCATTTCTTCAAAGATCGTATTCCAATGAACCTGACGGTTCCCTTTACCTTTGGTACATTGCGATTTGAATGGACACCCTGAACAATCCTCACATTCATAAATTTTGTAACTTTGTTCATGACCAGAGGCGTTCTTCTTGTTCTGGTATTTCTTAAACGTAACTTTCATTCCATTTGGGCAGATAAAACAATCATCCTTTTCAACATAGACCCAGTTTATTACACTTTTGATGTCCCTTTTGGCTTTTCGGGTTTTTTCCTTCAAATAGGTTCCGTAAGGAATGAGGAAATCAAACCGTGGTTCTTTTTCCTCCCCCACCGCATACAGATAGTTTTCTTCGCTCCCATACCCCGCATCCGCGATGACATTTTTGGGCATGGGCAGCCAGGAAGAAGCCAGCTTCTCTAGATGGGGGATGAAGCAGCGTGTATCCGTTGGACGTTGATGAATGGTGTAAAATAGGATAAATTGATTCTCCGTTGCCATCTGTACGTTATAGCCAGGCTTAAGTTGACCGTTTTTCATATGATCTTCTTTCATCCGCATGAATGTTGCGTCACTATCTGTCTTGGAATAACTATTGCGGTCACCAAAAGTTTCGTTTTGAGCTTTGTATTTGGCAAGCCTTGGTAGGAAATCTTTACGGATCAGCTTAAGGGATTTCTTCCATGTACTCTGTCTTTTTCGCTTTTCCTTACGGACTTCTGTATTTGTCTCATTTTCCATCTCATCTGATAAAACGGCTATGTGGGTTTCCAAGCCAACAGCAATCTCTTCCAATTTGGAGGGGTCTTCCACTGTATCCATCAGGTTATCCGCAAGGATTTCCAATTCTTCCTCCTTGGCTGTCTCCTCAATGAGCCGCAAGGTTTCTCGGATCTTCTCCTTCAGTTTTTCCTCGAATCGGATCGTTGATTTTTTCCATACGAAAGAATACTTGTTGGCATTTGCTTCGATTTTTGTCCCATCCAGAAAGTAATTTTCCATGGTGATATAGTTGGCCTCGATGAGCTTCAAGATCATGGTTTCGTAAAGTTCATTCATCATCGATTTCATCCGTCTGCCACGAAATTCGTTGATGGTACGGTAGTCTGGTTGTTGCATCGCTGCCAGCCACATGGTGGGAATATTTTCACGGGTAAGCTGTTCGATACCACGGCAAGAGTACACCTTCTGGGAGTAGCCAAACAGGATGACCTTTAGCATCATCTTAGGGTGGAACGAAGGTCTGCCACCGCCTGGATAATGAGAAAATAACTTATCATCAGGAATGGCCTCAACCATTTCATCTACCACACGTGCGACATGGTGCACGGGAATAAGTTCCTCGATATCGAAGATAACTTGAACCTGACGGTTATTATATGATTTGAATGTAGGAGCGCATTGTCTCTTGGAAACAATATTTTCTACTGTTCCCTCTAGGGGAAGAGTTAATTGCGTGGTATAATATGGGGGAGTAATCGAAAGATTACACATAAAAATCGTCCTTCCTAAAATGTTGGTGTGGGAACTTTCATTTTACAAGAAGAGACGATTTTTTTGTGCTTATTTTTGAAAAAAAGGGGCCCCAGGAAGTCAGTTAAAACCGACTTTCTGGACAGCCCCATCTTTTTATGCCCGGACACAAAAAATGAACCGTTTCGAATCTCGTGACAATATAGAGGTGAAGAGATATTTAGAAAGGAGGCTTTCGTAATGGTGAAAGGGGAGAAGTTTTTTGGAAAGTTCAGATTTGAGCGAGCTTGTGACGCTGCATGGTAATGCGATCTATGGATTTTGTCATAAACTCGCGAAAAACAAGTCCGATACCGATGACCTCTATCAGGAAACCTTTCTCAGAGCGATGGAATTGCGCCATAAAATCGATAAAAACAATAATCCGAAAGGGTTTCTCATCTCGATTGCCATCGGACTATGGAAAAACAAGCGCCGTAAATTTGCCTGGCGGCTAAGAATCGCTCCCATCCAGGAGATGAAAGAAGATGTGGAAAGCGACCACCTTTTCAGGGATGAATCAACACCCGAGGACATTCTTTTATCCAATGAGCGCTGTGTGAAGATCGCAGCCGCAACAGATGCCTTGAACGATAAATTGAAAATACCTCTGTATATGTACTACACGGCGGAAATGTCCATAGAAGAGATAGCCTCAGCCTTGAAGATTCCTCCGGGAACGGTGAAAAGCAGGCTTTTCCAGGCGCGAAAAGCCTTGCGAAATACTTTGGAGTTGGAGGTGGATCAAGATGCACGATTCTGAGCAATTTGACCGTCTGCTCAAGAAAGCTCTTTCTTCAACGATAGAGCCCGATGCAGAGCTAAATCAAAAAATATTGAACCAGTTAAAGGAGAATGATACTATGAAGCCGGTATACAAAAAAAGGATATCTGTTGCATTGATTGCTTCAACCGTTGCTTTAACCATGTCGATAACGGCAGTAGCCGCCTGGCAGTATTTAAGTCCAAAACAGGTGGTCGAGCAACTCGGAGACCAAAAGCTTGCCAAAGCGTTTGAACAAAAAAACGCAGTGAAAATAAATGAATCTGTTGTTTCAGGACCATACGTGTTCACTTTGCTGGGCATCGTATCAGGCGAAAATATCAGCAACTTTGCAGACGACGTGAACGATCTCTACCCGAATAAAACCTACGCTGTCGTCTCCATTTCCAAAAAAGATGGCAGCAAAATGCCGGATACGCAGGATGAAGCGTATGGGCAAGAGCCGTTTTTTGTCACTCCTCTCATTAAGGGGCAAAAGCCTTGGCAGGTTAACATTGCTACCTTGAATGGCGGTTACAGGGAGTTTACCAAGGATGGCGTCATGTACAGGCTGATTGAATGCGACGGGGTGGAAATGTTTGCCGACAGAGGACTTTATCTTGGCATTAATACCGGCACCTTCTTTGATGTCAATGCGTTTCATTACAACGAAGAAACCGGCGAAATCGGTCGTAATGCCAATTATGAAGGAGCAAACGCACTTTTCAACCTGCCTCTCGATGCCCAAAAGGCTGATCATGAGAAAGCGGACAAATATTTGAAAGAATTGTTCCAAAAATTTGAGGCTGATTCCGATGCTAACGGAGAACTAGAGGCCGAGTTGAACAAGGAGATCGAGGAGATCGAAAAACACGGGGTTGTCATTCCCGAGTCCGTAAAAAAAGTTACGCTGGATAAAAAAGGCATGGCGCACTATGAATATGACGGTTACGAGGCAAACGTTTTCTTGGACCCGAAAGAGTGGAAAGTGGGAGAGTATAAAACGATAAGCGTATCGGAAGGAAAGGACGGAAAATCAGCTCTTCAATTCTCAAAAGATGCTGAGGGGGCATTTACCGGCCGGGTAGTCATATTGAAATAGTTCACTGAACCAACGTGTAAAGATGGATAGAAAGAAGGGGCTAGCCGATTGTAGGCGATGCCCCTTTTTCCACATCCTCATTTTCCAGCTCGTGATCAAATAAAGGGACGAGGGATTCCATTACCGTTTCAAACTCTTTTGTCTCAAACGGTTTTGCAGAGCTGATGCTAATCGTAATCCCGTCTCTTACAGTGAATAAAAGCAGGGGAGTGTCGTCTGCATACACCCAGTTGAACTCGCCCCGATCGCTTTTTACGATTCTCTCTGCATTCCCGCTATCTGGTGTTATTTCTTTCCTGGATTGCCGCAGGCTAAAATGCGGGTAAGTAATTTTGAGCGTGTCCGTTTCTTCATCCACAGACACAACATCGTCGGTAGCAATGCCTTCTGTCGGGATAAAGGGATTCTCAATTCCATGCTTTTTTGCGACCATTTGGATCTCGCGCAAGTCTTGCAATGTATAACGCAAGTCGTTCACATATGACGTGGGATCTGAGGTCGATGCCTCTACAAACGGCCTCAATGCTTCATGAATATCTTCTTTTTGAAGGCCTTTCTCTGTGGAAGAGTTCCCAATCGGTGAGTTTGCCGTTTGCGAAGAATCTGTATGTTGGCATCCCGTAATTGCAGTACAAAGCAATAATGCGAAAAAGAAAATTCTCATGAAGTAACCTCCTTCATTTCCATTCTTTTGTAAGGACGAAATGACAGAGGAGGTTGTTACAGTTTTTTCCGTATGGACATGGGCATGCAGCCATCAGCCATTACCGCTTCCCGATGGCACCCTCCACCAGATAATGGTCCAAATCGATATCGACTTCGTGCCCAATAGCCAGCTTTGCTAGCTGCCAGCCGATATACGGCCCCATCGTCAGACCTGATGCGCCAAGTCCATTGGCAACGAAAATTCTTTCCCAACCGGGCAACGGGCCGATGACAGGGAGAAATCCTGGGGTGAAGGGACGAAACCCTACTCTTGCTTCCAGAAACGTGCTATGGGCCAAATCAGGGGCAAATTCCAGCGCTTTATTGAAAACTTCCTGCAGGCCGCCAGCCGTTATCCGGGTGTCGAAACCTTCGATATCATTCTCGTGCGTTGCGCCGATGACGATTCGGTTATGATTGAATGCCAACAAATACTGATCACTCGGCGGCATCACGACCGGCCAGTTGTTGGTGCCTGCATCCGGCAATTCCAGATGAACAATTTGCGCCTTTTGATACGACACCTGAAACTCGATGCCTAGAGGCTGCAACAATGGATGGGCCCACGCGCCGGCACAAACAATAACAGCGTCTGCATCGATGGATTCCCCATTTACACTGACTCCTGTCACACATGCCCCGTCATATCGAAGAGTGGCTTCACCGCTGAGAAATACAGCACCCTTTTTGACAGCGGCCCGCACGAGAGCATCCCTCAGGGCACGACCGTCCACTCGGGCCGCACCGCTTATATGTACAGCCGCAAAGCCATCGGAAAGCGGAGGAAACAGACGCTTCGCTTCGCTTGGGCCGAGCTGGGTGATGTCTCCGATTTCCGGGGCATCCTCCTTGCGTTTTTGCGCCCGCTTTTCCAGTTCGGTCAGCTTTTCTCGATTCGTATGGATACTGAGTGCGCCAACACGGGCATAACCGGTTTGCGTTTCTCCATCGTGTTCAAGTTCTTTAATCAAAGATGGATAAAAAAGCGCCCCCTCCTTGGCGAGTTTATACCATGCCTGATTGCGTCTTTGCGATATCCAGGGACAAATAATGCCGGCAGCGGCATCTGTGGCCTGTCCTTTATCTCCCCGGTCCACCATGATCACTTTTGTTCCGCTTTTTGCCAATTGGTAGGCCGTAGAAGCTCCCAGTATCCCGGCGCCAATTACAACATAGGTTTGCATGTTTCCGCACCCTTTTCGTTTTTCTGTCTCAATATGTCATTATTGCACACTTTGGTCATGCGATGTACATGCGGTGAAAGGATTGGGGGGCAGGAACGGGAATGGTAACATCAACATCCGGGACTGGGACCAGCCGGTAGAGCAATTGTTACCCGCAAGTAGAAAAAACCTCAGTAAATATATCCCAAATATGCTACTCTAAATTTCATAGGAAAAAACCGCAGAAGGGGGACGTACGTGAGAAGTGAGAAAGAAATGCTTGATCTGATCCTGGGAGTGGCGCAGAAGGATGAACGCGTTCGCGCCGTGTATATGAACGGCTCGCGTACCAATCCCCATGCGCCCAAAGATATTCTCCGGGACTATGATATTGTGTACGTCGTGACCGAGACGTCTTCCTTTCTGGAGGAGGAAAACTGGATACATGTATTTGGGGAACTGCTGATGATGCAGGAGCCTGATAAAAATGACCGGGCGATCGGAATGGATATGGATTTTACCCGATCCTACACGTATCTCATGCTCTTTACAGATGGAAACCGCATCGATCTTCGCATCGAGACAAAAGAATCGATGCTGGAAAGATATGCGCATGATACATTGACGATGCCGCTGCTGGATAAAGACAATTGTCTGCCAGCCCTGCCTGCACCCACAAACACCGATTATTGGGTGAAAAAGCCCACAGAGCCATTATATCTGGGGTGTTGCAATGAATTTTGGTGGTGCCTGCAAAATGTGGCGAAGGGAATTTGGCGAGATGAATTACCGTATGCAAAACAGATGTTTGAGCAAGTGATCCGGCCTCGTCTGCATGAAATGATTGCGTGGTGGGTGGG
Source organism: Brevibacillus ruminantium (assembly GCF_023746555.1). Taxonomy (NCBI): domain Bacteria; kingdom Bacillati; phylum Bacillota; class Bacilli; order Caryophanales; family Paenibacillaceae; genus Brevibacillus; species Brevibacillus ruminantium. The sequence goes on from NZ_CP098755.1 coordinate 895,960, forward strand.
CATCCAAAATGATTTTCAGGTCTCTCTGGGCAAAATGGAAAAATACATGAAAGCATACCTTCCCGAAACCTATTGGGAGATGTATAAACAAACCTATTCAGACAGCGATTACGAGAATATGTGGAATTCCGTACGGACAGCATGTGAACTGTTTCGGATTCTTGCCAAAGATGTGGCTGCGCATTTTCGGTATCCATACAACATCCAGGACGATACGAATATGACGAAGTATCTTACGCATATTAGGGATTTACCTTGAAGCCCAAGCAGAACGAGCTTGGGCTTCATTATTATTGTTTTTGGATCATATTCAAGCTAGCGGATCAGTAAACCTGATGTAAACCTGTCCCACTGATCCAACATTCTCCCGTTCTCGCAGAAAAATTGGCGAGAGAGCAACGGATCTTATCGAGAAGAAAGAAAGGTGGCCCAAATTGGCATAAGCAACGGGTGAAAGTTGCCGGTGTTCACGAGAAAATCTCCCATGCTCGTAAGGACTGGACTACTTGCATAAAATCTCCACCGAGATCATCAAAAACTACGATGTAAGCAAAAGTTTGGATAGATATTTTGTCGTAACAAGCTGGAAGATGCTGATTCCAAAGTCCTTGAGGATACATATATACATATAAAGATTTCTTCTGTCAAAACGAAGGGGGTGGTTCCTATCGTTGGAAATGTGCAGCCATCTAGCCGAGCAAGACCAGCCGCATCGTCAGGACGTATTCGCTTCGCCGGTCTGGCCTGCCTCATGGGCGGAGTGCTATGGGCGGTGCTTGTTGTTGTCGAACACTTGCAGGTATCAGTAGCATCTATCGTCACCGATTTGCTGATCCCTGTTCCGATGTTGCTTGGCATGGCGTGCGGGCCGCTAAGTCTGTTCGCACTTCGCGCCAGCGGGAGCAGCCGGATGAGGTGGGGCGGACACATTGGTACGTCTATCAGCCTGCTGGGGATATGTTCTTATTTGGCAGCGGCATTGTCAAAGTACGTTGTCGGGTATGAACTGGAGTTCTTTTATCCCGCAGGTGCATTACTGGTTGGAGTCGGCATGCTGACTCTCGGGATCGTGGTGTTCGTTGCGCGATCGCTGACAGGATGGCGGCGGATGGCTCCCCTTTTCGTTGGGCTGTACTACGTAGCGATGATCCCGTTCCAAATCGTGTTCTTTATTATCCCGAGCGGGGAGCCCTCGCCAATACTGCTCGGGTTCTGGAGCGTCGCATGGATTCTGTTCGGATATGCCATTTGGTCAAGTGCTCCTTCCGTCGAACGTTACGCATCGCGGGAGGACACTACCGTTTAAATGGGAACAGCGAGGGTGTAAGCAGATTGCTGCCGAAACCAAAACGGCAATAAACCAAAAGCAGGAAACGGCGGTGCAGGGATAACCCCCATGCACCGCAATTTCTTCTTTTTCCCCCCAAAGCATAATTCATACTTGACCTGTAGGTATTGTCAGTAATATAGTATGTGTATTCTCATTTGCGAAAACCGATTTCCAATCGGAATGGAGGGAAATAAAGTGTCTGCATTATGGACGATTGTTAACATCGTGATCATGCTTGTCATCATTGCTGGATTGTTCTTTATGCAAAAGAAACACATTTCGTTTTCCAAGCGGGTGTTTGTAGGTTTGGGTGTAGGTATTTTATTTGGACTCATCCTTCAATGGATTTATGGAACAAAATCCGATATCCTAAAAACCACCTTAGACTGGTACAACATCGTCGGAAAAGGATATGTCAAACTGCTGCAAATGATTGTCATGCCTCTGGTTTTTATCTCGATTGTCTCTGCTTTTACCAAAATGAAATTATCCAATAATATCGGGAAAATCAGTAGCCTCATCATTGGTTTGCTGGTGGGGACGACTGCCGTTGCTGCTGCGATCGGAATAGCGTCCACGTTGGCATTTCATCTGGATGGTACCCAGTTCCAGCAAGGCGATGCAGAAACAGCACGAATCGGTCAGGTCGAGCAACGTTTGGGCGAGATCCAGAACATGACGCTGCCGCAAAAGGTACTGGAGCTCTTGCCAGCAAATCCGTTTCTCGATTTAACAGGTGATCGTCCGACTTCTACCATAGCGGTCGTCATCTTTGCAGCCTTTATCGGAATTGCGTATTTGGGAATCAGAAAGAAAAATCCCGAACAAGCCGAACTGTTTTCCAAAATCGTCGAGACCTTCCATACGGTGATCATGCGGGTCGTAACACTGATTTTGCGTCTGACTCCATACGGTGTGCTCGCGATCATGACCAGAGTGGCAGCATCCAGCGATTACAATGCGATCTGGCAGCTGGGGAAATTCGTCGCTGCCTCGTATGTGGCACTAGCTCTCATGTTCATCGTTCATTTGCTGCTGCTGGCTTTCGCTGGTTTAAATCCGATTACGTATATCAAAAAGGCGTTTCCCGTCCTCACCTTCGCATTTACGTCGCGCACGAGCGCTGGAGCTTTGCCGCTGAATGTCAAAACACAGACACAGGATTTAGGAGTTCCTGAGGGGATTGCCAACTTTGCTGGCTCATTTGGTCTTTCCATCGGTCAAAATGGATGCGCGGGGACCTATCCAGCCATGCTCGCCGTGATGGTTGCGCCCCTGGCAGGGATTGATCCGCTGACGCCTTCATTCATTCTCACGTTGATCGCTGTCGTTGCTCTCAGCTCTTTTGGGGTAGCAGGGGTGGGCGGAGGAGCAACCTTTGCAGCGCTGTTGGTATTGTCCACTATGAATTTGCCGGTTGCGATCGTGGGATTGCTGATCTCTGTAGAACCGCTGATTGATATGGGGCGTACCGCGCTTAATGTGAGTGGAAGCATGACGGCTGGCGTGCTGACGAGCAAAGCAACAAAAGAGCTGGATACTCATGTGTACAATGAAACGGGGACACAATCTGTAACCGTATAAAAAGAAGAGGGCTGCACCGCCGATTTCAGGCAGGTGCGGCCCTCATCTATTAAATTCACAAAAGAAGGACGCGAATCCAGGAATACTCCGGGTCCTTTGCGACTCTGGATGCATCCAGGGTATCGCTATTCAATCAAAATGGAAATCCTGTCATTCACACTGACGGCGACACCCGGCTTGATTTGCTGGTCATTCAATCGAATGAGCCCCGCCTTGATGCGTTGGGCGATTTGTGTACGGCTCCAGCCGACAAGCTGTTCGGCAAGCAGCTTATCGATACGGAAGCGACCGTCCGCGTGGTCGATGATGATCTTTACTTCCTTGATTCCGCACGCTAGATAGTCTGAGATGTTGATTTGCTCGGGTGCATCGCCGTCGATGGGAAGCGCCTCTTCAAGAATCTCGGCATGCTCCGAGAACGATTTGTAAATAGCCAGCTTTTTGTTCCATGTATGCCCCTTTTCGCATTTGTAGATGGAGAAACGGTATACGTTTTTTCCGTTGGCGTTGTGACGGCGTATGTTGGTATCGGTAAAGCGGACTGTTTTTCCGCAATTTTTGCAATGGCGTTCGATGCTGCCAGCTGTGTTCGCTGAAGCTTGCAGCGTCCAGAAAAGCTCGATGGTATGCATATCCTTCACCTCACGAGTAGATAAAGGAACGCGATGGCCTATTTGAATGTCTTGTAGGGTGAAGCGTTGGATTGGCTAAAGAGCATTCATCCAATCAAAAAAGGAGATTCACCCAAAGGGCGAATCTCCGTAAGCGTCAACTCTACAGATATCGTCACGTTCCTTTGTAATGGGAAAATGGGCAGACTACCCCCTGGTGAAAAACATGCTGTTTTTCGAGGGTAATGCTATCCAGTTTGTGATCCATTACAAAGTAGTTGTTGGCATACGTGTGACGAGCTCCTTTCCATTCAAACAGATTACAAAAATGATAACAGATCATGGAAAGTTTTCCAAGTGGGAGTTTCAATGAGGCTGGAGGAGGGAGAGGGCAGTTCCCATGTCTGAGCGATTTCAGGAAAGCTGGTTGACTTGTTTTATTGATCATTTTCGCATAAAATGATAATAAATAAATGACCGGATTAACGATGTTGAAGAAGAGCAAGTACGTATCAGATCATGGGGTTCAGAGAGTCGGTGGTTGCTGCGAACCGATCCTCACCTGATGCCGAATGGGCTTCTGAATCGCTCCGCTGAACAATGAGTAGGCGCTGCCGGGATTCTCTCCCCGTTATCAAGAGAGGAGTATCGTAAGGATCTTTTATTTCTTGCCGTACTTTAGAGTGAATCGCTTTGTTGCGGTTAAAAAAGGTGGTACCACGATGACCTCGTCCTTTACTGGGCGGGGTTTTTTTTATTCCTTGAAAGGGGGGATGTCCATGGATGACGGTTGGTGGATCTCAAGTTTACATGACAGAAACCAAATTATGAGGAGGCTCACAAATGAAAGGGCGAATAGTAACAGGAGATCGGATTACGGGAAAACTTCACCTTGGACATTACGTCGGGAGCTTAAAAAATCGAGTGGAGCTGCAGAATCAATATGAAACGTATCTCATATTGGCAGACGTTCAAGCCCTGACTACCCATTTCGAAAATCCGGAGTTGATCAAACAAAACTTGCGTAATGTAGCATTGGATTATTTATCCGCAGGAATTAACCCTGAACAAGCTACTATTTTTATTCAATCTTTGATTCCGGAGATTGCTGAGTTGACGACTTATTTTTCCATGTTCGTGACGGTCAATTCTTTACGCCACAATCCTACGATTAAAGCAGAAGCCAAGGAACGGGGATTTCAAGATATGTATTACGGATTTCTGGGATACCCTGTAAGCCAGACGGCAGATATTGCCTTTTGCAAGGCGACATTAGTTCCTGTAGGAGAGGACCAGCTGCCTCATATTGAACAAAGCAGAAAAATCGTTCGTCGCTTTAACCAGTTGTATAAACCTGTGTTAGTAGAACCAGAACCGCTTATTGGGGAAATTCCAAGACTTGTTGGATTAGACGGGAACCATAAAATGAGTAAAAGTCTTGGAAATGCCATTTATTTGGATTCCTCTGAAGAAGAGGTGAGGGAGAAGATAAAGAAAGCAACAACAGATCCTGCCCGAATCCACAAAACAGATGTCGGCCATCCGGAAATTTGTCCAGTTTATGCGTATCATCGAGCATTTCGCCAAGAGGGCTCCGATGAAATTTTTGAGAGCTGCAAAAAAGGTCAAATCGGTTGTATGGAATGCAAGGGAAAAGTCACGGAAAGGATTAACGATCTGCTGGAACCCATGAGGGAACGAAGAATCGTGTATCAAAATGATCCGAAAAGGGTCGATGAAATTCTGATGTCGGGTACAGAAAAAGCACGCCTTGTAGCAAAAGAAACCATGCGAGAGATTCGTGAAGCCATGAGTATGGACTATTTTTAATGGTTAGCCGATACTTTAGGAAAGGTTTTGGAAAGGAGTCATCACTCATGAATATTACAGTGGATCAAAGGAACGATTCGAAAGTAGCGATCATTTCCGGCGACGGGGTCCTCATCGAAAATGTAAACGATGCATTGGACATTTTGGGAAACGTCGGGTATAACGGTATGGATAAAATGCTTGTGAGAAAAGAGAACATCACGGAGGACTTCTTCGAGCTGAAGACGGGGCTGGCTGGGGAAATCTTGCAGAAATTTACGAACTACCGGATGAAGATTGCCATCGTTGGCGAATTTGGCCACTATAACAGCAAAAGCCTGAATGACTTTATTTACGAAAGCAATAAAGGAAAGATGGTTGCGTTCGTGAGCACGGAGTCCGAAGCCCTGGATAAGCTGCATCAGTTGTAAGCAAACGATTCGAGTCGAGGCAGGTTGTGGGACACTTCAGCGATAATAGGCGTATCCAGATGCGAATCATATTGGTTACACATCTCCCACAACACAAAAAGTCAGCAACAGCCCCAACGAAAAAAAGCGGGGCTGTTTTTTTCTGTTTCCCGAAGGTTGCTCCCGTTATTCGCCTGCGTACATGGGGGGAGCGCTGACACATAACAGTTTGACCGGACTCTTCGAACGGTTGTACCAATTATGGGGCGTGTTCGAATCAATGTGCATACTGTCTCCGGGGAGCAGATCATACTCTTCTTCCTGTAACAGCACAGTGAGGGTCCCCTCCAGCACATAGATAAATTCCTGGCCGATATGTGAGTAGGACGCCACTTTTTTATCTCCGGGCATCAACGTCGCGAGGACCGGCTCAAAAACCGGGTTGGAGAGTTTGCCCGAGAGATTTTGAATAATGAACTGGGAACGGTTGATCTGCACTTCTTTCCCATAACCGCGCCGGATAATGCTTGGCTTGCTGTCTTCCTCACCCTCAGAAAAAAAATAGCTCGGATTGACACCAAGAGCATTGGAGATTTTCTTCAACGAAGTTAACGTTATGGAAGATTGGGAGCGTTCCACCTGAGACAGAAAGCTGATCGACAGATTGGTTTTTTCGGAAATTTGCTTCAACGTCATCTTTTTCTGAAGGCGGAGTGCTTTTATCTGTTTTCCGATGATTCCTTCCATACATACCTCTCAGGTTCATATAAATAGTTTTTAGGAATTATACAATCAGCGGGAGGGAAAGTAAAGGTTAAGAGAAATAAATGATTTTTGTTTAATGAAAAGGTTTACAGTATTCAGAATTCATTCTATAATGAAAATCAAATCAATGAGCCTCTTTTTTTTTACAATTGTATTACAGTACCACTTCAATTTGATTGAAGTAATATTTCAATTCCGAATCTCATTTCTCGTTCCGTTGTTATCCAGAAGAGGGGGAATCGTATGGCTTTTGTAAAATGGGTGGACAAACTGGGCAGGGTGTTAGAGATCGTTGTGGGTTTGATCCTCGCTCTGATGACGATTGTTGTTTTTTATCAGGTATTGGTTCGCTTCGTGATCTCTTCACTCGGCAGTCAATTCTCCGCTCCCTGGACGGAAGAGCTGGCCCGCTACCTAATGATTTGGCTTACGTTTATCGGCAGCGCCATCGCCGCCCGCAGAGCCAAGCTGATTGCCGTAGAAGCACTGGTCTTCTTATTGCCGGCCATGGCGGGAAAAACGATAAAGGTCCTTTCGTATCTCGCTTCCATTGCTTTTTACCTGATCATGGCGTTCATTGGCTGGGAGTGGACGATGTTCGGGTTGAGTGAAACGGCTCCCGTGATGAGAATACCCATGTCATTTGTGTATTCGTCCATGCTGGTGGGGGCCGTTCTGCTGACGATCAACACGGTCGCTTTTCTCATCGAAACATTTGCCACGGGCAAAGACATTCGCGAGTCGGGCAATGACGAACAGGAAGAGGCTGACTTGGTTGCGGGTCAACAACTAGAGAGGGGGTAACACCGTGATATCCACACTATTTATCTGCCTGGCTGTTCTCTTCGTCATCAGTGTTCCGATCGCCGTATCGCTGGGATTTTCATCGGTAATCGCCTTGCAAACCCATGACATTCCGTTGGTTACGCTGGCCCAAAGCGTGTATGAAAGCCTCGATTCCTTTTCGCTCATGGCGATCCCGTTTTTTATCCTGGCGGGCAACCTGATGCAGACGGGGGGCATCTCCAAACGGCTGATCGCGCTTGCCAATGTGCTGGTTGGCTGGTTCCGGGGCGGACTGGGCTCGGTTGCCGTCGTGACGTCCATGTTCTTCGCCACCATTTCCGGGTCTTCGGCGGCGACGACAGCAGCAATTGGCTCCACTCTGATTCCCGAGATGGAGAAAAAGAAATATCCCAAGCCTTTTGCCACGTCTCTATGTGCCGCATCCGGCGAGCTGGGCTCGATTATTCCGCCGTCCATCCCGATGGTCGTCTACGGGCTTGTGGCAAACGTATCGGTTGGCAGTCTGTTTCTCGCCGGTTTTATCCCGGGCCTTCTGATTGGTCTTTCTCTGATCTTAACGGTGATAGTTACGGCTCGCATCAAAGGCTTTGACTTGGTAGAAAGGCGAAACCTGGGCGACTGGTTCAAAGAGCTGGTCCGCGTGTTCGCCGACTCGTTTCTCGCACTGCTAATGCCGGTCATTATTCTGGGCGGGATCTACAAAGGGATCTTTACTCCAACAGAAGCATCTGTAGTGGCAGTCATCTACGGTTTTATTGTCGGGAAATTTATCTACCGGGAAATCAAATGGTCCAATCTGCTGGCCATCTTGTCTCGCTCCGCCGTTTCCACGGCGATTATCATGGTCATTGTCGCGTTTGCCTCTATCTTTGCCTACATATTGACCATGCAGCAAGTCCCGCACGAAGTCGGCAAAGCGATTACGCAAATCTCGGACAGCCCGATTCTCTTTCTGATCCTGGTCAACATCTTCTTGTTTATCACCGGAATGTTTATGGAAACGTTGGCTTCGATCATCATCATCGCTCCGATCTTCGCACCGGTGGCGATCCAGTACGGCATTGATCCCGTTCATTTTGGAATGATCATGATTGTCAATCTGGCAATCGGCATGGTGACTCCGCCAGTCGGCGTAAACCTGTTCGTAGCCTGCCAGATTGCCAACCTGCGGATCGACCAACTGATTCGGCCGCTCCTGTTGTTCCTGACCGTGCTGGTTTTCGATGTCCTGCTGATCAGCTACGTGCCGGCACTGTCCACCTGGCTGCCGTCTTTCTTGAAATAGGCAATTCGTAAACTTTTTCTATAGAACAAAGGGGGAGATGTAAGTATGAAGAAACAATTGCTGATCGCAATGATTTCTGGTGTTTTTGCTCTATCGACCGTGTTGGCCGGCTGTTCCGGCGGCTCCGGCGGCACCGAGTCCAGTTCCAAAGGTTCCGCCAGCGCTGCTGAAAGCGACAAAGTGGTGAAGCTGAATCTGGGCCACATCCTGACACCGGAAAGCCACTACCAGGTCATGGTCAACAAGCTGGTGGAGCTTGCCGACCAGAAGTCAAACGGAACGATTAAAATCACGGCATTCCCGCAATCGCAATTGGGCGGAGAGGTCAAAATGATTCAATCCGCTCGCTCCGGAACCCTGGGCATGTTTATCACAGGTCAAGCGGCGCTGGAGAATACCGTAAAGGAATATGCGATTCTTGACCTTCCTTACCTGTTCGACGATATCGATCAAGCCAACAAGGTACTGAAGGGAGATGTCGGCAAAAAGTATCTGGAAATGCTCAAGCAGCATGATCTGGTTGGTCTGGGATGGCTGTCTGCCATGGAACGCAACATCTTCTCCACCAAACCAGTTAGAACAGTGGAGGATATGAAGGCACTCAAAATTCGTGTAATGCAAGCTCCCGGCTATGTCAAAACCTTTGAGCAGCTCGGGGCGCAGCCAACTCCCATGTCTTATGCCGAAGTGTATCTGTCGTTGCAGCAAGGGGTAATCGATGGCGGTGACATCTCCCCGGACCAGTTTATGATGGACAAGTTTGTGGAAGTGGCGAAATACTACAACCTGACGAAAACGCATTATCTGCCTGCTCTGTTGGTCATGTCCAAAAAGAACTGGGATGAGATGTCGCCGAATCAGCAGAAAGCGTTGCAGGAAGCAGCCGATGAAGCCCTTCAGGTAGGGATTGATTTCTACAAGCAGTCTTATGCGGAATCTCTGGAAAAAGCCAAACAGCAGGGTGTGCAAATCATCGAAACAGATCTGAGCGGGTTCAAGCAGCAGGCGGAAAAAACGCACGAGAGCTTGCTGCAGGACATTCCGAATGGAAAAGAACTGTATGAAGAAATCCAAAAAGCAAAAAAACAGTGACAGTAGCAGCAACCAAAATTTCCATATAGAAAAAACAGCGAGGAGCAGATAAACATGGCAACCATTCAAGGAGCTTATCCCGTACTCATTACACCGATGACCGAGGCACAGGAGATCGATTGGGGCGGCGTCAAAAACAACGTCAACTACTTCGTGGAGCAAGGAGTTGCGGGGATTGTCATCAACGGAAGCACCGGGGAATTTGTAAGCCTGTCAAAAGAAGAGAAATTTCAAATGGTAGAAACGGTCATGAAAGAAGTAAAGGGCCGCATTCCGGTGATCGTGGGAACGGCTGCGGAAACGACGAAGGAAGTGATCGAAAATACAAAGCAGGCTGAAGCATACGGGGCGGATTGCGCGCTGATCATCAACTCTTATTACTGCAAACCGAAAGAAGAAGAGATTTTCTTTCACTTTAAACAGGTCTCCGATGCGGTAAATATCCCGATCATGCTGTACAACAATCCGTTTACCTCGGGTGTTGACATGAGCACAGAGCTGATGCTGCGGATCGGGAAAGAGTGTGAAAAAGTCACCCATATCAAGGAGTCGAGCGGCGATATCCGCAAGGCAAGAGATCTGGTGAGACAAGGAAATGTTCAGGTTTTCTGCGGTTCGGAGGATTTGGTCATGGAGTCGTATTTGGTGGGGGCGACCGGCTGGATTTCCGTCGCCGGGAACGTCGTGCCCAAGCTGGTTACCGACATGTTCAATCATTTCCGAAAAGGCGAGCTGGAACAAGCCTGGGCGATCAATGACAGTATTTTGCCGCTTTGCACGTTCCTTGAAGGCTCCGGAAAATATGTGCAGATCGTCAAACGTGCAATGGAACTGAACGGTCAGGCAGGCGGCCCGTCCCGCTATCCGCGTCTGGGATTGACTGCAGAGGAAGATCAAAAGCTGAAGGATATTTTGGCAAGCCTGACTGCTGGGGCGCGGGCATAAATAGAGAAGACAGAAACAGATAGGGAGCGGGAGAGAAATCGTTAGGAGGCACGAGCATGCTAACAGAACAAATTGCATTAAAGCCAAAAGTGAAAGCGTTTCTGGAAGGGAAGATCGAGCTTTTCATCGACGGACAATTTGTGCCGGCCATCAGCGCAAAGACATTTGAAACGTATAATCCGGCGACAGAAGAAGTGCTTGCTTCCGTCAGCGAAGCGCAGGAAGAAGATGTAGAGATCGCGGTGCAAGCTGCGCGGCGGGCATTTGAAAAAGGGCCATGGCCCGAACTGAGTGCGGCAGAAAGAGCGCGCTTGATCTACAAGCTGGCTGATCTGATTGAAGAGCATGGAGAAGAACTGGCCCAATTGGAAGCGCTGGACAATGGGAAACCATATCACGTCGCCTTGCAAGACGATATCCCGGCAACCGTCGAACATTACCGCTATTACGCCGGTTGGGCTACGAAAATCCTGGGCCAAACAACACCGATTTCTCCGAACTATTTCAACTATACCCGTCATGAACCGATTGGAGTTGTCGGTCAGATTATTCCCTGGAACTATCCGTTGGTCATGGCCGCGTGGAAAATGGGTGCCGCTCTTGCGACAGGTTGTACGATTGTCTTGAAGCCTGCCGAGCAAACGCCGTTATCCCTGCTGTATACGGCACAGCTTTTTAAAGAAGCCGGTTTCCCGGACGGTGTCGTGAATTTCGTACCTGGATTTGGTCAAACAGCAGGGGCAGCGATTGTCAATCATCCCGACGTCGACAAAGTGGCATTTACCGGTTCCACAGACACGGGGAAATACATCATGCGCCAGGCAGCGGAAACAATCAAGCATGTGACGTTGGAGCTTGGCGGAAAATCGCCCAATATCATTTTAGAAGATGCCGATGTGTCAGCGGCGATCACAGGTGCTTTCAACGGGATCATGTACAACCATGGGCAAAACTGCAGCGCAGGCTCCCGCGTGTTTGTCCATCGAAAGCATTACGATACCGTAGTGGAAGAACTGGCGAGACTGGCCAACCTTGTAAAGCTGGGGCCGGGCATGGAAACGGGCACGGAAATGGGGCCGCTTGTTTCCAAAAAGCAGCAAGAGCGTGTACTCGGTTATATCGAAAAGGGAAAAGCCGAAGGGGCCAGACTGGTAGCCGGCGGAGGGAAAGCGTTTGAAACAGGCTACTTTGTCCAACCGACCGTATTTGCTGACGTCACCGATGAGATGGTCATCGCAAAAGAAGAAATATTTGGCCCTGTAGTTGTCGTGCTGTCGTTCGACACGGTGGAAGAAGTGATCGAACGGGCAAATAACACGCCATATGGACTTGCCGCTGGTGTATGGACAGAGAACATTAAAACCGCGTATCAAGTAGCGAACCGCCTGAAAGCAGGCACCGTCTGGATTAATGATTACAACCTGGAAGACGCGGCAGCTCCGTTCGGCGGCTATAAACAGTCAGGGATCGGACGTGAAATGGGCTCCTATGCACTCGACAACTACACCGAAGTGAAAAGCGTTTGGGTCAACTTGAAATAACCACAGGCAAACCACAGGCATGTCGTCGATGCTGAACCCAGACGGTATGCCGGAGGGGCAACCTCCAGAAAAATCGACTATATAATGAAGAAACAGGACAGCTCCAATCCATTATGGGAGTTGTCCCTTTTGCATTTTTTAGGAAAATGAGATTCAGCTATCCCAAAATCGTATGGCCGATATATAATTTTGGTACTCATATCAGGAGATGGGATTGGGGCGTTCGGCGGAATGAATGCGGACTATCAAGAAAGAATCGAAAAAGTGATCACCTATATAAAGGAAAACAGTGAGCAAAAACTTACGCTGGATCAATTGGCAGCCGTTTCGAACTTTTCGAAGTACCATTTTGCCAGAATCTTTACAGCGATTGTCGGTGTGACACCCGTAGCCTTTGTCAATCGAGTGCGGGTGCAAAAGGCGGCTTCTCAGTTGGTGGAGACCGACCAGGCCATTTTGGCGATTGCCAATCAATGCGGTTTCGAATCCCTGTCCACCTTCCATGCTCTTTTTAAGAAGTACTATGCCAAGACTCCCAGCGAGGTGAGGAAAAACGCCAGGAAAAATAGCAATTTTTCGTCATTTCTCAGCAATCAGCAGGAAGAGTTAGCCCCTCTCGCTGATTACAATAGAAAGAGGAAAAATCCTCTTTTGGAAAGGGCTTGGCAGAATATGATCACAATCAAGGAGCTTCCTGAACATGAAGTGGCATATGTCCGGCATGTTGGCAGTTATCTGGATACGCATGTTGCCTGGGACAAGCTGGGACGTTGGGCAAGCAGGCAGGAGTTAACTCCGCGCAATCAACAGTTTATCGGCATCTCCCTGGATGACGGAAACCTGGTCGAGGAATATGCTTGTCGTTATGATGCTTGCGTCACATTGCCACAGGGATTCGAGAAACGCGGTCATCAAAAGGATGTAGCATTTCAAACGCTAGCGGGCGGTTTGTACGCCCGGTATCCTTATTACGACACCGTGGAGAAATTTGTCCTGGCCTATCAAAGCGTATTTCGCCTATGGCTGCCAAATAGTGAGTATGATGCCGACGATCGGCCCTGCCTTGAATTTTGCATGAATGATCCTGCCAGGGACCCGGAAGGAAAATGTAAAGTCGATTTGTACATACCAATCAAAAAGAAATGATCAGAACAGTATGGAAGGAAGATGAGAATTGGGCATTTTCATAGATCGGGTAGAGTGGGTAGACAAAAGTGATAAGCTGGATGATTTGTTGCGCAAAGCGGCTCTCGTAACCACAGAGCCGATGGAACAAGGCTTTGAAGCAGAAGTCATCAAGATCAATATAGAGAAAGAAAGCTATGTGTGGAAAGTATGGAATAAGCGTTCCAAGCCGGATATTCGGTTTCAATTTCACTTGTTGAATGCCCTTTATCAGCAAGGTGTATCTGTCTCAAAGCCCGTGGGGTGGGGAATTGATGCAAACGCGGATCATGTGCTGCTCACGACCTTTGACGGCATCCCTGTTCATAAGCTGTCAGATCAGAAAATGACCGAAATGGCAAAACTCCTGGCCCATATCCACCGCATCCGCGTGGAAGAGCTGGGAAATCTCCGTCTGCCGCAGCACGATTTTATCGACTATTTTTATCCGGGAGTGAAAGAACACGCTGACATCTATCAGGCGGTAACCTCTCTGGTTCCCCTCATACCGATCAAGCAGGATTGTATCATTCACGGCGATTTCCACTTGAAAAACATCTTGGAGGAGCAGGACAGGATCACCGTAATCGACTGGACGAATGCACAGATAGGGGATGCGCGATATGATTTCGTCTGGTCACTGATCCTGATGAAGCTGTATATCCCGGAGCGGTATGCCGCCGTGTTTCGGTCTGCCTATCTGCTGGAGCATCCGATCCAGGAGAAAGAACTTGCCGTTTTTGAAGCGCTGGCTTGCCTCAGATGGACGCTGCTGAACAGATACGGCGGCACACCAAGTGGGCCAGACACCATTGAGCGGCTTAAGAGTTTGGTTACTCACAATCCGTTTTTGCAAGAGTGCGGGTTCACAGACATTCCGATCAAAAATAGAGAGTGAGTGGGGAAGGAATGAATATCGAAGCAGTCTTTGGGGAGTTTCCGATCCTAAAATCCGATCGTTTCGTTTTGAAGAAGATTGAAGATCACCATCTGGACGACGTTTTTGACATTTACAGCAACGACAAGGTATTTGCGTACTGCGGCATCATCCCGAAACACAAAAAAGAGACGGTAAAAAACATGATCGGGCATTTTGAGAGAGACTATCAGAAAAAGGCAAGGATCAAGTGGGGGATATTCGCCAACGATCAGCCCGACCGCTTGCTTGGAATCATCGAAGCTTTTGATTTTCAGCAAAAGGTAAGCATGGTGACGGTTGGCTACTTTTTGGCAGAAGCGCACTGGGGAAAAGGGATTGCGACGGAAGCGGTAAAGATCTTGCTCCATTTTTTGTTTACGGAGGTCAACGTCAACAGAGTTCAGGCCGAAGTGATGCCTCCCAACGAGCCTTCCAAGAGGGTGTTGTTAAAAAACGGCTTCGTGAAAGAAGGAACCCTGCGACAAGCAGCACTGTGGTCGGGTAAAGGTATCGTCGATTTGGAGATTTTCGGCATGTTAAAAGAAGAGTATGGAAGATGATGAAGAGCTTGATCAGGAATAGCATGAAAGAATCAGATCAGGCTGCGAAAAAATGAAAGGAAGGGCGCCGAGCTTTGGCCCCTTCCTTTTGTTTGATGATACATGTGGTAATTTTCTAAACGTGCGACTCTTTCCTTCGCACGAAGTGGAGCATCACGACGGTGGTCGAACCAAGTCACATAGAAACTTATCGTCCGCAGTGATCCCGCGTGTGTAGCCCCCGTCTTTATTGAGCAGTATATCCTTCTCGCAGCAACACACGCGGTGAAAATGGCATACAGGTCATAGTGGTACACGCCATGGAACAAATGCCAGATCGCAAAAACAAGCGTCAAGGCAAAGACAAAAAAACAAAAATCCCCACCGATGAGTGGGGAGTATGGAGGAGGGGATGGGACGGGGAAAGCTCGGAATCTCTTTCTCTATTTTAAAATTTCAACGATCTCCCGGAAGACGGTAATCTCTTCGCCCAGGTCCTCATCCGTGGAGTTTACGCTCGTTTTGACGATAATCACATTTTCATCCTGGTTTACGTAGATCGACTGTCCATAAATGCCGCTGGCGAGAATTTCTTTGCTGTTGGGGTTATTGCTAGGTGGAATCCACCACTGGTATTTGTAAAACGGAAAGCCTTCACTGCCAATGTACGTTTCTTTCACCCAATCTTCGGAAATGATCTGCTTTCCGTTCCAATTGCCGTTATTCAGGTAGAGACGGCCGATTTTCGCGTAATCCCGCAGGGTTGCATTCAGGTAAGCAAAGGTCATGTCATCACCGTGCAGGTCGGTGTTCCAGTTCGCGGGGCTTTCCATGCCGAGCGGCTTCCAGATTTTTTCCTCCAGATACTTGGAAGGTTGTTTGCCTGTCGTTTTCTTCAGGAGCATGCCGAGAACCTGTGTATCCGACCCTTTATAGGTAAAGGTGCCTGGCGGTGCAGCGGTGGTCAGCGTGGTCATCATTTCATTGAAGGATTTCTTCTTTACAAATAACGTCTGGTACCATTCGGTGAGAAAAGGCTCTTCATAGACCGGATATTTGACGCCGGAAGCCATGTTCAGGATATCCTTGATCGATACGCCGTCATAGCCGGAATCCTTCAGCTCGGGAAGATAATCGGTGATCGGATCGTCGACGCTTTCGATATACCCTTCATCGATAGCGATGCCGACCAGAGCAGAGGTGATCGACTTTGACATGGACCATGACGTATTTAGCGCTTTTGCATCATTTCCATGGTAATAGCGTTCTGTCACCATTTTATCGTCTTTGATGACGAGCAGCCCTGTCGTTCCCGTTCGTTTCAACAGATCTTCAAATCTATGTGTCTGCTTGTTGTATTGGTAGGTGAAGTTAGGCAGTCTGCGGGGTTTTTGATCGAACCGAAAGACATTTCGTTTATCATTGAGGATCTTGTAGCTGGGGAAAATTTTATCCATGGAGCGAAAGTTCTTGATGATTTTCTTTTTATCAAACAGGGTGAGAAATTTGGTGTGATCATACTTGGCGGATAACGCTCTTGCGGAATTCTCTTCGTAAAGACTGTCATTCTCAGGGGCAGGGTCCAGCTCAGATGGGGGAGCGTCTTCTTCAGAATCGCGGTTTTCACCAGTATCGGTATCTTCACCGGTACCGATATCCTCGCCAGTATCCTTTTCCTCATCATAAGCGGCATCCCCGCCACCGCGATCAACATCGGGCTTAACCGCTTCACTCGTCTGACTGTCTTCTGCTTGCTCCAGGGCTTGTACGATTTGGGGGTCTGGATGAAGGCCTTCTGCGAAGGAAGGGGAGGGGAACACCAAGGTGTGGGTGCTGAGCACTCCTGCCAGCAAGGCACTTACCGTTAACGGAAACAGCTTCACTTTCTTGGGCATGAATCAAGTACACTCCTTTGCAAATTTATAATTATAGGTAAATTTGTATATATATTACATTTAGAAACAGATAAAAACAACCATTAATTTAAAAAATGGTAATTTTCATGAGAAAACTTGGCTTCGCCAAGCTTTAGGAGAAGCCTTAGTTGCACTTATGCAGACAAGATTTTTATAAATTCAAATCAGTAGAAAAATAGCCACCACGAAAAGGAGAGTGTTTTCATGGTGGCTGTATGTCTAGGCACTCGAAGAGGAGCTCCCGCCTTTCGGAAATACCGTATACGAAAGAGAAATGACGGTGTCAATCCCGAGGATCAAGGTCCAGACGCGGCTGAGGTTATTCAATGTCTCATTCTGAAAGGGCAGCAGGGCTTCCTGAGCGGAGAAAAACTCGGTGAAAAACTGACTCCAGGTTGCCATTTCATAGACGCGTGGGGATAACCCAACCAGAAAAAAGAAGACCAGGTGAGCGGCGACATAGACGGAGAGATGGACATAGAGATTACTCCGTTCCCGTTTAGCATGTTCTCTTCCTACCAGTTTTTTGGGCGCTTCTATATCTGGGGCAGGCAGTCCTTTCCACTTTGCCACTTTGATTTGGACATAGTAATCCAGCTTTTTAAAGTCACTTTTTCCGTACGTGATGGCGTAGAGGAAGAGCACAACAACAATGATTTGATAACTGGAAAATTGCCCCGTTTGCAAATAGTCAAAAAATCCCAAAGTGGCAATCCACAGATCATTCAGGATAAAAAGCAGCAAAAATACGGCACTGAGCGCTTTTTTGCCAAACCAGTAGCGGGCGATCAAGAAGGTGATGACGGAGACCCAAAAGATGACCTCCGCGGCAATCAGGAACGCCCATTTATGCGTGAGTATAAAATCCATACGTCTGTCTCCTTTTTTACGTAGTGTGTGGGAACATGGAAAGCCACTTCATATCGGCTTCCAGGTGCAAGATTTTTCCTTCAATCAGGTACAGGATACCTTCATTTTCACGGGTCGGGTCGATGCTTCTCCGCAGCTTTTGCAATTGAAAGATGGTTTGGATGATGTGCTCCTGCTGACTTTTGATCATGTGTTGCAGGGAGGCGTGGCTGATCTTTTTGGCACAGAGCAGCTTGAAGTAAAACTCGTCTTTCAGCAGTGTTTTCTCCACAGGCTGAAGAAGCCAGGCAAACAATTCTTCGTTTCCTTTTTCCGATATCCGATAGATTTTGAGCTCAGAGGAGTCACCCATCGTTTCTTCGACAAGCCCGTCACGTACAAGCCGGTCAATCGTTGTGTAAATTTGACCGGCATTCAGCTCCCATTGATGGTATACCATACTTTCAAAGGAAACCTTGAGATCGTAGCGGTGGCGGGGAGATTCCGACAGTAACGTGAGTATCGCATGCTTCACAGACATAAAAATCCATTCCTTCTAGTTTAATCTTGTTTTAGCGCTTGGTCCAGTCTGTATCTCACGGCTTTTTGAGCAGGAATGACGGCGGCCAGCAGACTGATCAGAATGCCGCAGATGGCAGACAGGATCAGCGTATCGATGGGAATGACGAAGCTGGCGGCCGTCTCCATGGTTAAGGTATTTACATAGGTCATCAGGATTCCCGTGATGATCCCCATCAGGGTTCCGCAAATCCCCATCATGACCGACTCGCCCACGATAGATTTGGTGACCTGTCCAGCCGTAAACGCGACTGCTCTCATCACACCGATCTCTCGCACGCGATCCATGACATTCATCACCAATGTATTCAGAATACCGATTCCGGCCACGATGATCGAGATCAGCAGCAAGCCGTTAAAAAGTGCTTGTATGCCGGGAAGCGCACGTTTTTGCTTATCCAGCTCCTCCTGCGAAGTCTGCACGCGCTCCAAGTCAAAGGGAAAGGTTTGGAGCAAAGAGTCTTTTACCCGCTTCTCTACTGAGAGCTCTCCCACCGTAATCAAGCCCCGGTAAGGCTCGGAATCAGGAAACAGCTTGTCAAAATGGTTTGCCTCCATAAAAGCGGTATACCCGCCGTATTGAGAGGTGCCGACCTTGCCCAGCACCGTCAGAACTTTTTCTTGATCATTTTGGATAATCGTGATCGGGTCACCGACTTTTCCGCCCCATTCCCGAAAAGCATAGTCACCCAGCAACACGCCATCCGATTGCTCTTTCAGAAGCCGGAGCAGGTCGATATGGTTCTTCTGGGTATCGTAAAACAGTGGATGGCTCTGGTACCAATCCGCATCCGTGCCGATGATGGTGAAGCGGTTCGTTTTCTTATCGGAACTCCACAGCACCTCTTTTTCTTTGTAAGCCATCACCCCTTGAACTCCGTCAAACTGCTTAATCACCCCCAGCTTTTCCGAGGTGAGCGGGGTTTCCGTGGAAAACTGCAGGTTTCCTCCAAAGGATCGATTCACCTCTGATTCGATATTGGCTTCAACAGAGGTGAATATCGAAGAGACGAACAGACCCAAACAAATGGCAAATGCCAAAATTACCGACATATTGGCAGAGCGGCTGATGGTGCGCAGGATATTGTTGCTGGCCACCTTCCCCTCGTAGCCAAGAAAGCCCGCTGCTTTCAAAAGACGGATGAGCTGCCCCATGAGAAACGGGAACAACAGCGTGATGCCTGCGAGTAAAAACAGAAGCGAGACAATACTGTTCACGAACATCCCCAGCAGCAGCACCAGACCAACGATCACACGAGTTTTGGTGTGGGCCTTCTTTTGGGTGGGGACTTGCTTTAGTGTCGCAATCACGTCCACCTTGCTGGCATACGAAACCGGCAGAAGTGAGGCGACAAGCGGGATGCACAGGCCCAGGAGAATCGTGATGGGCAGCGTAAGCACATATGATGGTGAATAGCTGATGTTGGTCTGGAAGGAATTAAATAATCCCTCCTGCATGACAGTGGCAAGCCCGAACCCGAGCGGAATGCCGAAAAGCAGCCCAAACAAGGACAGAATCAGAACCTCACAGAGAAACAGCTTTTTAATTTGGGCCGGGATAAACCCAACGGTTTTCATCACGGCAATCTCATTTTTTCGTTCCACAACACTGACATACAGGGTGTTGTACAAAATAAAGGCGCTGATGATCATGGCCAAACCGCCGATGGCATACAGCATGAGATACAACTCTTCCAATTGATTGGTTTGTTTTTCATCCAGAACAATTTTTTCGAGGTAGACCGGGTAGCCCGCTGTTGTATTTCGGAGCGAGGCCACGGAGGCCTGCTCGTCAGCCTGCTCGCGGAATTGGAGCCGAATCTCCTGGACCTGGCCCTCCAGACCATACCAATGCTGGACGGCCTGCAGAGAAGAGAGCGCCCGCCAGCTTTTGCTGCTGGCTTCCTCCCAGTTGACCGGTCCCTCCAGAAGCGGGGTATCTTTCACGATTGCTGCAATCGGGACTTGCCGATCACCAGTAGGAAGCTGCAAATGAATCAGATCTCCGGCCGACTTGCCCCATAATTGGGCGGTGCTACGCGGGATCACTATCCCGTCGTTGGTTGGCTTGCCGGAGATGACCTCCAGTGTAAGCAGTTCGTTTTGGATGGAGGACAGACCCGTGATGCGAAGGCTTGTTTGGGAGGGATTTTGCGAGCCGCCCAAATCAAATTTCGCCTGTTTATGCATTACCCCGATGGCTGCTTGTACGTGGCCGTCTTGCTGGATGTCAGCCAGTAGGCGATCCGGGAACGTATAGCTGTTTGCCAGAATGGAGTAATCTGCGTTGCCTGTATACAGCTCCAAGCGCTTCGTTGTGACGTCTTTGGCGGTCTCCACCGTACTGACCACGGCAAAAATGCTGGAGACGCCGATGAGGATGGAGAGGATGGTAAAGAACGATCGCAATTTTTTACGCGTTAAGTTGCGCCAGGATACTCGCCAAAACATCATGATGATCTCCTTCCTTTTGCTTGATATCCGTCTCGATCACGCCATCCTTCAGAAGAATAATCCGATCGGCATAGCTGGCGGAGAAGACATCGTGCGTGACCATAATGATGGTTAACTGCTCGTTTTTCTGCAAGGAGAGGAGCAAATCCAAGATCTCTGTTCCCGTTCGCCGATCGAGGTTGCCAGTAGGCTCATCGGCCAGGATTAAGCGCGGTTTCATGGAAAGCGCTCTGGCGATCGAAACCCGCTGCTGCTGTCCGCCGCTTAACTGCGAAGGAAAATTGCCTTCCTTTCCTTGAAGATGGACCGCTTTCACCAGCGACGCCACCGTTTCGGCGATGACGGCTTTGGGCAAGCCTTCCGCTTCCATGGGAAAGGCGATGTTTTCTTCGACAGTCATGGTGGGCAGCAATTGATAATTTTGAAAGACGAAGCCGACATGTTTCCGGCGAAATAACGTGCGCTGCCTCTCCTGCAGATCATGAATAGGATTTCCCTCAATCAAAACCTCTCCGGAATCCGGGGTATCCAGGCCGCCCAACAGATTTAAAAAGGTGCTCTTCCCTGAACCCGAGGGTCCCATGACAGCCACGAATTCTCCCTGAGCTATTTCCAGGTCAATGCCCTTTAAAACCTGAAAGGATGTATCTCCGACCGGATAGCATTTCGTTAGGTTTTTTACGGTGATCATTGGTTACCTCCCGCGAATTATATACTGAGTATATAACAACTATATACTCAGTATACACAACAAAAGGTTCCCATAAAGATAAAAATCCAAAAATAGGTAAAAAGACACTTCCCATTTTTTTCTGTGTGGAGGCTATTTTTCTTGAATGCACGGGTTCGAGCGTCATTTGCCAAAATGAAATGTTGCGGGAATTACGGATGTAGGAGAAAAACTCCCTTTTGTATGATGGTTGTAAATTGTTGGATAAAGGGGACTCATCATGAAAAAACGTGTAGTCGTTACAGGGATGGGTGTCGTTACGCCAATTGGGGTAAGTATCGAAACGTTCTGGGAGAATGTAGTTCGCGGTGTGAGCGGAGTGGATTACATCCGTGCTTTTGATGCGGATGGGTTTTCAACCATGATTGGCGCAGAGGTAAAAGGCCTTGATCTCGATGAGTGGTTTACTGTCAAAGAGAAAAGCCGAATGGAAACCTTTACGCAGTACGCCGTTGTCGCTGCCAGACAAGCCATCTCACAAGCGAAGCTGGATATGGGCAAGCTGGACCCTTATCGCGTGGGAGTGATCGTGGGCACAGGCATGGGCGGAACCAGACTGATCCTGGAAAATCATCAACAGTTGCGGCTACACGGGTATCGGAAGGTGAGTTCGTATTTGGCATTTGCCTCGCTTGTCGATGCCCCCACCAGTGAAATCTCCATCCTGGTTGGGGCAAAAGGAAAGAGCGGTACCTGGTCTACGGCTTGTGCAACCGGAAATAATTGCATAGGCGAAGGCTGCAGAGCTATTCAATACGGAGAAGCAGATATCATGATTGTCGGCGGCACAGAAGGGCAGTTCACGCCTATTGATCTGGCCTCCTTTTGCAAAATCAAAGCATTATCCACACGCAATGAAAGCCCGCAGGAGGCGAGCCGACCGTTTGATAAGGATCGCGATGGCTTTGTCGTCGGGGCCGGATCGGGCATTCTTGTGCTGGAATCCGAGGAATCAGCGAAGGAGAGAGGGGCCACTATTCTTGCAGAAGTTGCGGGATACGGTTCCACTACAGATGCGTATCATGTCACAGCACCGGACCCGGAAGCAAAAGGTGCCATTATGGCCATGAAAAAGGCGATTCTGGACGCGGAGCTTACACCGGCTGATATCGATTATATCAATGCACACGGTTCAAGCACGCGTTTGAATGATCAGATTGAAACGCTTGCGATCAAAAGCCTGTTTGGCCAGGATGCCAAATCGATTCCGGTTAGTTCCATCAAATCCATGACCGGCCATCTGCTTGCCGGGTCCGGTTCCGTTGAATTGATTGCTTGCATCCTGGCTCTTCAGCATCAGATCGTGCCGCCCACGATCAATCACCATCAACCTGATGACGGATTTGATCTCAACTATGTGCCAAATGAAGCACAGACGCATACCCTGCGGGCCGTCTTGAATAATTCGTTTGGCTTCGGCGGATACAATGCCTGTATCGTCGTAAAAGAATGGCAAGGATGAATGTGGAGGGGAGCGCCATGAGCGTAACGAAAATGAGAGGAAATAGGATGTATACGGAGCAGTTTCCAAACATGGAGGCGTGCATCCATCATCTGATCGAACAGCAGGTGGAGATACGGCCAGATCAGACAGCTGTCATTTATGAAGAGACGGCACTTACTTACCGGGAATTGAATGAGAAGGCCAATCAGTTTGCCCATTATCTGGTGAAATGCGGGCTTAGTATCGAAGATCCGGTGGCGGTGTGCATGGATCGCTCGCTGGAAATGGTCATCGTCTTGTTGGGCGTGTTAAAGGCGGGAGGCGCCTATGTCCCGATGGACCCGGAATATCCGCAAAAGCGTTTGGAATACATGCTGACAGATGCAAAAGCTCCCGTGATCGTAACCTCCAAAAGCAGAGAAGCGCTCTTTGCCGGGCAGTGTCTGGGAGATACAAAGCTGATCGTCGTCGATCATCGGGAAGAATGGTCCGGCCAACAGAAAACCAATCTGACCATTCCGCTGACGGTGGACAATCTTATCTACATCATCTATACCTCCGGTTCGACCGGGAATCCCAAAGGGGTAATGAATACACACCGGGCTCTAAACAATCGGCTGCAGTGGAAGCAAAAGGTACTTCAGCTTGATGAGAAAGATCGGGTTCTGCAAAAGACAACGTTCAGTTTTGATGTGTCGGTCTGGGAATTTTTTTGGCCGCTGCTTGCCGGCGCCACCCTTGTTGTTGCGAGACCGGGAGAACATAGAGATCCCGCGTATTTGATTCAAACCATTCAGGAGCAGAGCATTACCACCATACATTTTGTGCCCTCCATGCTGCAAATCTTTCTGGACGCCTATGAAAGGGATATACCGCTTCCGTCTCTCAAGCGTGTTATATGCGGCGGGGAAGCCTTGCCGAAAGCGATGGAACGCGCCTTCTTCTCCAAATTCGACACGGTGGAACTGCACAACCTGTACGGACCCACGGAAGCAGCGATTGATGTCACGTACTGGAGATGTACCGGGGATGAACAGGAAACCGTCATTCCCATCGGATTTCCGATCAGCAATATTTCCTTGTATATTCTGGACGAGGCGGGAAACCCGATCACTGAGCCTGGAGTGGCAGGAGAGCTCCATATTGGCGGCATCGGGCTTGCCAGAGGCTACTATAACAAGCCGGAGCTGACCGAAGAGAAATTTATTCCCAACCCCTTCGAGGAAGGAGGACGTCTTTATAAAACAGGTGATCTGTGCAGATATCGCGAAGACTGGGCCATCGAGTATCTGGGAAGGATCGATTTTCAGGTAAAAATCCGGGGCTTCCGTATCGAACTGGGTGAGATTGAAGCAGAATTGGAGCGCTTGCCCGGCATCAAGCAGTGTGTCGTTTCGGCGATTACAGAAGAAAACCACACTTATCTTGCGGCATATATGAGTGTGCAGGACAGCGAGAAATGGGACGAGAACTATGTGCGGCAACAGCTCGAAGAAGTATTGCCGGATTACATGATCCCTTCCTTTTTTGTCCGGCTAGACGCTTTTCCTTTGTCGTCCAATGGGAAGGTGGATCGGAAAAGCTTGCCTTCCCCCTGGAAAAACAGGATGGTGCCCAAAGATGCTCTGCCTACAACCCTAACCGAAAAAAAGGTAGCTTCCCTTTGGAAGGAACTGCTGTTTTTAGGGGAAGTCTCCATTCACACGCCGTTTCTTTCGGCAGGGGGGAACTCTCTGTTTGCGGCTCGCCTGGTATCCCGTATCAAGCAGCAGCTGCAGATTCCGATTTCCCTGAGGGATGTCTTTTCGCATCCGACCATTCATCAATTGGCCAACTGGATTGATTCACTGTCAGTTCCATCGGGAGAGCTGTCACCGTTGAAAGTGAAGCCGACCAAACACAGGGAAAAGAAAACAGATTTATCGTTTGCACAAAAACGGCTTTGGTTTATCCATGAATGGCAAGACACCCGTTCGATGTACAACCTGCCCAATTATTTCGAGATCAATGGCCCGCTCAAGCACGATGTTCTACGTGCCAGTCTGGAAGAGCTGCTGGCCCGTCATGAAAGCTTGCGAGCCAATTTTATCACAGAAAATGGTCATCCCTACCAGGTGATAGATGATTCGCGTACAAGCAATTTGGAGTGGATCTCGCTGTTGGATCAGCCCTATGAATCGGCGAGGCAGGCAGCGCTTCAACAGATGGAGGAAGATGCGAGGATCCCGTTCGACTTGTCTGCCGATCCTCTCTACCGGTTTAAGCTGTTTCAGCTTTCCGAGGATCAGTATCTTTTTTATTTTCATTTGCATCACATCATTTCGGATGGCTGGTCCTCGTATGTTTTCCAGTCAGACCTGTTCAAGTTGTACAACGAGTTGGAAGGCGGCATGGACTGTTCAGACCGTACAGATGAGGAAAGGCCTGAAGCGGCTGTCCAGTACAGGGACTATATCAATTGGGAGCAAGCTTTCGTCGACTCCCCTGAATACCAGGAACAGCTGGCGTATTGGAAAACACAATTAAACGTCGAATCACCTGCCCTCAAGCTGGTTGCCAGTCAGAATCCTTCCTACGAGCAGGGGCATGAAGGGGACGTCAGCACTTTCCGCATACCGCCCCAGGTGATCGAGCAATTGCAAAACTTTTGCAAACAGCATCACAGTACCCTGTACGCGGCAATGCTCTCAGTGTTTACACTGATGATATATCGATTGTCGCATGAAAAGGATATCGCGATTGGAACCACGGCCGTCGGCAGAAATCACGCTGAATTAGAAAAGCTGATAGGGTTTTTCGTCAATACGCTGGTGATCCGCAATCAAATCCGGGAAGGAAGCAGCTTTGTAGAGCTGCTTCAGCAGGTGAGCGATACCGCGGTCCAAGCTTTTTCACACGGCGATGTGCCCTTTGACAAGGTAGTTGAAGAAATACAGCCGCATCGCTCCGTCAATCAGTCTCCTTTGTTTTCCCATATGTTCAGCTTTCAGGACTTTGCGTTCGAACCGGTGGAAGCCAAGCATTTGACTGTCGGTGAGCCGATTCTGCTTCATAACCAAACCGCCAAATTCGATCTGACCTTGTTCATGGAGCGGAGCGGGGATACCTATATCGGAAAATGGGAATACCGGACGGATTTGTACCCGGAAGAAACAATGAAGCGATTTACCTCGCATTTCCTGCAGCTTTGTCGTGAGGTATTGGAGCATCCGTCACAGCCAGTGGAACAGCTTTCACTGCTGACTGAGGAAGAAAAAGCGCTTGTGCTCCATCGTTTTAACGAAACCGAGTGCGATTTCCCCGATGTCGGGCTGCATGAATGGGTCGAAGCCCAGGTGCAGCGCACTCCAAACCACATCGCTGCAGAGTATGAAGGAGAGTGCCTGACCTACAGGGAACTGGATGAAAAGGCGAACCAGCTCGCGCACCTGCTGCGGGAAAAGGGAGTAAAGCCTGATACGCCGGTTGGGGTATGCATGGAACGCTCGCTGGAGCTTCTCGTATCCATCATGGGAATCCTGAAAGCAGGCGGGGCTTACCTGCCGATTGATACGGAGACGCCTTGGGAACGGGCTAATGCCATGCTCCAGGATGCACAAGCGTCGATCTGCATAACGCAGCCGGGGACGAATATGAAGGCCGGACATGGGATCGAGCTGCTCTCATATCTGATCCACGGGAATCTCCTGGACGGTTATCCCGCAACGAAACCAGATGTTCCGGTCACTCCGGACCATCTCGTCTCCATCTATTACACGTCAGGCTCGACAGGAAAGCCCAAAGGAGTCAGCAACACCCATAAAGGCTGGGTAAACCGCCTAAACTGGATGCAGAAGAAGCATCGTTTGGCGGAGCATGAAGTGGTGTTGCAGAAAACCATTTTGACGTTTGATGATGCGGCAGTGGAAATTTTTTGGCCGCTGCTGGTGGGAGCCAAGATCGCATTTCTGCCCAAGGGAGCTCATCGGGACCCTGTCAGCATTATTGAATATGCCATCCGGCACAATGTGTCCTTGCTTCAATTTGTTCCCAGCATGCTGAAGATGGTCCTGGAGCAAATCACGCCTCAACAGAAACAGCAGTTGACCAATCTGCGCATTGTCGTGTCAAGCGGAGAAGCCTTGCATGCCGACGTGGTCCGCTCCTTTTATGAAAAGCTGCCCGGCAGGCTGTATAACACCTGGGGGGCCACGGAGGTTTCGATTGACTCTACCTGTTTTGATTGCGAGCCGCACCAGGAGAACAGCTCAGAGATCGTCTCCGTCGGCCGTCCGATCGATAATAACCGCATCTATGTGCTGGATTCGTTTTTAAAGCCGCTGCCGCCGGGAGTGCCGGGCGATCTGTATATTGCCGGTATCGGCCTTGCCAGAGGGTATATCAATAATCCGGAGCGAACCAGTCAGTCATTTTTGCCCGATCCCTTTTATCCCGGGGAAAACATGTACCTGACCGGTGACCGAGGATACCTGAATCAAGACGGAAGCATCATGTTTCTCGGGCGGCAGGACAATCAAATCAAGCTCAGGGGAATGCGTGTAGAACTGGGTGAGATTGAAACCACGCTCCGGTCCATCGACGGGATATCGGATGCCGTCGTCACGGTGCATAACACGGAATCCGGCATTCAATACTTGGCAGCGTACTATACGAGCACAGATGGCCCGATGGAGCCTGGCCGACTCAAACATGCTTTGAAAAAGGGGCTGCCGGATTACATGGTTCCCGGGTATTACGTGCCATTGGAGACCTTCCCGCTGAACGCTAACGGAAAAATTGACCGACATCAGCTGCCGAAGCCAACAGAGGAGCATCTGGCGGTAACCGGCGCTTATGTCGCTCCGAAGAATGAAAAGGAGCAAGCGATTGTCTCCATCTGGCTGGAGAAATTGGGCGTTCAAAAGATCGGAACGCAGGATCACTTCTTTGAATTGGGCGGCCACTCCTTGTTGGCGGTGCAAATCATTTCCGCAATCAATCAAAGATTTGGCGCAAAGCTGTATGTGAAAGATTTGTTTGAGCATCCAACGGTTGAGACATTGGCAGAGGTTCTCGACAGACGCCTAAGCCGTGATGCGGACAAACTGGTTTTCGCACAGGCAGATCGAAATCTGCCGTCTCCCCTCTCCGATGCGCAAAAGCGGCTGTGGTTTTTGGACCAGCTTCACCAGGATACGAAATACAACATGCCGCTGGTTTTGAAATTCCAGGGATCGGTTGACGCAAAGAGAGTAACAGATTGTCTGAATCAACTGATCGCCAGACATGAATCATTGCGCACCGCTTTCCATCATGCAAATGGAGAGCCGCAACAAAGCGTACTGCCAGAGGCATCTCTCACTCTGCAGGTGGAGGAGTGGGACCAGCAGGATTTGCAACGGATCGTCCAGCGCGAGATGTCCATACCATTCGATTTGTCAGTGGCCCCCTTGGTCAGAGGGAGATTGGTAAAAGGGAAGGCAGCGGATGTGTTGATCCTGGTCTTCCATCACATCATCAGCGACGGCTGGTCTTTGCAGGTGATCATGGATGAGCTGCTGCAGCTATACGCAGGGGAGACATCATTTTTGGCGACGCCGCCTGTCCAGTATTTGGACTACGTGACCGCGCAAAACCAGTTCACTCAGCAATCCGACTATCAGGAGCAGCTTTTCTATTGGCAGAAAAAGTTTGAAGGGGAGCTTCCCCTGCTCCAGCTTCCTCATGACCGAAACCGGCAAAAAGAAGCGAGGGAAGGGAACAACACCCTGAAAAGATCCTTGTCGCAACAGGCCGCAGCGGATATCAAAGCGTTCAGCCAAGCGAAGCGGGTCACACCGTTTATGACGATGCTGTCTGTTTTCGGGCTGCTGCTGTCGAGACTGTCCCGTCAACGCGATTTGATCATTGGTACACCGATCGTCAATCGGAATGCTGCCGAATTGGAAAAAGCCGTAGGGTTATACCTGAATACCTTGCCCTTGCGTCTGATCCTGGACGAACAGGTGTCGTACCAAGAGCTTTTGCAGCAGACTAAGCAAACGGTTCTGGAGGCTTTTGCTCATCAAGACATTTCCTTTGAAAAAATAGTAGAGGTTGTCAATCCGAAGCGAAATCTGAATCGCAACCCTTTGTTCGACGTGCTGATCAACTACCGCAACTTTGAAGAAATCAAGCAATCTCACGTCCATAACCTCAACGTCGAAAAAATCGAACTGGATGAAATTGAATCAAAGTTTTTCATGACCCTCTATATCGAGGAGACCGCTGACAGCTTCCAGTTATCGCTCGCCTATCAAAACCATCTGTTTGAACAGGGGCGCATGGAAGAATTCCTGAACCAATACGTCCATTTGTTGGGACAGGTCATCCGTTCAACCGATCAAGTGATCGAGTCGTATTCCCTGGTGACGCCGGAAGCGGGGAGCATCCTGCCCGATCCAACCGCAAGCCTGCGCTGTCAGGATTACCCGCGCATCACTCACTGCATCAGACGCTGGAGCGAAGCAATCCCCGATCACATCGCAGTGGAGGGGACGGAGAGGAGCTATTCCTATCAGGAACTCTACCGGGATGCTCTGCGAGTCGCCAAGGGCTTGCGCAAAAGAAATGTCGGCTCCGGTGACGTCGTCGCCCTGTATGGAGACAGAAGCTACGAGATGATTGCCGCCATGATTGGGGTACATCTGGCAGATGCCGTATTTATGAACATCGATGCGCGAATGCCCGCGAAAAAAATGGAGTCGATCCTGCACATCGCCAAACCGCGTCTGATGGTAGTGATGGAGACCCTTGATTCCATGCACAGCCACGTCCCCGCGAATGCAGAGCTTCCTTGCTATCAGATAGGCGAGCTGATTGGCGATCAGGCGGTGGAACGGGAAGACCTTCTTCCGGAAGAGGTTTGTCCGCATGCTTATATTTTCTTTACATCGGGCACAACCGGGGAGCCCAAAGGCATTCTGGGCACCCACACTGGTTTGGCGCATTTTCTGGATTGGCAACGGATGCAGTTTAGCGTAACGCCAGCTGATCGCAGCGCTCAGTTAACGCATATCACGTTTGATGTATATTTGCGTGATGTCTTTTTGCCGCTGACCAGTGGTGCCACACTCGTCCTTCCTGCTCATCAGGAAACAGAGGTAGTCAGATGGCTGGCGGAAAAAGAGATTACTTTGCTGCACGCGGTTCCGTCTCTGGCCGACCATTGGCTGAAGCAATCTCCCCAAGATGAGTTCTCGGATACCCTTCGGCATATCTTTTTTGCCGGAGAACCGCTGCCTGGCGCTCTTGTTCGGTCCTGGCGCGAGGTCACTGATGCCCAGATCAATAATTTTTATGGGCAAACGGAGACGACGCTGGCCAAATGTTTCCATATCGTCCCAGACCAATTCTTTGAAGAAATCATGCCGATTGGAAAGCCGATTCCTGATACGCAATTGCTCGTCGTCAATCAACAGAATCAATTATGCGGAGTAGGCGAACAAGGAGAGATTGTCGTCAGGACGCCTTATCGGACTCGCGGATACCTGGATCAGGGCGTAGACACTTTTATCCAGAGTTTCTTCCGGGAGGACGCAGATGATCTTCTGTACAGAACGGGGGATATCGGCTGCTATCGTCCGGATGGAAACCTGGAGATTCACGGTCGCGTCGATGATCAACTCAAAATCAGAGGGATTCGCATCCATAAAAATGAAATTGCGGCTGCAATTTTGCGGCAAGCACATACGAAGCAATGCGTGATTATCGAAAAGCAGGAAGCCGATCAGATTCTGCTGCAGGCGTATATCGTGATGGAAGAGGGACAACTGCTGCAGCCCGATCAGCTGCGGAAGGCGCTGCGCCAGGATTTGCCTCTGGCGATGATTCCCAACCGGTTCATCCAGATCGATCAGGTTCCTGTCACCGCAAACGGCAAAGTAGACCGAAAAAAATTGGCGAGCTATCAGGCTGTGGTCGAAAGCAGGGAGCATGATCAGTTCCAAAATTCCGTGGAGCTGGAGCTGGAGAAAATTTGGCTTGCGTTGCTGCCCGTGTCGTCTATCGGGCCAAACAGCAATTTCTTTGAATGCGGCGGTCATTCCCTGCTGATTGTCAAAATGATTTCCCGCATCCGTGAACTGCTTGGATATGAAACGAGTCTCCTGGAAGTCTTTGAGTACCCGACCATCAGAGAATTGGCAGCGCGTTTGCAAACGAAGAAGAAGAAAACCGATCTTCCAATCCAAAAAGTAACAAGAGTTAGACAAAAGCTGTAGCTTGTCTACGTCAAAAAGGGAGGGATTACATGTGCTCATTTTCTGTAGGGAATGAAGTTTATTTGCTCCCCTCTTCCTATGGTCAGAACCGCATCTGGTTTTTTGAGCAAATGGTTCCAAATAGTGCGACCTACCATATTCCGCTGTTGCTGAAAATCACAGGGGAAATAGACCCGGAAATCTTGACCCGAACGCTGGATAAAATCAGGGAACGACATGAAATTTTGCGCACGACTTTTGTAGAAATCGAAGGGGAACTGAAGCAAAAGGTTTCCCTTCAGCTCCCTTCGCTCGTGCTCGAATACAAAACGATGGAGGAAGTGGAACAGGAGCAGCCCTTTCCCCAATTTTTGGAGAAATTTGCGTGGGAGCCATTCGATCTCGAAGAAGGCCCGTTAGTCAAATTTCAACTCATTCGGGTCGATCCAAGCGTGCACTACTTGCTGATCAATATTCACCATATCATCTTTGACGCCTGGTCACTGGAGGTCTTGAAGAAAGAGCTGGTAGACCTCTATCCCCTGATTGAGCAGGGCAGGGCTGATGGATATGAAGAGCTTCCCTTGCAGTACGCAGACTATGCCAATTGGCAAAAAGAGCGGCTGGAGGGAGAGGCATTGCAGAAAACACTGACCTTTTGGCGGCAGCATCTGGAGCAAGTCCCATCGTTGCTGGAGCTTCCCACGGATCGTCCCCGGCCCAAGGAACAGTCATACGCAGGGGATAACGTCAGGTTTGAGTTGCCCAGTTCGTTGGTAGAACCCATCAACGCGTTTTGCCGGGCCCACCAGGCGACTCACTATACCTTTTTTCTCGCCGCGTTCAATGTACTTCTGTACCGGTATACCGGTCAAAAGGATATCGTGATAGGGACGCCGATCGCCAATCGCACGCATCCATTAACCCAGGATTTGATCGGCTTTTTTGTCAATACGCTGCCGGTTCGCACCTATATCAAACCTTACAGCAGTTTTTCCAAAATCCTGAAAACGACGATCAAATCCTTTCTGCTGACGTATGAAAACAGTGAAGTGCCTTTTGAAAAATTGGTGCGGGAGCTCAAGCCGGAGCGGGACAGCAGCTACCATCCCTTTTTTCAAGCGCTCTTTACCTTGCATGACGACCAGGAAAAAGAGACAGATGCGCCCTTTACGATTGAAAACGAAAAGATTCACACAAGCACGTCCAAGTTCGACCTCGTGCTGTACCTCGCCTGCGGGAAAGAATCGATATCAGGGGAAATCGAATACAGCACCGATCTGTTCAATCGCAGGACCATTGAGCGTTTTCAGCAGCACTACATCACGTTGATCAGCGAAATCCTGAGCCATCCTCAGAAGCCAGTCAGCAAATTGAACATTTTAACCAAAGAAGAGAGAGAACAGCTCGAATCCCGAAATTTCTTGCTTGCCCAGATGCAGCCGCAGTTCATTCACACGTTGATGACGGATCAGGTGCCGCGACTTGCAGAGCAGATCGCAGTCAAAGGAAATGAGCAATCCTTTACGTATGCGCAGTTGGATCAGAAATCAAACCAGATCGCGCATGAACTGATAGCGAGAGGGATTCAGCCGGGGAACATCGTTGGCGTGCGGCTGCGCCGTTCGCCTGCACAAATCGCGGCGATTTTGGGCGTGATGAAAAGCGGCTGCGTCTACATGCCGATTGATACGGCATTGCCGATGGAGCGAGTGCAGCTCATGATCGAGGACTCCCGGTCGACTGCCATCATTACCGATGATCCGTTATTCCATCCGTGGAGAGAGACCCTCACGCTGCTGGAGCCGCAAGAGGTGTTTGGCCGGCAGCGGACGGACGATCCGGAGATCACGATTTCTCTTTGTCCGCAGGAAGCGATTGCTTACGTCATTTATACCTCCGGAACCACAGGAAGGCCCAAGGGTGTCCGGATCAGCCACGGATCGCTGGTCAATCACATTCTCGGTTTTCTTCAGGAATTTCCGTTTCAGCCGGAAGAAAAGGTGTTGCAAAATATAAGCTGCAGCTTTGACCCGGCCATGACAGAGATTTTCTGTTCTCTGATCGCGGGAGGAACTCTGGTCATCACCGATCATGACAAGCAGTTTGACATTGAGTATCTGGCAGCGATGATGCGGGATGAGGGAATTACCAGAGCTCAGCTTTTCCACAGTCTGCTGGAAAAGCTATTGGATCACCCTTCCTTTACGGCCAATCCGCATTTTCGCTATCTATTTACCGGCGGAGAGCCATTGCCGCATAAACTGGTTCAAAAGTTTTACAAAAATATGGAAAGTGGTGCGCCGCTGATTAACCTGTACGGACCGACAGAAGCGTGTGTAGCAGCTACCTTTTGGAGATGCGATGCTGACCACCCCCATGTGATTACACCGATCGGCAATCCGTTTCCTCATTATCAAGTCCTGGTGCTGGATGAAAATCTTCAGCCCGTACCCAGAGGCGTGATCGGGGAGATGTATATTGGCGGGCCAGGCGTGGGCAAAGGGTACGTAAATAATCAGGGACTGAGTGAAAAAGCTTTTCCTCTGCTGGAGATAGCAGGAGGACCGGAACGATATTACCGGACCGGCGATTTGGTCAAGCAGCGGGAAGCGGGTGAATATCTGTTCGTTTCACGGAAAGATACGCAAGTAAAGGTCAGGGGTTTTCGCATTGAGCTGGATGAAATTCTGCATATCATCGGGCAGCAGCCCGAAATCAAAGAGGCGGCTGTTCTGGTGGAAGAAGTGTATGGGGATAAAAAGATCTTTGCGTTTCTGGTCAAAAAAACCGGCATGCCGCTCACAGCGAGCGAATTGAAAAAACGCCTCGCCAAAAAGCTGCCTCATTACATGGTCCCTCATGTGATCAAATGGATGGATCAATTACCTGTCTCCCTGAATGGAAAGCTGGACAAAAGCCGGCTTTCGTTTGAGGGGAACGATTTGGCCAGCAACGAAAAAATACAGCCTCGAACCCCTTTTGAACAGCAACTGGCAGCCATCTGGCAAGAAGTCCTGAACGTAGGGGCAATCGGGATCAACGAGGACTTCTTTGATCTCGGCGGCCACAGCATCAAAGTGATTGAGATGGCGGGGTTATTGCGAAAGCGGATGAATGTCCGGCTAGCTCCCTCTGATCTCTTCCTGTATCGAACGGTGGAAGCCTTGAGTGAGTACCTGCAAGCGGAAGGAACGCGCGAAGAAAGCGGGATTCTGGTCAAGCTGAAGGAAGGCCGAAGCGATGAACCGCCTTTATTCCTCATCCATCCGGGGGGAGGGGGAACGCTTTGCTATGTGCCGCTCGTCCGCAACATTGATCGGGATATCGACATGTACGGGCTGCAGTCACAAGGCTATGAAAAAAATCTGGCTCCGCTTGCCGATCTGAAAGAAATGGCGGCATTGTATGTCAAAGAGATGCAAAAGATCCAGCCACGGGGACCGTATCAGATGGCGGGATGGTCCTTGGGCGGAACCATTGCAGTTGAAATGGCCCGGATTCTGGAAGCAGAGGGGGAGTCCATCCGCTTTCTCGGCCTGCTGGATGCACATGCCTTTGACCGGGTGGCCCTGAAAAAGCAACACGAAGATCCGTTAACAGTCTGGGCAAAAAGCTTGTCCATTGATGTGAAAAAATTTGGGGAAAGACCCCATATGGAAAAATGCCAGATTATCCTCGAAGCCGCCATCCACAGCAAGCGACTGCCGCAAAATGCTGAACTGGAGGACGTCCATCGCATTATCAACGTCATGGCAGCCAATAATCTGGCCAGTGATCAGTATTCCTTCACCACTCCCATCCAGACCGATTTGCATCTCCTGGTATGCCGGGAGCTCGATCCAGCCACCTCCCATGAGCTGGTGAACGCGGAGAAGTGGAGGGAGCGAACGAGCGGAAACGTCTACACCTATTCCCTGCCCGGACACCACAATAATCTGATGTCATCTCCACAGGTCGAACAAGTGGGGCAGAAAATCTCGGAAATTTTGAAATGGGGATGAGCTGATGCGGGCGCAGTTGACGGGGCGTATTCAACAATCACCGCATGACGTATACACAGCTACTGTACTTTATCCGCAGTTTGCCTATGAATGGGAGCACTATGTTTCGCACTATCTTTCCATTGAAAAGGCATTGGTACAAGCATACGAAAAAGCGGAGATTCTCACAAAAGAAGAAGCAGTCTCTCTATGGACAGCGATTCAAGGGATTGAGAAAGAGAGGCTGCTGGAATCGGCAAAAGAAAATATGACCGATATCGCTTTTACCCTGGAGAGGGAGATCGAAAAGCAGTTGGAGCAGCCTGTTGTAAAATGGCATATCGACCGGAGCCGCAACGATTATCAGGCATGCGCGCAGGTCATGTTTGCCAGGGAGCAGTGGCTGACGCTGATCGAAAAAATACAAGTCCTGCGCGATGTCATTCTGGACAAAGCGAAAAATGGCATTGACGTCCTCATGCCTGGCTATACCCATTATCAGTCTGCTCAGATTATCAGTGTTGCTTTTTATCTGACGGCGATCAGCAAGCATTTTCTCGAGACTGAAAGAAGAATGCTGGAGACATTGGATGCCCTGAACCGGTCTTGCCCGCTCGGTTCAGGTGCCATGTCCGGGCAGGAGTATCCCATGGACAACCACGATCTCGCTCGCTCATTGGGATTTTCAGCCTACACCGGCCATGCATTGAGCGCAGTGGCATCAAGAGACTGGTTGCTGGATATCGGAGGCTGCCTGGCGTTCTTTGCGAACAATCTGAGCCGTTTTTTGACAGACTTGATGAACTGGGGCAGCAGCGAATACCGATTTATTGATTTTCCCGATGAACTGACAGGCATTTCATCCTCGATGCCGCAAAAACGCAATTTTCCGATTCTGGAGCGAGCAAGAGGGAAGACGAGCCATCTCCTCACGTATTACGTGGATTTTCTGCTGGGACAACGAAACACCGCCTACAGCAATCTGGTGGAGGTTTCCAAAGAGTCGAGCAAAAACCTCCTCTCCCTTTTCCAGGAAATGCATGGATTGCTGGATTTGCTCAAGCTGGTCTTTGAGAACATGACCTTTCAGGAAGAGAACATGAGAGCATGCTGCTCAAAAGATTATTATGGAGGGTTTTCACTTGCAAATCGACTGACGGCACAGGGCGGCATCCCTTATCGCCAGTCCCAGGTGATTGCCGGCCGTTTTATCACGGCATCGATACAAGCCGGACACTCTCCGCAGCATGTCTGCACGATGGTCCTGCAGAAAATTTGCCGCGAGTACGGATTTGACCATCCATTGACCCAGGAGGAACTGCAAGCTCTGTTTGCTGTGGATTCTGCCTTAACCATGAAGAGATCGATCGGGTCGACCCATCCGGAAGCAGTTCAAGAGGTGATAGCTCTGCAAACAAAAGAAGCGATTCATTTCGATCAGGCAGCCAATCGGATTTCTGCCGCTATCAAACAAAAGCTGGAAGAGCTGGATACATGGATGACGTCTGAAGGCAAGGAGCATAAAGCATGAGAGGAAAAGTAGGTAAAGGAGAAGCACACGGTACATTCGGCGAGCTGTTGCAGGGGGTGCTGCCAAGCGGCCAGGACTTCCTGGTGACGTTTCCTGTGGATAAGTACTCGACTTGCCAATACGTCTATTCGGCGAAGGACGAGGATCTCAGCGTCCAGCCTTCCTGGAAGCGAAAATCGCTCCAGTTCGGCAAGGCGATCCTGCAACACTATCAATTGCCTTTGAAAGGAACATTGTTTCTGGAAAGCCAGCTTCAGCAGGGCAAAGGCTTGGCCAGTTCCACCGCAGATATGATGGCCACAGTGAGAGCGATAGAATCCTACTATCAAATGGCTGTCCCTCCTGAGGTGATCGAGGCTGTTCTTCGCGAAATCGAGCCATCCGATGGCCTCATGTACCCGGGCGTCGTTTCTTACTACCACAAAGAAGTGAGGCTCCGGGAATGGATAGGAGAATGCCCTCCCTTGACAGTCGTTGCGCTCGATGAAGGGGGAGAAGTCAGTACCGTAGATTTCAACAATAGACCGAAACCGTTCAACGCAGACGAAAAGCAAGAGTATCAGCTGCTGCTGGAGAAAATTACGGCCGCCATCCGCACGCAAGATGTGGGGGCGATCGGTGAAGTCGCCACCCGAAGTGCTGAGATGAACCAGAAGCTCCATCCCAAAAGGATGTTCACAAAGGTCAGGGAGATTTGCCGCACCATTCAGGGAACAGGTGTCGTTACCGCTCATAGCGGGACATTTATCGGCATCCTCATATCTGAACAGGACAGTGCGTACCATGAAAAGGTAAAAGAAGGACTCTCTTTGCTAGGGGAGCTGGGATGCCCGACTGAAATGTTCCGTTCGATGTCCACTTCCGAAAGAAAGAAGGTGCCAGTGTAATGAACCAGTGCATGAACATCATCGACCTGATCGGGACAACACCGTTGATTCGGCTGCGATTGGGGGAGGGCAGCAAAGCTTTGGCCTATGCCAAACTGGAGCTGCTCAATCCCTACGGCATGAAAGACAGAGTAGCGAAAGCCATGATTCTGGAAGCGAAGAGGACGGGCGAACTGCAGGACGGTGCCCCGATCGTTGAGAGCTCCTCTGGAACGCTGGCTTTGGGGGTTACCATGATCGGAACCTACTTGGGGCATGAGGTCCACATCGTCACAGACCCGCGTATCGATGAGCTAACCCTGGCGAAACTCAAAGCACTGGGAGCGCATGTGCATATTGTGGAGAAAATGCAGGCGAGCGGCGGGTGGCAAAGCGCAAGGCTGGCGTATTTGCAAGGATTGATGCTCAAATATCCCAATGCCTATTGGCCCAAACAGTACGAAAATCCACAAAATCCATTGGCCTACGAAACATTGGCCGATGACCTGGTAGGAGAGCTGGGGCGAGTCGATTATCTGGTCGGGTCGGTGGGCAGTGGGGGTTCACTGTGCGGAACAGCGAAAGCATTGCTGAGGAAAAATCCTCATTTGCGCGTCGTCGCTGTAGATGCCGTAGGCAGTGTTATTTTTTATCAAACGGATAATCCCAAGCGTTTGCAAAGCGGCCTTGGCAACAGTTTGCGCTCCCCGAATGTAGATTTTTCGGTGATCGACGAAGTCCATTGGTTAAATGATGAAGAAGCGTTCACCTGGACGCGCGAGCTCGCCCGTCAGGAGAAAATCTTCGCTGGCAACAGTTCGGGCAGCGTGTACGCTGTCGCCAGGTGGCTGAGCACGCAGGCAGCAGAAGACGCGGTGATCGCCTGCATTTTCCCCGACAGGGGAGACCGGTATGTGCAGTCGATCTACAGCGATGATTTTTTCCAGGCTCATCATCTGAATCCAGACGGCCTCTCTCTATCCCCCCAGCATATTGAAAAATTACAAGATGTCTCTGCATGGGCCTATTTTCACTTTCAGAAGGGGAAATTTGAGCATGAAGAAAAAGTTGCTGTTTATTGAGTCAAATACGACGGGCACCGGCATGCTTGCTTTGCAAAAGACAAAAGAACTCGGCTACGATCCTGTTCTGTTTACCAACGATCCCACTCGTTATCAGGGTCTAAGCGACCAAGCGTGTGAAGTTGTCGTTTGCGATACGAATCAACCAGATGGACTGCAGGACAGCATCAAGAGCCGGTTCAGCACGGAGGAGATCGCAGGGGTAACGACGACCAGCGAATACTATATTTATACCGTTGCGCTGCTGGCCGAACATTTTGGATGGGATGGCAATCCCCCGGCCACGATGAAAAGCTGCCGGAACAAGGCGGCGGTACGAACCTTGCTCCAGGGGCTTCCCGAGCTGTATCAGCCCTGGTTTTTTCCTGTCGATTCTCTGCAAGAGGCAGAGGAGAAGAAGGGGCAGCTCCACTTCCCGTGCATCGTAAAACCGGTGGACGACAGTGGCTCCAACCAGGTGGTCGTGTGCCGCTCTTATGAAGAGCTGCGGCAGCGGGTGAAAGAGATATTGGCTGTGAAACAAAATGTACGTCAGCAACCAGCCGCGCAAGTAGCGCTGGTCGAAGAATATGTAGAGGGGCCGGAGTACAGTGTCGAGGTTTTCTCTTACAACGGGGAGCATTCGATCATCGGCATTACGGATAAGAGCACGGGAGGAGAGCCCTATTTTATCGAGACCGGCCATATTTTTCCGTCCTTGTCCACGAACGAGCTCAGAGAAATTGTAGAAGCGGGAGTGCTAGCCCTGCTAGACAAACTGAAGTGGCGTTTTGGCCCGTGCCATCTGGAAATCAAAATCGTCGATCAAAAGGTATTTCTCGTCGAATGCAATGGACGATTGGCCGGCGGGATGATTCCGGAACTGATTCGGTATGCCACGGGCATGGATGTACTGAAGGAACAGCTCAAAGCAGCGGTTGGGCTGTCTCCTGATCTTTCCAGTCGGCCTTTTCAGTATGCAGGCATTCGCTTCTTGATACCCAAAGAAGCCGGAGAAATTCGAGAGGTCACGGGTCTGGAACAGCTCAAACAGCTTCCGGGAGTGAAGGAAGTCGTATGCCGGGCACAGCTAGGACAAGTTGTGCCAAGGGTGGTCAATGCGTATGGCCGCTTGGGCTATATGATCGCGGTAGCAGCAGACGAAAAAGAGCTTCGTCATCTGCTGAATCAAATCGATGTGGTGGATATTGGGATGAAGGAGCGTGTAACTTTTGCTGAACTTTCTGAGTGATACGGTAACCCTGCCGACCAAGGAAATGATGGAAGCGATACAACAGGCCGTGCTCGGTGATGACGTGTATGGCCAGGATCAGACAGTCAATGAGCTGGAGAGCTTGGCTGCCCGTATGCTCGGAATGGAAGCAGCCTGCTTGATGCCAAGTGGAACGATGGCGAACTTGTCTTCGATCATGGCCCATTGTCCCCGCGGGTCCAAGGTACTGGTAGGGGACGAATCTGATATCTATATCTATGAAGCTGGTGGGGCTTCCGTATGCGGCGGCATTGTCTATGAGCCGATCCCCACGCAAGCGGATGGTCGTTTGTTGGTACAGGATCTCGAAAAGGCCTTTCCCGTCGATGAGGAGGACCCGCAATTTGCTTTGCCTGCCTTGCTGTGTCTGGAAAATACCCATAATCGGTGCGGGGGAAAAGTCTTGCCGATTCCCTATTTGCAGGAAGTAAAAGAATTTGCGAGTGCGCGAAAAATCCCGGTTCACATGGATGGAGCCCGCATTTTCAACGCTTCTGTAGCGCTCGATATGGATGTGCGGGAAATAACCTGCTATGCCGATTCGATTCAGGTCTGTTTGTCAAAAGGATTATCAGCCCCGGTCGGTTCGATTGTAGCGGGATCGCATGATCATCTGAAAAAAGTGCGACGGATAAGAAAAATGTTAGGTGGAGGAATGAGACAGGCAGGAATTATTGCAGCGCCGGGGTTGGTAGCTCTTCATTCGATGGTGAAGAGACTGGATGAGGATCACCAGCATGCAAAGCAACTGGCGCACGGACTGGCCGAGATTGACGGCATCGATTTGGACGCCAGCGAAGTGCAGACCAACATCGTTCTCTTTCGTATCACGGACCCGCGATTTTCATGGTCCACTTTTTTGGAGACAGCAAAGGAATACGGCGTGATCTTTTCGGAAATGGGCTATGGTCGAATCAGGGCTGTCGTACATCGGCAGATCAGCAGTGATGATATTAACAAAGCGGTTCAAGCAGTAGAAAAGATGTTGAAGGACAGCCCTCTCTAGCATACTGACATTCAGTATGCTCTCCTTTTTGTTCGCGGGCCTCCTTTGTCTTCTGCAGCATGATGCGGCCTTCTTCGATTTCGCCGAGCTTGAAATAGATTTCGGCCAGGCTACCCACAGCTCGCGCGTACGATTGATCGCGCAATTCATATTTGAAAATAGAGACGGCCCGCTCCAGGTACTCTTTGGCATGTGTGAGGTTTCCGTGAATCTGGTAAACAATGCCCAGCATGTGATAGATTTCGCCAGCTGAATAATGGAGATGGTGTGAATAGAGGTAGTGGAGTGATTGGTATCCTAGCTCCAGGCATCGATCATAATGTTTCTGGTGATAGTGCAGGTATGCCAGGTTGTAGCCCAGTCGGGGGAAAAGGGTTCGGTCTTCAACAAAGGGAAGTTTGCTCCAAACTTTCATGCTTTCGGTCAGGATGTGGCAGGCCTCATTTTTTTCATTCCGTTCCAGCAAGAGCAAGGCAAGAGAATTGGCAATATTGATATCGAGCTCATTGACGATTTGGTTATTGGTGATCAATTTCCGGAAGGTATGCTCTGCTTTTCGGGCATGGTGATCAATCTGGTAATACAAGATGCCTTTTTGCCATTCAATAAATCGCAAAAAACTGTTATCGCGGAAGTTTTTGTTCTGTTTCAAAAAAGAATTCGCTTCTTCGATGAGGTACTGGAGAGCGGTGTAATCCTGAAAATAGAGACTTTCCCGACATAGCTTTTGAATTTTTACAACAAAATGGATAAATTCCTCGTTTTCATAGGAAAGCAGATAATCGACGGGAATTTTTAGTTTTAGACAAATGCTTTGCAAAATGTCCAATCGTGGAATTTGCTTTCCTTTCTCAATCCGAAACAACGTCGATTCGTCACAAATGTCCTCGGCAACATACTTTCTGGAATACCCTCGTTTCTCTCGAAAATACTGGATTTTCCTTCCGATTCCTACCATACAACCCTCCCTTTAATCACCTTATTTTCCAAATATTGCATGTTTGCATATATATCTTAACAGAAATCTCTCGTATATTGAAAGTATAAAATTGGAAAGGTGTGAAAAAATTGAATGATAGGCAATAAGGTGTTCGACGAATTCCTCCAAATGTTTCCTTCTGGCCCCGGTGGTTCTGTTCCACCGCCAGACATGAAAACGAGGACTTCTCCTACCATCCTGATCCTGGTCACAATGAAATAGAGGTGAGATAGAATGGGTGTCCGGAATATTCTGATCGTAGACGATAGAGAAGGAAAACAGCCATTTTACTCCAACTTGTTGTCGGTAAACAGATACGATTGCCATTTTTTAAATAACGACTATTTACTTTCGGATCCCGTTTTTCTGAAAAAGTTTGATTTCGTCATTCTTCATCTTACGAAAGATAACATCGCATTTCATTTAAAACAGAATCATTCGCCAACGATTCTTCTGATGGATCATAGAAATAAACATTATCTGAAATACATTCAAGATGCACGGGCCATTTTACTGAAGGATTGCCAAAGTGAGTTAATGATCGCCATCAATGTGGTGGAACGAGGAGGGTGTTATTACTCCAGTGAGTTCATGGAAGCGATCTTTTCAAACTGGAGAAAAGAGGGGATCGATGGGGATATCGACTGGGAATTCCATTTGCCGGGGACGTTGACGGAAATGGAGCTTCGCGTAGCGGAAGAATTGGCCAATGACCGGACCAATCAACAAATCGCCGATGCCCTCTACCTCAGCAAACGAACAGTAGAATACCATATTGCCGCTTGCATGCAAAAACTGGGGGTTAAAAGCCGGGTTGGACTGGCGGTGAAGATCGCAAAGATCAATTTGTTCAGACAAATGGTGAAAAAACAAATACGGTGACGGTTCCCCGCATCAGCGGTACCGAATTGGAGCAGCTCTATCATGGAAAATGATAGGGCTGCTCATACTTTGCGGGAAATACGGGGGCGTCGTACCTGAAGCTTGCTTATCATGAAGGTACAATCTCTTAACGGAAGGTTAGAAGGAGGAAGCGATGAGGGGTAATTTTGTTGCTCTGCAACCACTTGAAGATGAAGATTACAAGCTCTTTTCTCAGTGGGTATGTCCATCCAAGGTGAGTGCGCTGGCAAGAGGGGCACAGGATTTTGTGACAGAGGAAGAGATCCGGAAAGACATCGTTCAGGGAAATACACGCTACGCAACTGTCGTCACCCATGAGGGGAAAAAAATCGGATTTGTCTCCTGGCAGCCGTTGAAATATGAGGGCAGCTACATGCTGGGCGGTGTGATTGGAGATCCGAATCTATGGGACATGGGTTATGGTGCAGAGGCCTCCCTGTTACTCATGGATTACCTGTTCCACTCTAAAAATGCGCATAAAATTCAATTTATTAACGGCCTCTACAATTTGCGATCTGTTCGCTTTTTACTCAAGAATAAAGTAACCATCGAAGGAATTTTGCGCGATTACATCTTTTTGGACGGAGAGTACCACGATGCAGTGATCTCTTCGATCCTGCGTCACGAATACTACGAGTACAGTGAACCAGGGGATATGATCCCCAAAAGTGAGAAGCAGCAAATCCGGGAGGAACTGTACGCCTATCTACAGGAGCACTGGAAAGACGAGTGTTTTCCAAATCTGTTGAGACAAGGTGAGAAAATTGGCAGGTAAGCAAAATGTCGTTCTGGTGACGGGTGCTTCCAAAAGTCTCGGCAAAGCCATCGCGAGTCATTTCTCGGAGGCGGGAGACCGGGTCGTCCTGGGATATCGGAGCTCATTGAAGGAAGCCGAGCAGGCCGCACAGGAAATACAGGAGAAGACCGGTAACGAGGCTGTTTCATTTGTAAAGCTGGATGTGATGGATCGGCAACAGGTGCAGGACGCCGTACAGGAAATCATCAAGTCATTTGGGAACATTGATGTTTTGGTAAACAATGCGGGGGTTAGCTATGGGGGCGCATTGATCCCCAGCAATCCCCTCGATAAATGGGAAGAGATTGTCCAGACCAATATCATCGGGACCATCAACTGTATCCACGCGGTTTCTCTGCATATGCTGCTGGAGCAAAAAGGGTCCATTGTCAACATTGCCTCCGTGGCCGGGCTTATTGGGATGGATCGGTTGAGCGCCTATAGTGCCAGTAAAGCGGGGGTCGTGGGTTTAACCCGATCGCTTGGCAAAGAATACGCGCCGTACAACGTGAGAGTCAACGCTGTAGCACCCGGCTATACAGAAGATACGGGCATGGTCGATCGCATTCCCGAAGACCAAATGAACCAATTCAGGAAGCGGATCGCGATGGGCAGACTGGGGCAAGCCAGGGAGATTGCAGAGGCTGTGTCTTTTCTGGCTTCGGATAAGGCCAGTTATATCACGGGACAAACGTTAGTCGTTGATGGAGGGTATATGTAGGGAAGGGAGTGTGACAGGCAATGCAAACGGCTTTGATCTTTCCGCCTTTGGTGAAATTGAAGCAGGGAAGCTTTTATGATCTGTACGAGCGTTTTCCCCGCGTGCAAGCCAAGTTTGAAGAAGCCAGTGAAATTCTGGGATACGATCTCGCCCGGGCCTTCTTTTTTGAGAGCGAGAGCATGACGAATAAAGGTGTCATCGCCCGGCCCAGCATCGTTACGATCAGCACGGCATTATTTGAGATGTTGCAGCAGGAGCTTGGGCAGCCCGCTTATTTTGTGGGCCCCAGTCTGGGACAAGTCTCTGCTATACACTGTGCAGGCGGATTGTCTTTCGAAGACACCCTCCGCATGGTGAAAAACATGTGCGAAATGGAAGAAGAAGAATTTCCGGAGAAACAGTACGGGGTCTATTTCTTTTATAACGTGGATGTCAACATCCTCTCGCGTCTGATCGCGGAATTGACCGAAGAGGGAAGAATTCTGGAGCCTTGTGTGACGGTGAATGCCACCCAAATGATTGTGAACGGCGACCAGGAAAGCCTGGAGCTGCTGAACAAAATGGCCAGTCCCTA
This sequence comes from Brevibacillus ruminantium, assembly GCF_023746555.1. Classification (NCBI taxonomy): domain Bacteria; kingdom Bacillati; phylum Bacillota; class Bacilli; order Caryophanales; family Paenibacillaceae; genus Brevibacillus; species Brevibacillus ruminantium. Next base: position 940,645 of record NZ_CP098755.1, read on the forward strand.
TGGCGGTCTGGGTGTCACGATTCCGTACGGTCCTCCTGGACATTGCTCTTTGATGAAAAATGTCAGAGCGCGTTTGCAACAGGAGGTGCTGCCGCTTCTTTCCTTCCACTCTCCCCGCGTTCCGCTGCTCAGCAACGTCAATGCCGAGGAAATCAACGACACAGCCGGCTTGGTTACCGAGCTGACCGAGCAGTATATCAACAGTGTGTGCTGGTATAAATGCCTGCAAGAGCTGTCGCGCAAAGGGGTAGAAAAATTGATCGTTCTCGGACCGGGCAACTTCGTTCACAAGTCTTTGCAATTCACGACAGATCTTCCGTTTACCGTTCAGAGACTTCTCGACAGTCATGATGTGGAAGCATATTTGACCACAAAAGAAGGCAAGGAGGCCCATACATGATTGGATTGGTATTGCCTGGTTTGGCTCCTTCAGGCTATGACGAAGTAAAAGATTTTGTAGAAAAAAGTCCGTATGCCCAAAAACGATTTCACCAGGCAAGCGAGGTGATCGGATACTCCCTGGCGGAGGCGTTCCGGGAGGCGAAGGAAGGTCAGCAAGAAGTGATGGAGTGCGCCTTTTTAGCCAATACGATTGCGCTGTTGGATTATTTCTACGAGCACTATGGCGTGCAGCCTGACTATGCCATCGGAGCAAGCTTTGGGGGAATGGCGGTCGCGGTTCAATCAGGTGGGGTCACCTACGAGGAATGCGTCTGGCTGACTCATGAAAGTGCCCGGCATTCCACCACCTTCTTTGAACAGATGGATGGGGAGTACCAGACTCACTTTATTTACAATATGTCTCTGGCCGAGACAGAGGAAGTAATCAGGAGCTTTGAAGCGGCAGGCATGGAGCTTGAGCTGGTGGGGTACCTGGAAAAAGTCGTCTGTTTATGCGCCGAGAAAAAAGTGATCCAGGCTCTAAAGGAAGTCATCAATCAAAAAAGCAAATGCTTTTCGCTACATACGATGAAACAGCCGATCCACAGCCGCAAATTAACCGAGCTCAAGCATCAGCTTCAGGAAAAATACTACAATCAGATTTCCTTTAAACCCCTCCACATCCCGATTATTTCCGACGTCGATGGTCACATTTACACAGATTCCCAAACGCTGAAACAGATGCTTTTGGATGGGTATGACCATCCGGTTCGCTGGGATCTCGTGACGAAATCGATGAAGGCGAAACAACTGGATACCGCATATGTGGTGGGTCCCCGAAATTTATTTGCCCAGCTCTTAAAAGCAGAATATCAAACAATTGGTATATCCCCTGACTCCGTTATGCAGCAGGTGGGTATCTCATGAGGTGTATTTCATGGCTCACATAATCCGTACGGATGAGACCAGCTACGGGAAAGCTGCTTTTCTTGCCGATGTAGGACGCTATACCGCCTTTTTGAAAAGCTGCGAGATTCGCCAAGAGAGCCGGATCATGCTGACGATGGAGAACTCCTATGAATTCCTCATTGCTTTTTTCGCACTCATGAACATGGGCTGTTCGATTGTACTCGTTGATTGCATGACCGATGAACGGGAAGTAAACGAGATTGCTCTCGATTCTAAGAGTCGGCTCTGTATTTCGGATCGTCCCCTTTCGCTGGATGACCAGGTCCGGACGTTCCATGTCGCTGAAGGGATGCAGTACAGGGGGGACCACCCTGCGGAAGAGCTGTCCTTTGCAAGGTGGTCAGACAGGGAAGATGCGCTCATCCTGTATACCTCCGGCTCTACAGGCAAGCCAAAGGGGATTGTGAAATCGGGCCATTCCTTTCTCTTCAATCTGGAAGAGAGCATGGACATCATGCAATACAACAATCAGGATGTCCTGCTGCCGCTCATTCCCTTTACCCACTTTTACGGGCTGTCGATTGTGCTGATCTGGTGGCGGACAGGGTGCGATCTGGTGATCTGTGATTACAAAAAAATCAGACCGATCCTGAAAGCCATCACGGAGAGCGGAGTGACCGTCGTCGATGGCATCCCTTCTACCTACTATATTTTGCTCCAAATGTGCAAAAAGCGGGAACGGGTATGCACCGACCTGAAGCATTCTGCGGTTCGGATGTGGTGTGTCGGCGGGGCGCCGTTATCCCAGGAGCTGGCTGAAGGCTTTTCGGCGGTGTTGGATCAGCCGTTGTTGGATGGGTACGGCTTGTCGGAAGTGGGCAATGTCGCTCTCAATACCAGAGATTATCGCGAAGGATGCGGCAAGCCGCTTCCCAGTGTGAAAATCAAGGTGGTTGATCACCAAGGAGCGGAGCTTCCGGCCGGCCAGTTGGGAGAGATCTACATTCAAAGTCCGGGAATGATGAATGGCTACCTGGATTTACCCGAGAAGACAGCCTCGGTGTTGGCGGAGGGATGGTTCAAAACCAACGATCTGGGATGCTTGAATGAGCAGGGCAACCTGTATGTTCTGGGCCGAAAGGGAAATGAGATTGTTCGCAAGGGGTATGTCATCTATCCCGCGCATATTGAAACAAAGCTGGAAAATGAACTGAAACTGCGGGGGAGGGTGGTCTCTCTTCAGGACGAGAAAAAAGGAGCCTATATGATTTTGTTCGTGGAGACAGAGCTGCCGTTGACCCAACAGATGGAGAGAGCCATCAATGAAACGCTGGGCTCTATTTTAAAGCCTGACAAGATTGTATTTATACCCGCTTTTCCCTACCGGCCAAATGGAAAGGTTGACCTAGTGGCGCTGCAAAATCTGGCAGCTCAATGGAAGAGCAGTAGAGAGGAGGAAGGGACATGCATGGTTCAACCGTAGACCTGGAGCTTTCGATTCCACTACTCCAGCGACGAGAAGCGATTGCCCGCTGCATTTCGTTTATCGAATCAAATCCGGGGACCATCCGAGACATCTTGACCGAAATTTCGACGTACCAGACGGCAGAGCTGGAGATACAAGCATCTTTACAGGCTTTGAAAAATGCGATTCATGAGGTACACCAGTATCAGCCTCCCCTCATTTCGACGATGTCCGTATTTATGCCTTCAAACGTGATTCTCTATTCCTACGTACTGTATCTGTTGATTCCCTCCCTGTATGTCAATCAAATAGAATTTCGCAGTTCCATGTCCGTTCTCCCCCAAGTCAGAAAGCTTCATGAGGTGCTGAAGGAGGTACACCAGCTGCCTTTTGCGTTATTGGAGCTCTCCCACAGAGAATACATCAAATCGTCTGTTTTGCAGGCAGATGTGGTTGTGTTTACCGGAACCTATCAAAACGCAGAAAGCATCAAGCAGCAGTTGTCCAAGCAGCAAATGTTTATCTTCTTTGGACAGGGGATCAATCCGTTTATCGTCTCCGAAACAGCCAATCTGGAAAAAGCCGTTCACGATCTCATCCAGGTCCGTTTATACAACACCGGTCAGGATTGCATGGGCCCGGATGTCATCTATGTGAGCCAGTCACAGCAGGACGCGTTTTTGACGCTGCTGACGGCGAAGCTGGACGGCTTGAGGTTTGGCAGCAATCAGGAAGTAGACGCTGCCTACGGACCGATTCACTATACAGAGACGCTGGAAATGGTTGGCCAGCATCTCAACCAGTACGGTGAGCATATCGTCTACGGGGGAAGAATTGATTTCCGGGACAAAGTGATTCAGCCAACCGTACTTGTCAGTGCTTTGGCTCAGAAATTAAAAATTCTTGAGTTTTTCTCCCCTGTTTTTAACGTGGTTATCTATGAAAAAGAGGAAGACTTGAAGCGGATCGTCACCCAGGAGTATTTTGTGGAACGGGCGCTGGGAGCTACCTTCTACGGTCATCCAGACAGTCCGCTGATTGAGCTTCTCCGCAAAAAACATACCGTTTCCATTAATGAAACCCTGTTTGATATCGAAAACGGCAATGCGCCGTTCGGCGGTTATGGGCCGATGGCCAACTTTGTCTTCTATCAAGGGGAATTAATCATCAAACCAATTTTGATTTCACAAATCTTGAGTGAATACTGGCAAAGAGGTGACCAATGAGCCAAATCAGTGTATATGAGGGTATCGCCAAGGGACTCAAAGCGTTTGGAACCGAAGTGGTGTTCGGGCTTCCCAATGACGAGCTACTCCTGATGCATGCCATTGAGAACCAAGACATCGAATTTATGGTCACGAAAGATCAACGCAATGCGGTGTTCATGGCCACCGGTTATGCCTTGGCTGCGCAAAAGCTGGGTGTTTGTGTGGTAGGTAAAGGGCCGGCCGTTTCCAATACGATCACCGGCTTATTGGAAGCGCACGCGCAGAGCTGCCCGCTGTTGATTCTTTCTTCCGGCACCTCAACAGGTTCCTATGGAAAGAAAAAAGCGTTTCAAGAAGCTGACCAGATGGCGTTGGTTTCTCCGTTGGTGAAATGGAGTCATCGGCTGGAAAGCAAAGAATCGCTGGGATGGGTTTTGCGCAAAGCCGTTTTTCTGGCGACGCAGGGAACACCCGGTCCGGTCTATATCGAAATTCCCGAGAATATCGGCAGTCAGCAGCTCTCTGGGGATTTCCCTGATTTTTCACCTTTGACGATTTCCAAAACGATGCCAGATCCCCTGAGCTTCCGGTTCGCGTGTGAAAAAATCTCGCATGCTGCCAAGCCGATCTTGCTGCTGGGCGGCGGATGCAAATGGATGGAAAGGCGCGGAGTCTTGGAGATGTGGGCGGAACAATTGGGAGCCCTCGTGCTTGTCACCGCCTCAGGGAGAGGCAGCTTTCATGAAGAGCATCCCTTGTACGGCGGGCTGGCGGGATTGTATGTGCATCGGAGAGTCAAAACACTCCTGCAAGAAGCTGACCTGGTGATTACCCTGGGGAGCAAGCTGGAGGAGACCGCTCTTTTTGGGTGGGAGGAACAACTCCAAACCAAGGAGATCATTCAAGTCAACATCAACGAAGAACATTTTCATCTGGACTACCCCAGTCTCTGCCTGATTGGCGATGTGGAGTGCGTGGTCAATGAAATGCTTGCCCATACGAAAAACCGTGCACCACACCTGGAATGGGTCCGCGAGATCGAGCAGTGCAAACAAGCGATGCTTCTGGATAAAGCCGAGTCCAAACACGGGGAGTCCCGTTTGCGGGTGGCTGATCTCCTGAAGGAGCTGCAAGCTTGTCTGCCGGCCAACAGTATCTATGTTCATGAAAATGGCTTGCAAGATATGTGGTCCTATTTCTTTCCGTACCTGGGGCTTGCTCAAGAGCAAAACGCGTATGTTCCCAGCGAACAAACCAGTTTGGGATTTGGCGCGTGCGCGGCCATCGGGGTAGCCAAAGCAAAACCGCTGCAGCCTGTTGTTGCGTTCGTCGGGGATGGCGCCTTCAATCTGTTCCGCAGTGATCTGTCCACCGCATTAGCCTACGAAATGCCGCTCATCTATGTCGTCTTGCAAAATGGCGGCTATGGCTGGCTTGATTTTCAACACGTCAATACAGGCAGGAAGGAGGGCTCGCGATTCTTGCACCCGCATTTTTCATGCACAGAAAGCCGTCATCCGAAATTGACCGTGATCCCTTTGCATAAAAGAGAAGAATGCAAGCAGGTTATCGAGCAAGCCTGGAGGGAATACGAGCGAAAGCAAGTGGTCGTGATCGAAGCGATGGTCTCGGTAGATGATGTACCGGAACCGCTCACGAAACTGCACGGTGATTTTCCTGTTAAGGAGTTGATGTGAATGAAGATCGATACATGTATCAAACCACCTGCCGTCAACCAAAGCGGGCTTGACACTTCCTTCAGCATCCAGGGAACAGGGTTCTATGTCCCTGAACATGTGGTGACCAACGAGATGCTTACCCGCGACTTGGACACAAGTGACGAATGGATTCGGGAAAAGATTGGGGTGAGGGAGCGCAGGTATTTGCCAGATGATTTAGCCACATCGGATATGTGTGTATCGGCCAGTTTGGATGCCATCCGAGATGCAGGCATTTCTTGTGAGGAGATCGATGCGATCGTGCTGGCTACCACTACGCCGGATCACCGGGTGCCATCTACTGCGCTCATCGTGAAGGAGAAGCTGGGGGCGAAAAATGCGATCCCGTTTGATCTCACCCAGGGAGCTTGTGCAGGCGGAATTTTTGCGATCCTGCTAGCTTCCCATCTCTTGCAAAATCAAATGATCAAAAACGTGCTCGTCATCGGGGCGGAAGTCCTGTCGCGCTCGACTGACCCAGCCGATCGTGCAACCAGAGTGTATTTTGGGGATGCGGCCGGGGCGATTTTGCTTCAGAAAACAGGGGAGGATTGCGGGCTGCTCTCCTGGCATCTGGATTCGTCCTTAAATATGGCCGTAACGATTCATGGTGCAGGCACAGCACCGTTGCCAGAGGGAGCAGACCTTGCGTCCAGTCATTATATCAGAATGAACGGGAGAGAGGTCTGGAAGGTGGCCACGCAAAAGATGCCCGACTCCATTCGCAATGTTGTGCAAAAAGCAGGCTTGCAAGTGTCTGATATTGACCATTTTGTCATGCATCAAGCGAATCTGAACATCATTAAGGAAGCCATGCGGTCTTTGGATGTGCCGCTGGAAAAGACAACGGTCACGATACAAGAGTATGCCAATACGGGAGCGGCCTCGCTTTTTTCCGCGCTCCATCATTCCTTGACGGAAAAAGCGGTGAAACAGGGTGATTACCTGGTGATATCCGCTATTGGTGCCGGATTTTTATGGGGATCACTGTGTTTAAAATACAACAAAAACGAGTAAAGGAGACTGACTTATGATCAAAGAGAAAGTAAGAGAAAAATTTTTGGAGGCCTATAAACTGAATGTTTCCCAGGAAGAAGTGAAGGATGATCAAGCGTTGTTTGGACCGGACTCCCCGTTCGGACTGGACTCCATGGATGTGCTGCTGTTCATCAATACGATTAAAAAAGAATTCGATTTGGACATCGGCGCGGTCAATACAGATACCTTTAAAACCATTGACAGTATCGCGGCATTTGTTGAACAGCAAAAGGGTATGCAGCCATCAAAATGACGAGGGAGGAGGGAGACCTCCTCTTCTTTCATGGAAACAGCTTGATGCATGGAAACAGAAAGATCGGACGGGGAGGGGATGGCAAGCCATGCGGAAAAAGGTGGAGGTTTTTTGGGTGCATGCTGATGAAGAGCTGCAGTCCGCCGTGCTAAGCGAGCATATCGACATCCTGGATTCGGAGGAAAGAAAGACGTATGAGCGATATCTGGTCGATTGTAAAAAAGTGGAGTTTTTGATCGGGCGCCTGCTCGTAAAGGGGCTGGTTGGACAGAAACTGGGCTTGTCCCCGAAACAGATCCGGTTTTTTGCAAATGAATACGGGAAATTATTTATCGATTACAGGGCGATGACGGAGACAATCAAACGACCTGTTTTCTTTAATTTATCCCATTCCCAGCAGATGTGGGTCTGTGCATTGTCCGAGATCGAGCAGACGGGTATTGATGTTGAAGCTGCCCATCAGGATTGCGTGTTAGAGGTGATGCCCACTGTGTTCCTGGAGAAGGAAATAGCCGCGGTGGAGGAGCAGGCCGCGCCTGAAGGAAAACGGAAAGTATTTTATCGTCTGTGGACAAGAAAGGAAGCGGTGATGAAGGCGAAGGGGATGGGATTTTCGCTGCCGCCGCTCTCTTTTTCGGTGCCAGCTTTCGGTGATCTCGTAGAGGATACAGGGTTTTCCTTTTATACGTTTTCACCTCTTAAGGGGTATCTGGCTTCGGTCGCTGTAGCCAGAGAGGGATCGGCGCAAATCACGTATGAAGTCAGCCGAATAGAAATGGCTGAGCTCCTGACGGGAACCGTTTCGTATTCAGGTTAAATGGCTGGTGTTCAAATGGTAAGCCAGACCGATCCAGCAAAGAAAAATTAGTGCAAGTTCTAGGAAGGGAAAATATGTAATAGATAGAATATATAGGTAAAAGGAGGTGAAGCATATGAGAAAAGTAGCAGGTCTTCTGGTTGCAGCTGCGCTGGTTTTCACAGTATCCTCTGCTTCGGCAAATCAAGAAGAAACGTGCGCAGGCTGTGTCGGACCGAAACCGCACCCGGATTGCGTATGCATCGGAGGAGGTCCAAACTGGGCATGCCCTTGGTAATTGTGCAAAGAAACTGACACGCTTCCCTGCACGGTGATCGAACTAGTAAATCGTTTGAAAAAAGTCCATAGGCTGGTCAAAAAAAAGATGGCTTCTGAATTTATCAGGAGTCATCTTTTTTTTGACTTTTTTCACCGCGTCCCCTCAGACGTGTGCCTCTCCCGGCACATGTTGCAGCGCTGCATGGCGGCGGTCGGACCACATGCCTATGGGTCACAGTAAATCGTTTAAGGAACAGGAGCGTTTCATTTGACTTTTTTTGCTATAATTGTTTTGCCAAACAGGTTCATTGCGCGTTCCATTGTCATCACTACGTAAAGATGAGATTCGTATTTCATATATAGAAAAGCTTTCGTTCACGATTTGGGCGCAAGAGGCTCGGGAGAGAGGAGGCAGGCTGCATTGAAAATCAAAGTGCTGATTGCGGACGACAATTCATTTATTCGAGAAGGCATGAAAATCATTCTGGCCACCTTCGATGAATTTGAAGTGGTTGGGACGGTTACGGAGGGGGCCGAGGCGGTTGCTTTTTGCATGAGCAACGAAGTGGATGTTGCACTGCTGGATGTACGAATGCCGAACATGAACGGAGTTGAGGCGACCCGCCTGCTGAAGGAACAGACAGCCGTCAAACCGCTGATTTTGACGACGTTCGATGACGACGAGTTCATTCTTGAAGCCATCAAGGCGGGAGCATGTGGATATCTGCTGAAGAACAATGACCCGGAACGCATTCGGGACGCTATCAAGAGTGTCTACCACAATCATCATGTTTTGCAGGATGTCGTCCTGGACAAGATCAAAGGAAATCTTGCCGCAAGCCAGCAAACAGCGAATACGCCGCCAACTCCTCCAGTTAAGTCAGTGCCTGCGTCAGTCTTATCCGACCGGGCCGGCAGCAAAATCGACCGAAGCTTGTTCACAGAACGGGAGCTCGATGTGATGGCACACATCGCCAAGGGATTGTCCAACAAAGAAATTGCCAAGAAGCTTTTCATCTCCGAAGGAACGGTTGCCAATTATATCACTTCTCTTTTGAACAAAACCGGGCTGGAACATCGTACCCAGATCGCGATTTATTATTTAACGGGCGAAGCGAGAATGTCGGACAAATGAGATCATACAACATGGAGTACTGGACGATTTGGAATAAAGCAACCGTGCTTGGCTATATCATTACGGCTTCCTTCTTGGCTCATCTCACATCCGAAATCAGCCCTTGGCTAATCCTTGGCTACCTTCTTTACCTGGCTGTGAATATCACCATTCCCATCTTTAAAAAAACCAAACCAAAGCAGATGCTTGTCGGATTATCCGCTGTGCTTGTCGTCACAAGCGGAATCTGTTTGGAGCCGCTGTTTCTGCTGCTGCTCCCCATTCATGTGTACGAACTTAGCTCCTGGTCCGGAACGAGAACGATATACGCGTTCCTGATTATGCTGATTCTGCTTTTCCTCATCCCTCTCGAACTGATCCCGTTGTACTTGCTGAGTGGCTTGCTCAGTTATTTGCTGTTTGCGGGTGTTCATGAGCTGGGCGACAAGCTCAGGAGGATGGAGGAGGAGCGGGAAAAAATGCGGGCGGATTTGCAACGGCTGACCCGGTCCTTGAGTGAAAACAACGAATACATCCGGCAGTCCGCCTATACGATCAAGCTGGAGGAACGCAACCGCCTCTCCCAGCAAATCCACGATGATGTCGGGCATGCGATGGCGGGCGCACTAATCCAGATGGAAGCATCGCGGCGACTGCTCGCAATCAACCAGGACAAGGCATCCGAGCTGCTGGGTAATGCCATCGCCATCGCCAGGGAGGGACTGGAGCGAATCAGGCTGACGCTCAAGGATGTGAAGCCGAGACCGGAAGAGATGGGAATCAACCGGCTTCGGCTGTTTGTCGATGAGCTGTCGGCAAAGGAGACCGTGACCGCTACGCTTACCTTTGACGGGGATATCGATGTCATTTCGCCGCTCCAGTGGAAAATTATCCAGCAAAATGCGACGGAAGCGGTCACGAATTCACTCAAATATGCCAAAGCAACGGCTATCAACATTGAGGTCCAGGTGCTGAACAAACTCATCAAAGCCGTAGTCTCGGATAACGGGATCGGGGTGGATAAAGTGGTGAAGGGGCTTGGTATTCTGGGCATGGAGGAAAGGGCCGCTTCTGTTGGCGGGACTGTCATCGTCGATGGGAATAAGGGCTTCCGTGTGACAACACTTTTGCCATACGGGAACCTGTGAAAGGTTTCATAAAGAACAAAGTGAAAATTCTCATAGACAGGGGATGAACTTATGCACTGACATAAGGGCATCCCCTTTTTATAGAATACAAACATAACCACTAAGGGAGTGACTCGGATGAGCCATGTATTGGAAATCCGCAACTTGACCAAAAAATTTGGTGATTTCGTTGCTGTCGACAATATGTCGCTGAACGTACGTGAAGGTGAGATATTTGGCTTTTTAGGTGCGAACGGAGCGGGCAAGAGCACCACAATCAACATGATCGCGTCCCTCTTGCGCAGCACCAAGGGCGAGATTATCCTACTGGGAAAAAACATTGCAAAGAATAGCAAATTCGCCAAGATGAACACGGGAATCGTACCGCAGGATATCGCCATCTACGAGGATATGACTGCCTATGAAAACGTGAGCTTCTTCGCGGGCTTGTACGGCCTGAGAGGGGCACTGCTTCGGGAGCGAACCGAAGAAGCACTTGCCTTCGTGGGTCTGGGAGACAAACTCAAGAGCTTCCCCAAGAACTTTTCAGGCGGGATGAAGCGTCGGCTCAACATCGCCTGTGCCATCGCTCATCGCCCAAAGCTGATGATCATGGACGAACCGACGGTCGGGATTGACCCGCAGTCGCGGAACTATATTTTGAACTCTGTGCGCAAGCTGAACGAAATGGGCTGTACGATTATTTATACGAGCCATTACATGGAGGAAGTCGAAGAAATCTGCACGCGCATCGCCATCGTGGACCATGGGAAAATCATCGCGGAAGGTACCAAGGAGCAGTTGGAATCGACGATTACCGACTCGAAGGAAATTTGGATTGGTATCAAAGCGAATGAAGAACTGCCTCTCGAGGGCCTCAAGACGATCCAGGGCGTAACAGCAGTCCGTCAAGAAGAGAACACGATCAAAATCGTGTCCAAAGCTGAGATTAACAATCTCAACCGGATCATCCAGCAATTGATCAAGGATCAGGTGGAAATCCGATCCGTCGAAGAGCAAGCGCCTAATCTGGAGTCGGTGTTCCTGACCTTGACTGGTCGGAATCTGCGAGACTAAAGGAGGGGCGGCATCATGAATATATGGAATATCGCGTGGAAAGAAATCAAGTCCAACCTTCGCAACACTCGATCTTTTCTGTTTATGCTCGCATTGCCCATCGTACTTATGCTCATTCTCGGGTCTGCCCTTTCCCAGGTATTTTCCTCAGATTATTCGGTCGGAGAAATGCGATTGCTGTATACAAGCAATTGGAGCGATCCTCACATCTCGACGTACTGGAACCATTTTACGGAAGCGATTGGCAAAGAAGGAGTCAAAGTTGTGCAAGCAGATGCAGACATGGACGGCAAAGAAGAAGTGCGCACCAACCGCTATACGGCGTATGCAAGGCTTGACGACTCTGGCATAGAGTTCTATGGGAGTAGCAGGAATACGATTGAGAGCAACATTATCCAGGGCATGCTGACCGTATTTGCGGATCGCTACTCGCTCGCAACGGCGGCTATTCAGGTGGAACCGGCAGCGGCTCAGGCAATCGTCGCCAGCGCTGGAGAGGGCGGTGATTTTATCCGGGAAACGGCGCTTCAACCCAATAAAAAACCGGGCTCTTTCGATTATTACGCGATCGTGATGACAACGATGATCGCCTTCTATTCGGTCATTTCGGCAAGCTATCTCTTCAGAGGTGAACGAACCCGCAATACCGCTGTTCGCTTGATGGCGGCTCCGGTTAGCAAGGGGATTATTTTCACCGGAAAACTCATTGGCAGCACGGTCATTAATCTGTTTTTTGTCCTGGTCGTCGTCTTGTTCAGCAAATTCGTTTACCATGCGGATTGGGGCAACCATTACGGAATGGTGGTACTCGTCCTGTTCACCGAAGTGCTGCTCGCCGTGAGCGTAGGCCTTGGCGTTAGCTTTCTGGTCAAGGGGGAAGGGTCACGGGCGGTCGTCATGATTTTCACACAGATCGCATCCTTTCTGGGTGGTGCTTTTTTTCCTGTTGATGGCATGGAGGGCGTGATGCGGATTCTGACCAACTTGTCGCCAATGCGCTGGGTCAATACGGCCTTGATGCAAATCATCTACGCCGATCATACAGCCGCAGCATGGCCTGCTATTGGACTGAATCTTGGCATCGCTTCTGTTTTTCTGATCTTGGCTATCATCTCCATACGCAGAAGGGAGGCGCTTTGAGATGCGTGAAATGATGTGGCTCATACGCAAAACGTTGACGGACACGTTTCGCAAAAAAAGCAGCTGGTTCGTCTACTTTGGTTTGCCGATTGTAGGCATTCTGATTTCCATGTTTCTCTACAGCAACATAAGCTCAGGCACGATACGTGTAGGCATTAGCAACCAGGACGGCAATCAGGCAATTACGATGGACGTGATACGGTTCATGGAAGGGTTGAATCAACTCACAGTTACCGTCACAGATGAACAAAGCCTCCACGACGACATCGCATCCGGAAAGCTGGACAGCGGGATCATTTTTGAGCCAGGGTTTGCTGCCAGTGTGCGGGAGGGCAAGCCGGATCACCTGAACATCGTCTCGGTGAAAGGAAGGCAAGTAACTGCCTACATCAAAGCCATGCTCCAAAGCTATATCGGCAATATCGCAGCCATCGGCAAGGAATCACGCGGGGATGAAGCGGCGTTCTCCCGGATCTATGCGGCATACAGCGAGCAAGATTTTAAGCTGAAGGCGGTAACGCTGCAAGACAAGTCAAGCACGAAGGCGATGACGTATCAATCGATTGGCTTTCTCGCTATGTTCATGATGTTTTCTGCGGTCAATATGACGGAGATCATTCTCAAAGAAAAAGAAAACCGAACCTTTCTGCGCCTGCTCTCATCGCCGATATCGGCCAGGACATATGTGTTCTCGAACGTCATTGTGAACTTCATGATCATGCTGCTGCAAATTGTGGTTACGCTGATTATGATGAAAAACGTCTTCCATATAGATTCGGGCATCACCTACGGTCAATTGATTCTCTCTCTTCTGCTGTTTGCGCTGGCGGCTATCGGTCTTTCGCTCTTGATCGTTGCCTTTGCGAACAGTACGGCGGGTGCCGGCGCTATGCAAAATCTGATTATCACGCCGAGTTGCCTGCTTGCTGGCTGCTTTTTCCCGATGGACATTATGCCGGACACCGTACGCAAAATCTCGAACTTTTTGCCGCAGCATTGGCTGCTGGACATGATCAATAAGCTTCAGCAGGGCCATAGCCTGGGGAGCTTGTATGTGAATATGGCGATTCTGATTGCGTTCGCCGCTGTCTTTTCCTTGATCGCCATTTACCGGTTTAGTCGCAATAATGACGTCAGACAGTTTGTCTAAGGGAATGGTTTAGGAGTTTCCGGTCTTACGGGGTTGTGGGGAGTCATAGGAATGGGGGAAAAGGAGTATCCAGCTCGATTGTTGAATGATCTACTTGACGAAAAAATCTCGAATCAAGCGACATCATGGGCAGCAGGCAACAGCATTCGATTCGAAACAACAACAAACGAGAGTGAGGAAGACGAATGATTTCCATCGCAGACCTGAAACCGCAAGAAGCCCGTCAATGCATAAGAGAAGGACGCTGGCAAAAACCGACGGCAGGAATGGCTAATGGATATACCCAGGCCAATCTGGCGATTTTGCCCCGGTCCCATGCGTTTGACTTCCTTTTGTTCTGCCAGCGCAATCCAAAACCCTGTCCGGTTCTGGACGTAACGGAACCCGGGTCTGTCGTACCGTCGCTTGTGGCTCCTGATGCCAATTTGCTCACGGATATCCCGAAATACCGCGTGTACCGACACGGGGAAATGACGGAGGAAGTCACCAGCATTGAGCATCTGTGGAGAGAGGATATGGTTGCTTTTTTGCTGGGCTGCAGCTTTACGTTTGAGAAGGCGTTGCTGGAAAACGGCATACCTGTCCGGCACATCGAAGAGGATTGCAATGTACCTATGTATGTCACCAATATTGCCTGCAAACCGGCAGGCCAGTTTTCCGGCCCCATGGTGGTAAGCATGCGCCCCGTTCCCCAGGAACAAGTGGTGCGAGCTGTTCAGGTGACCTCCCGTTTTCCGGCCGTACACGGCGCACCAGTGCATATCGGGGACCCGCGAGCAATCGGGATTCAAGCGATCGATCGGCCTGATTTTGGTGATCCGGTACCGATTCGAGACGGCGAGGTTCCGGTCTTTTGGGCTTGTGGTGTAACTCCGCAAGCTGTCGCCATGCAATCGAAGCCAGACATCATGATTACGCATGCCCCGGGACATATGTTTATTACCAATGTGCGCGACGAACAATTTGGGGTTCTCTGAGTTTGCCCAGTGCCCGACCGCCGCGCATCAGCCAGTCAGCTTACCGGTGACATAGCGTCAGGCGAAGTATTGACTCGGGTCATGTGAAAGCAAGATTGCCATCTGAGGAAGAAGCATATCCGATACCCAACACCGCTCGCGATTACTCTCCCAACAGTCCAGAGACTTTCGCGCAACATACAGCCTTTTTTGGCTACCAGTCTCTCTAACGAACGGCCCAAACCAATATTTGGAATTTATTTGGGCAACGAATGCAACAAAGTCTCGTTTTTCCAATCTATCATGCACCTGGAACCGTGTACTATGTTGCACTCGATGGCGATGACAGCAATCCTGGGACGCTTGATTCACCGTGGCGGACGATCCAGAAGGCGGCCGTTCCGCTGCGTGAACTCGACCTTCAGAGTGGCGATACCATCACCCTGGGTGTGCTGAAGGATGACAACAGTGAGACCCAGCTGCCATCCAGCTTTTTCGGAGCTTACCGTAGAAGTGATGCTGCAGGATGACAACACTGCGTTTGTGCAAACCATCAGCGATCAATTATACAGGTGATTACGCCCAGTAGAATCGATCCATTTTCATAGGAAAAGCAGCTGCGGCACCGCTGATGGCTGCTTTTTTCTATGCGACCGCCCCATTTTCATCCAAGGATTTTACAACTCGATTACATCACCGTGCTATGCTAAACAAGAGAGGTGATGTTGATGGCAACCATCTTGATTGTCGAGGATGAAATTCCGATTAACGAGCTACTCAAAAGAAATCTGCAATCAGTGGGACATACATGTATTTGCGTGTTTGATGGCAGGGCAGCCATCCATGAGCTGGAACAGCGCGAAGTAGATTTGGTCTTGCTGGACATCATGCTTCCAGAGCTGGACGGCTATGAAGTCTTTCGGCAAATCCGGGGGACTCCGACGATTTTCCTGACGGCCAAAAGCAGTTTGCCGGATAAGGTGAAGGGGCTCACTCTCGGCGCCGACGATTATCTGGCCAAACCCTTTGAGATGCTGGAGCTGCTGGCGCGAGTGGATGCGGTGCTCAGGCGTACCAAGAAGGAGTGCAGGCGGTTTGAGCTGGATGGGGTAACCATCGATTTTGAGAGCAGACAAGTATTCCTCGATGGATCACCGGTTGAATGTACGCCCAAAGAATTCGCATTGCTCGAGGTGCTGGTCAATAATCGCAATATTGCCCTGTCCCGGGACAAGCTGCTGGAGCTTGCGTGGGGCTTTGATTATGTAGGGGATACACGGACGGTGGACGTTCATATTCAAAAGCTGAGAAAAAAGCTGGATATGGAGTCCAGAATCAAAACGGTTTACAAGATGGGGTATCGTTTAGAGGTGTAGAGATGAAACTTTTACAACTTGATAATCGGTTGATGACGATTCGATAATCCTTCCTTTTTATACTCCTTATTGTGATCACAACCAAACGATGAAGGAGAGAATGCAGATGAAAGCAAACAGACTGGAAAGAGGAAGCTTGAAAAAAACCTTGGCAGTGGGAGCTGTGATTATTGGAGCAAGCACCTTACTGTTCCAAGGGTTGATCCAGGCAGTGACAGCAGCGGAATTCAAAAAAACGGATACGATCCCGACAAGCTATGCCAATTTTACAGCGGCGTCCTCCCAAGCGGCACAGAACAGCTTGCCGGCAGGGTACAAAAAAGCGAATTACACTGTGGGAACGATTGATCTGGAATACTATCGCAACCAAACGCCAACCAGCAAGGATATGACCAAAGAAGCGGCGGCGGAAATCGGAGCGCAGGCTCTGTGGCAAGTATTTGACCTGAACTTGGAGGGGCAGGTGATACAGATGGGCTACGGACAGGCAACCGAAAGTCTTCCCCGTTCAACCTGGTCGGGTGATGTGTATATCGGCGGCAAGCTCGCCTATACGTTCTTTCTGGACTCTGTAACAGGAGAGCTGTTTGGTTTAGCGCGAAGCAGAACGTTGGATAAACAGGTTTCACTCGCCTTTGATCCAGTCCTTGCGAAAAACCCGCAGGAATACGTGGAACTGGCAAGGAAACTGGCGGAGAAAAACAACGTGGTCCACAGCCCGATCAAGACGGTTGAATACAATAGCCAAGGGTACAGTAACAATGATCCGGATATCACCATGTATGTAACGGGCGAAAATGGGGAGCTGGCTACCATGAGCTTCTCCCGCTATGATAAGGCATTGCTCGGTATCGGCTACAGTACGCCAACCAAGCACGCGCTGGAATTCAGTGAAAAGCAAATGCAGCGCTTGCAGGAAAAAGTCAAAGAGCTGGAGAAATCTGCTCCACCTGCAGAAAACGAAACACCCTTTTTACGATCTATTGAACTGGATTGAGTCTGCAAGCCGCCACGAATGCTGGCGGCTTTCACCATTAATCGAAAACGATAATGTGATAAAGAGGTGAATCATTGTGGCAGCCGTGCAAATGGAAAAGCTGCAAAAACGATCCGGAACACTGAATGCGAGAAACAGCGCGGACAAAGAGGGATACCGCTTGGGGAAAAGTCAATGAAATACCGTACCTTTATGACAACCCTTGCCCTTTTTCTCTTCTCCTTTCATCTTGGTATCGTCATTATTTCAGTTACAACCTTCAAAGATACCGTTCGACGAGCAGAAGAGAGGAGCTTGAGCGAACATTATTTTATCACCTCAGCGCTTATCAAGGATTTTCAAGCGGTGGAAAGCCGGGGAACGGAGATTGACGGCTCTTTGGGCTCGCTGCTCCAGCCATACAGCTATCTGTCGGGAGATAAAAAAGTGAAGCTGGCGCTGTACAAGGGCAATCAGCTCGTCTATTCCAGCGGGCAGGAGCTCACAGGGCCGAGCAATATAGGGGAGCCGCCAGAGAACGGCAATCGTCTGGTATCGATTCAAAAAGCAGAGGGGCGCACCTATGTCATGGTGTCGGGAAAGCTTCCAGAGCCCTATGAGGTTTATACCTTGGTCTACCTTTTTGATACGAGCGAAGCCATCACTGCCTGGGAACAGATGAAAAACATGCTCTTCGTTGCGGGACTGCTTCTCTCCTGTCTGTTTGCTTGCGGCCTTTTGATCTTGTTGAATCGGATCTTCCAGCCGCTCGCGCAGATTTCTCAAACCTCCCGCAATATCGCAGCAGGTGCCTATGAGACCAGACTTCCGGTATCCGGTCATGATGAGCTTTCGGAAATGGCACAGAGCTTCAATCATATGGCGGAAGAAATTCAAAGTCAGATACACCAGCTGGCAAAAGCGGCAGAACAGAAGCAGCAATTTGTCGATAATCTGGCCCACGAACTCCGGACTCCTCTGACCGCGATATACGGATATGCGGAATATATCCAGAAAGTCGCCCGTACTGAGGAGGACAAACTGTTTGCAACAAACTACATCATGTCAGAAAGTCGCAGGCTTCAGAATATCGCGTATCGTTTGCTGGATTTAGCAACGCTTCGTGAAAATAAGCTGGAGCAAAGTCGCGTCCGAATGGAAGAGCTCGTTGGCGGAGTTGAGCGAGCGATGTCGATAAAGGCTGCTGAACGGAATGTCCAGATTCGCTATGAGTGCCGCTTCGATACGTTGTTTTGCGACCCTGATCTGATGCATATCCTGCTCGTCAACTTGATTGACAATGCACTGAAAGCATGTCATCCCGGTGGACTCATCCAGCTTGTCGCTGATCTGGAGAATGGTCATCAGGTGATCGCGGTCCAGGATAATGGAAAGGGGATGACGGAGGAACATCTCGCCCATATTACCGAGGCATTTTATCGGGTAGATCCTTCCCGCAGTCGAGCGGGCGGCGGAGCGGGCTTGGGTTTGAGCCTTTGCCAGCAAATCGCGGACAATCACGGGGCAAAGCTGAGCTTTTCATCTGAGCCGGGTAAAGGTACTACCGCCAAAATAACGTTTGCCATCCGTTCCTGATCTGTCACGCTGTTTTAGGAATCCCAAGGCAAAAACGATCCCCAGACGAAATATGGGGATCGTTTTTGCCTTGGGAAACACCCTGTTCAGAAATCATTCAGCGTGAAGATTTAAAATAGGATGTCTTACTCATTAGGATTTTGATGGTAGATAGAAAGGGTGTATATTTAACTATGACAAATACTCCCGCCAGTTGAGTTTCAGAGGCGGCAGGACGGGGGATGGTTTTTCTTCAGGTATTTCACCTGATGAGTCAGATTGAACATTGGAAAGCCGGGTGAATGGAATTGCATCATCAGATACATGGAACCTATGACAATTTGCTGGTTATCCTGTCTTACTTAATCGCTGTCACTGCTTCTTATTCCGCTTTGAACCTGGCGGGAAGAGTAAATATGAGCAAAGGAAGACACAGGCTGCTTTGGCTGATCTTTGGAGCTGCCTCCATGGGGCTGGGCATCTGGTCCATGCATTTCGTCGGAATGCTGGCGCTCACTTTGCCCATAAAGGTTTATTACAATATCGAGCTGGTTGTCGTATCCGTACTCCTGGCGGTTCTGGTGTCAGGGATTGCTCTGCTGACGGTAACGAGAAATGAACTGGGATTCAAAGAGCTGATCTCTGCCGGTATCCTTATGGCAGCCGGAATATCGGGCATGCACTATACAGGAATGGCAGCAATGATTATCGGGATTACCTATGATCCATACATCGTCGCATTGTCCATCGTCATTGCGGCAACTGCCTCACTCGCAGCCCTGTGGCTTCTGTTTTATTTTCGCAAAGATCAATCTCGCTTTGCCTATCTGTACAAACTGGGGAGCGCGCTTATTATGGGAGCCGCGATTGCGGGTATGCATTATACAGGAATGTATGCCGCACAGTTTCATACTGATGGGTTCATCCCGGGCAGTACAGATATGAATATTGAGACGGAAACCCTGGCTTATATCATCGTGGTTGCCACCTTTCTGCTCCTCGGTGTCACCTTGTTTGGCGTATTTATCAACAAGCGCTTTTCTCAAAAGGATTCCGTGATTCAGGAGAATGAAAGCTGGTATCTCTCTTTGTATCAAAATATTGAATACGGCATTATTTCGATTAATACGGAAGGTACGATCATGAACATGAATCCTGCCGTCGCGATGATTGGGGGATTTCGGACAGAAGAATACATCAACCGGCACATTTCCGAAATCGGACGAATGATTGCAGAGGAAGAGCAGGAAAAAACGAACCAAAACAATTTTGAGACGGCCATAATACGACCGGACGGCAAACGTGTCGAACTGAGTGTTATCAAAGTGCCTGTGGAAATTCAAGATGAAGTGGTTGGTAGTCATATCATCATAAAGGATATAACGGAAGAGAATAAAGTGAAAGAGAAAATCAAACATCAGGCGTATCATGATGATTTGACAGGCTTGCCGAATCGAAGAAAATTTAACGAGATTCTCACCCAAGCCATTGAGCAGTATGAGCAGGACAAGACTTCCTACTTTGCCGTCATGATGTTGGATATCGATCGCTTTAAAATGATAAACGACTCTCTCGGACACACATACGGCGATATTTTTTTGCAAGGCGTAAGCGATCGAATCACGAAGAGTGCAGAAGGGTACAAAGCGACAGTTGCCCGCCTGGGCGGAGATGAATTTACCATTATCTGCGAGACGGATGCGGATGGAACAGAGGCTCAGAGTTTGGCTGAACAGATTATCAGCGCGCTGAAGGTTCCTTTCCATTTGAAAGATAGCGAGTTTTACATCTCGGCAAGTATCGGTACAGCCTTGTTCCCCGTGCATGGAAAGGATTCAGTTGAACTGCTGAAAAAAGCAGATGCAGCTATGTATGAAGTGAAAAAGCAAGGCAAAAACGGCCATCAATTTTACACGCCGGAGCTTGAAGACCAACTGATCACAAACATTGAACTGGAAACGGATTTGCGGAAAGCGATCGAACGCAACGAACTGGTCGTCTACTATCAACCTCAATTTCATGCGGAAAATAACCGGATGATTGGCGTAGAAGCACTGGTGAGATGGAACCATCCGACAAAAGGGATGCTGTCACCGGGCTTGTTTATTCCCATCGCGGAAGAGACGGGCATGATTTTTGAGATTGGGACATGGGTTTTACGTGAAGCGTGCAGACAAATGAAGCTGTGGCATGAGCACGGAGGTCCATTGATTCCGGTTTCGGTAAACTTGTCTTCTCAGCAATTTCATCAGTCGAACCTGGTAGCGTACATCAAAAATATTCTGGAGGAAACCGGACTGGAACCCAAATATTTGGAGTTGGAAATCACGGAGAGCATGATGATGGACCCTGCCGTCTCGATCAGTATCCTGCAGGAGCTGAACAAAATCGGGATTCGGATCAGCCTGGATGACTTTGGCACGGGATACAGCTCCCTTAGCTATTTGAAAAAGTTCCCGATCCACAAATTGAAGATTGACCGATCCTTTATCACCGATATTTCCATAAGCAATAGCGATAAAGCGATTGTGGCTACCATTATCTCCATGGCCCAGAATCTAAAATTGGATGTGATTGCGGAGGGCATCGAAACAAAGGATCAGCTTGACGTTCTTACGAAAAATGACTGCAAGGAAATTCAAGGCTACTATTTCAGCAAGCCATTGTCAGCGGAGGAAGTGGAAAAGTCATTTTTCGAGCCATCCAGAATAAAGGGCTTGTAAACGGAAGTTCCAAATTTTAAAACGTATGGAAAACAATTGAAAATGAAGGTAAAATGAGGAGAATCTCATTCTGGCTGCAACAGTAGTGCTAGCGATATTCGTCGTATTGCGAATGTTCATTCCAATCATAGTGTGAAGGGGGCATAACGATTGTTGATTTCTGTTGTCCGGCCAGTAGGGGAGAAGTAACGTTTGGATCGTAGAGGGGAGAGGGCCTTGAAAGCAATTATTGTGGATGATGAGCGGCTTGCTTTAAAGAAAATGGAGAATCTGCTGCGCGAACAAGTGGACTTGGACGGCCGTATCGAGTTGATCGGTACATACAATAATGCGCACGCAGCCTTGGAAGCAGCCAGACGGGAAGAGGTGGACCTGGCTTTTTTGGATATCGAGATGCCGGAGATTAACGGCTTTGAATTAGCCGAGCAACTGCTGAAGATTCACCCCTGTCTTTCGATTATCTTTGTAACCGCTTATCAGGAATATGCAGTCAAAGCATTTGAAATGAACGCGCTTGATTATTTGATGAAGCCTGTCCATCACAGCAGGTTGACCGTGACCCTGCAGCGATTTATGGCCTCCAAAGAAAAAACAGCAAGAAGCACCGAGGAAGCCAAAAAAGCGATGCTCTGCTGCATGCAAAGATTACATTATCAGGATACGCAGGGAAGGACACAGTCGTTCCCGTGGAAAACACTGAAGGCACCGGAGCTCTTTGCTTATCTCGTGTTTCATCGGGATAAAACGGTGAGTAAACAGATTCTGATCGATTTGCTGTGGCCCGACTATGACACCGAGAGAGCGACCACTCAGCTGCATACGGCCATCTACCAGATTCGGAAGATCATCAAGACGGCTGGGCTCGAATTGTCGATCAAGTATATGGATGAAGGGTATCGCTTGGTCTGGGGAGAGGAAAAGCTGGATGTGGACGAGTGGGAAAACGGTGTGCGCCAGGCTCCACCTGTTATGCCTGAGACACTGGATCAGCATCTGGCGATCATGGCATTATACACCGGCAACTACCTGGAAGAGCATCGATACATCTGGGCGGACTACGAGCAGGAACGGATGCGCTTGATCTGGCTGCAGCATGTCAAGCAAATCGCGGAGTGCTTCAAAACGCTTGGACGACATACCGAGGCCATCATGCTGTATCAAAAGATCAGGGAAACTTGCCCCGATCTGGAGGATGGGTATTTTGAGCTGATGAAAATGTATGCGGCGATGAATCATCAGGGTGAGGTCAGGAAACAATTTCAACTCATTTCAAACAGGTTGAAAGAGGAGTTTGACGTTTCGCCCAGCAAAGAATTGATCGATTGGTATGAGCAGTGGAAACCGGGGATGAAAGAGTAAGGGAATCGGGGGAGGGGAGCGAACAAACGATGAAGACGAAACTCGTATCCACTCTGCTTATTCTTACCGGGATTGTGATTCTGTTTTTCCCGAAGCTGTCGGAGCTGTACTATGACTATCAGCAACAAAAGCTGGTCAGGGAATGGCAGAGCACCATGGAAAACATTCATAACGGGGATGAACCCGCACAAGCCATACAGGCAGCCACGAATACATCCGGTGACGTTCACGATGGTGACGTGCAACAGGAGGGAGCAAAAGAGTCCCAGGAGACAGAACTAGATTTCAGCAGTTATCCCGGCATGGAAGGCATCCTGATGATCGAAAAAATCAATTTGAAACTGCCGATTCTGCATGGCGCCACCGATAAAAATATGAAAACGACCGTCGCCAGTATCGCCAATACCGGGAAGGCCGGAGAGATCGGTAACTATGCGATAGCCGGACATCGCAACTACACGTATGGACGAAACTTTAACCGGCTGGATGAATTGGAGCAAAGCGATACGATCATCGTAGATAGCGGAGAAGGCCAGTTTGAATATACGGTCACAGAGAAGCTGTATGTAAAGCCGGAAGAAGTCTGGGTGTTGGAGGCAAATAACGTCGATCGAGAAATCACGCTGATCACCTGCCATCCCATGGAAAACCCGACGCATCGGCTGATTATCAAAGGCAAAGTCATTGATGGTCAGAAAAATGTCGAATAAGAGAGAGAAAAGAGATTCACATTTTGGACGAGCTGTATTACACTGGAAGTAGAAAATAAAAAAATACATCGGATAACTTTCAACCGATAAAGGCAAATCTAATGAAAATTAGAGACGCAAAGCTATAGGGCCTTCCTTAATTTGATTAAGATGGCAGCCAGTTACCGAAAGGAGAGTTTTTTTTATGTTCAAAAAACGCCTTGTGATGATGATGTCTGCTGTTTGTCTCTTGACTGCTCCCATGACGGCGCTGGCCGGTCCATCCACATCGCGTATTGATGCAAGCGAAGCGAGCAAAGGAATTGTAAAAATCGAAAAAGATCCTCAGAAACAAACAATCGAAAAAATTATGATCAGCAAAGGAAATCAACATTTTTATTACAGTGTCACCGACAACAACCGGTTTCCCCTGCAGTTGGGGGATGGTAAATATACAGTCACGCTGCTGGAAAACGTAGCAGGCAGCAACAAATATAGAATGGTAGAAAACAAAGAAGTAATCCGAAACGCTACTGACGAACAGACGGTTTTTCTTCAGCCGATTCAGATGATTTACTGGAACGACCAAATGAAGGCAATCACTAAAGCCAGGGAGCTGACCCAGGGCTTGCAGAGTGACAAAGACAAGATTGCAGCCGTTTACAATTTCATGATTCATAACATCAGCTACGACTTCGAGAAAGCCCAGCAGGTCACCAATGATTATCTCCCCTCGATTGAAGCGACGATGAACGAATCAAAAGGGATTTGTTATGATTACTCAGCGCTATTTGCCGCCATGCTTCGCAGCCAGGGAATTCCCACCAAGCTGATAATGGGCCGCAAACATGATATCAATCAATATCATGCCTGGAACGAGGTTTACCTGAAGGATACCAATGAATGGGTCTTTATCGATACGACCTATGATGCGGCTATGGTAAAAGGCGATACAAAACCGCTGATGATCAAAAATCGTCAAGATTATGTAACGGAAAAACAATTTTAGATCCCAAGTGTGAAAGCAACAACCGCTCAATCTCCATGAAGGAGGTGGGCGGTTTTTTGGCGTCTCGGATATTCAGAATAGATTCAGTTTGATCCTATATAGTTTCCTTGATACACACCGAGCAGGTCGACAGCCAGAGAAAATACATCCCGATGCCAATCGCGCATGGGGAATGGAAAGGAGAGGGGCAGCAGATAAAGAGAGAATCGGTCCAGTTAGCGCCGGAAAAAAGTGAGCTCCGCACAAGGGCCAGCTTGCGATCCGGGACGTTTGCTGATTGGTGTGCTGTGCGAAACGTGCAAGTGAGACAATGGAAAAGGTGGGGTGAAGTTTCCAAGGATGAGGGAACTTAGAAAAGCGTATTATATTTTCATGGTGGCAGCGTTATTTCTGAACCTGTTCTTACCTACTTCATTGGCATTGGCGAATGGAAAGGGAAGCGTGCCGACAGCCTCTGTTCAGGAAAACGCTACGGAAGAAATCTCCGGTGGCGATGGGACAGAGATAGCTCCTGAAGGAGAGTCGGAAGCACCCGGAGGAGAGTCGGAAGCGCCTGGAAGCGAGACGGGAGAGCCTGGAAGCGAGACAGGAACACCTGGAGGCGAGACGGGAGAGCCCGGAAGCGAAACGGGAACACCTGGAGGCGAGACGGGAGAGCCCGGAAGCGAGACAGGAACACCTGGAAGCGAGACGGGAGAACCTGGAAGCGAGACAGGAACACCTGGAAGCGAGACGGGAACACCTGGTAACCCAGAGGTGCCGCCCGGAGAGGTACCAGTTCCTCCGACTGTCCCTGAGGTTCCAGTTGTACCGCCTTCGGATGACAGTGATGGGAAGGAAATCAAGGATAACATCATCACGAGCGTGGCCGTAAAACAGAAAGACAAGAAAACTGGGGAGTACCTAGATATTTCAAAGGACGATATTCGAGCTGACATCGGTGAAGAAGTACGAATCGAATATACGTGGGAACTAGGTGCAGACCACGGGTATAAAGCAGGGGCAACCTTTACCTTCAATCTCCCCGAAGAGTTTAAAACCGAGCAGCCTTTGGATGGTATCCTTAAATTACAGGGTTATCCCGAGGGTGTAGGGACGTATGAAGTAACTCGCGCAGGGACAGTCACCTTCTACTTCAATGAATACATTGAAGAAATATCAGGCGGTTACTTTGAGATCTGGAGAAGCTTTGACGAAAGTAAAATAACAGATGGTACGAAGCATCCCATCAAGTTTACTTATGATGAAACCGTGATCCAGACCGTTCCCGTTCATTTCAAAAATAAAGGCGGCGAGATCAGCAAGAAAGGAACACCCAGGAACCAAAAGGGAACAGAAACAGAAATGAACCCGAGCACCATCGACTGGGTTGTTAATTTTAACAAGGATGAAAGAACGATAAAAGGGGCAGTATTCCAGGATGAACTGCCGGACGGACTTAAAATCGACCTGGCTTCGATTGAAGTGTATGAACTGTCCGTTGACCTGAATGGAAACGTGACAGTGGAAAAGGGCCCTCTGGATGAATACAAGGGCAAGGCAACTGTCACCGGAAACGGCTTCAAACTCGATTTCGGTACCATTGACAAGGCATTCCAGGTGAAATACACCACAGAGGTCGACCCGATCACCACTGCTCCTTACGAGGCAACCTTCCAAAATAAAGTGACGATCTCGGAAGACGGCGAGCCAAAATGGAACGCATATGACAAAGTCCGTGCGAAATTCAGCAAGCCGCTGGAAAAAACCGCCTCGTATAAGTTTGAACAGGATTCAACTACGCATGTCATTACCTGGACCATTCGATACAACTACAACGAGCAATCCATCCCACAAGAGAAAGCATGGATAAAAGATACATTCAGCAAGACTCTGCAAGAGCTGGACACGGAGTCTTTTGAAGTGTATGAAATGGTCATAAAGGATGACGGCAGCGCGGAACGGAAAACCTCCCAACCGCTGGTGAAGGGTACCGACTACATTGTCGATGACACTGTCGAGCATGGCTTCGATCTGAAGTTTCAGCAAGACATCAATTCAGCCTATGAAATTGTCTACAAGACAAAAGCCAAGGGTCGTGTCATTGATTCCCACAATGTAAATAATACGGTCGAGTTGGTAAGCGGTGAGAAGGCATCCAAGGATCAATGGATTCAGCAATTGGTCTTCTCGAAATGGGCTGACAAAGACAGGGACGTAAACTACGCCAAAAAAACCATTACGTGGCATATGAGTCTCAATGACGACAAGCAGGAGATGGAAAATGTCGTCATCATCGATGACTATGCCGGTGAGGGATTGGAGCTTATTCCCGGAACACTTTCGATCAGCGGATTAGAGAAGGGCGAAGATTATATACTGGAAGGTTATCGGGCCAATCCAGATGATCCGGAAGATTACACCAAGGGCTTTACCATTACGTTTCTTAAAAAGATAACGACAAATCACTATATTACGTACGAAACATATTTTGACCCCAAAAAAGTAAACAAGAGTAAATACGTAAACAAAGCCTTGCTGAAGTGGACAGTGGATGGTAAGGAAGTCACAAAAAGGCAGGAAGCTTCCGTTGACGTAGACACCTACACACAGGATAACGGAAAGAAAACGGGAACCTATAATGCTGTGACGAAGGAAATCACCTGGACCATCCATGTGAACTACAATCTGCACGAGATTAACAAAGCGGTGGTTGAGGACTACTACTCAGAAGGGCAAGACTTCGTGCAAGGCTCACTTGAGGTAAAACATCTGGAGCTTACAGGCGGTCGCGACGGAGTAAAGGTTGGGGATACCGTTCCGCAGGACGAATACGATTTCGTACAGTCGAAAAAGGACGGGAAGGACGGCTTTAGCTTAACGTTCAAAAAGCCCATTGACACTGCCTATCAGATCACCTATAAAACAAGTCTGAATGGCAAGCCTGTGAAAAAGCAGTACAACAACGATGCGATTCTGTACGAACAGTCCAATCCATCGGTTCTGTTATTTAAGAAGTCCGCTACGGTTTACCCTCAACACGGCGGAGAGTACCTGAAGAAAACAGGAACTTGGGATGAAGCAAAACAGTCCGACTATGCTGACTGGGAAGTGTACATCAACCGCAGTCAGTCCAAGATTGACGCTGGTGCGACGCTGACCGATGCCTTGTCGGATAATCAAATCTTGCTTCCGGCCTCTTTCAAGCTGTATACGACCGTGGTCGACGAAAAAGGTAATCTGACGAAATTAGCCCTGGTGGATCTGGAGAAAGACAAAAAATATGATCTCAAGATCGACGGGAATACGTTTACACTTACCTTCCTGGAAGAGATGGAGAGCGCGTACGTACTGGAGTATCAGTCGTTCATTAATGTAGAGGACAAAAAAGAAGAGTTTTTGAAAAACAAAGCAACTTTCAAGGGACATTCCTCTGATGATTTTGAAGTCATAGAAGAAGAAAACGTCAGGGTGTATTTTGCAGGAGCAGGGGGCGGTGCCTTCCCTATCGGTAAAGGTGCCCTCACCGTTGTCAAAGTGGATGCTGCGGATGACGAGACTCCTTTGGAAGGAGCCGTGTTTGGGCTCTACGATGATACAGGGAAGATTTTGATTAAAGAGCTGACGACGGATGAAGATGGGAAAGCGGTATTTGAGAACATCAAATTTAAAAAGTACCTGCTTAAAGAACTGTCTGCGCCCACTAACTTCGTAATCTCGAAAGAGTATCGTGATGGGGCAGAAATTGCGTTTAAAGCCTCAAATACTCTCAAGATTTCGAACGAGAAGGGTGAAAGGGACGTTGAGTTAACAAAGGTAGATGCCGACCATCCGGACGGTCCCAAAACACCGCTTCCCGGCGCTGTCTTCAAGCTGCAAGTGCGGGAAAATGGAGAGTTTGTGGATGTCGAGAAATACTCCCGACTCACCACAGGTGAAAACGGAAAAATCCACCTGAACCAACTGGAGCCGGGAGAGTATCAGTTTGTCGAAATAGAGGCGCCAGAGGGTTATGTGCTGGATGCAGAACCGGTTCCGTTCACCATTACCTCCGACCAGACGAAGACAGTATTTGTCGAGAAGGAGAATAAAAGAAATGTGGGCGCCGTCAAACTGAAAAAGGTTGACGAGCACGATGGCAAGGGCTTGAAAGGTGCTGAATTTGAGCTTCAGGATGAGAAGGGCAACAGGGTCATAGACGAACTCCTGACCACAGATGAAAAAGGCGAGCTGTTGGTAGAAGGCCTACAGTCAGGAAACTATCAGTTCGTTGAGACAAAGGCGCCGGAGAACTATCAGTTGAACAAAGCACCGCTGAAGTTCAAGATTGTGGAGGATGCCAAAGTCGAAGTGGTCGAAGTGACGTTTGCCAACAAAATGACTCCGGGTACAGTGAAGCTGATCAAGGTAGAAACCGGTTATCCCGATCACAAATTAAAAGGGGCCAAGTTCAATCTCCTTGACGAAAACAAGAAGCTGCTTATCGCCGGACTGGTAACAGGTGATGAAGGTGAAGTGAGCATCCCTGAGCTCCGACCGGGCGTGTACTACTTCCAGGAGACCAGTGCACCCAGCGGCTATATCATCAAGAAGTCGCTGACGAAGTTTGAGGTTGTACTGGGTGAAGAAGCAATCGTCAAGGTGGAAAACGACCGCTACACTGGCGGCATCCCGGGAACAGGAACGCTCACCATCGTCAAAGTCGATGCTGCTGACAAGAAGACTCCACTGGAAGGAGCCGTATTCGGGCTCTATGACGAGACAGGAGAGACCTTGCTTGAGGAGCTGACGACCAATGAATTTGGTGAAGCGGTATTTGAGAAATTAGAATTTAAAACGTATCTGCTCAAAGAACTGTCTGCTCCAGCCGGTTACATCATCTCGGAAGAGTACCAAAATGGGGACGTGATTGAGTTTAGAGCCACAACCACTCTCCAGATTGGCAACGAGAAGGGTGTAAGGGATGTAGAGCTGCTGAAGGTAGATGCCGATCATTCTAATGGTTCCAAAACACCGCTTTCAGGTGCCGTGTTCAAACTGCAAATGTGGAAGAATGGGGAATTTGTCGATGTCGAAGAATATTCCCGACTGACCACAGATGCAAGCGGGAAAATTCACCTCAACAAGCTTGAGCCAGGCGAGTACCAGTTCGTAGAAACGAAAGCGCCAGAGGGGTACAAACTGGATGAAACACCGGTTCCGTTTACCATTACCCCCGGCCAGACGGCAACGAAGTTTCTCGAGAAAAAGAATGAAAGAAATGAAAACATTGTGGGTTCCGTCAAATTGAAAAAGGTTGACGATCACGATGGCAAGAGCTTGACAGGGGCTGAATTTGAGCTTCAGGACAGCAAAGGCAACACGATCAAAAGCGGACTGACCACAGATGAAAAAGGCGAGCTGTTGGTCGAAGGGCTGAAATCTGGCAACTATCAATTCGTGGAAACGAAGGCGCCGGAGAACTATCAGTTGAACAAAGAACCGCTGAAGTTCTCGATTGTAAAGGATGCCGTAGTCGTCGAAGTGAAGTTTGCCAATAAAATGGTTCCAGGCTCCGTCAAACTGATCAAGGTTGAGACCGGTTATCCGAATCGTACATTAAAAGGAGCCGAGTTCAGACTTCTTGACGAAAACGAGAAACTGGTGAAAAACGGACTGGTAACAGATGCAGACGGTGAATTGAGAATTGACGACCTCCGACCGGGTGTATACTACTTCGAGGAAATCAGTGCGCCCAGTGGTTATGTCATCAAGAAGACGCTGACGAGGTTTGAGGTTGTACAAGGTAAAGAAGTAACCGTCACAGTGGAAAATGACCGTAAGAGCACCCCTGGTCCAGGACCGGGACCCGGACCAGGACCAGGAAAACCTGAAAAGCCTGAAAAGGAACGACCGGAGAGACCGGACCCCAAACCGGAAAATCCAGGTAACCCAGGTAACCCAGGAAATCCAGGAAATCCAGGTAACCCGGGCAATCCAGAAGTGCCGACTAATCCTGAGAATCCGACAACTGTAACTCCGAACCCGACTGCGCCAGAAAATCCAAACTTGGTGACTCCAGGTGATCCGAATGTACCAGCCGGGACGGGAGTGCCTACAAAGGCTGGAAATCCTGAGGACCCGTTGTTTGAAATTGACGGGAATGTGCCAGCGGGCGGTCTCAAAACAGGTAAGTCCAACGTACTGCCGAAGACAGGGGAAGAAAGCCATCTTCCATGGCAAATCCTCGGAGTCAGCTTCATCCTGTTGGGTGTTGGGCTCCTGGGCAGAAAACGATTCAAACGCATGTAGATGCAACCATAGCAAGAATGAAGAAGCCTGCTGATTCATGTCAGCAGGCTCTTTTTTGTACTTTTGGAAAGTTTAATTTCGAAAAAACTAAGACTTTCGTTATTTGACTTGGCGATAAGCCAAGTTTTTCTAATGGGAATAGCACTGAGATATGTCAATGGAAAAGGAAATTTGTCGAATAAAGGGGATTGTTGTAAAGATGTGGAATAGTCTTTGTAATATTAGCAAAATGGTTGAGCAGCGAGGTGTTGACAGTGATATATCGCTTTGGCTTAAAATTGACGATCACCATCATTATGTTTGCCACCATCATTTCCTTTACGATTGCTACGACCGACTATATGAGACTGAGGGAGCAAGCCATTTTACATAAGCAGGAGCAAGTCCGGCAGATGGAATTGATGGCCTCGTATGCATTGGAAACGATCGAGAAGGCCTACCATGTCTTTGGTGAGAATATTGCCCTGAAAATGAAGAAAAACTCTCTTTCCCTACTGGATCTCTACGATCAGAATCCGTCTTACCAGGAATGGGATTTTGCGGCACTGAAAAAGAAGTTTTCCGTGGATATTTATCTGATAAACAGTGAGAATGTCATCGTAGCGAGCAGCAACGAGAAGGACATCGGGCTTGATTTTAAAAAGTGCTGCAAGAAGCTTGCTTCGATCCTGGATACGCGAAGAATGTCAGGAGAATTCTATCACGACGGCATTGATATGGAGCAAGCAACAGGAGTCATAAAAAAATACAGCTACATCGGAACGCGAGATCAGCAATATATCATACAACTAGGCTATTCTCTGCAAGACAGCAACATCTTTCAAGAATTCAACTTTTTACAGGCGATCGAGGGATTCGTGGAGCATCATCCTGCCATCCAGGAGATCCATGTCTTAAATTCCGGAGGCTTCTCTCTGGGGAGCCCGGCGGTGCAGGGAAAGAAGCTGCCGCAGGAAAGGCGGGCTGCCTTTGAAAAAACGCTGCGAACGGGAGAGACGACCGAATACCATGGAGAATGGAACCAGGAACCGGCCATTTACCGATATGTCCGGTACTTGTCCGAATATGACAAAGGGACAACCCAGACCAAGGTGCTGGAGATCATCTATCATGAGAAAGATTTACAAGCCATTCTTGACGAAAAGAAAGACTCGTTTATCTTTCAGCTTTTGCTAATCCTGATCGTGACAGTGATCCTCTCATTCATCATCTCCCGATGGGTGGCAAGGCCGATGTATCTCGCATTTCATGACAGTTTGACCGGATTGTACAACAGGGCAGCTTTTGATGAACTGTTCGAAAAGGCCATACGGGATGGTAAAGGAAGCATCGCGCTGATGATGATCGACCTGGACAATTTCAAAAAGGTAAATGATCAATGGGGACATGACAAAGGCGATGAGCTCCTGAAGCATGTGGCCGAGTGTATCCAACGATTTGCCCGTAAAGAGGATCGGGCTGTCCGGCTGGGCGGGGACGAATTTGTCTTGATTATGCCATCTGTGGGCAGACAGCAGGCGGATGAAATTGCACGCGGAATGATCAAGGCCATCACGGCGTCGACCGCTGCTCAGATCCCCCTGGAGGAGGAAGGCGTAACGGTCAGTATTGGCATTGCGCTGTCGGACGGGCTTGAGGTGGATACGGATATCCTTTACAAGCAGGCAGATCTGGCGTTGTATCGGTCCAAAGAGCAGGGGAAAAACCGCTACCATTTTTACGATGCTTGAGATGAGGCGAGCGACTGAGAAAGAACGATCTTCGAACTTACTACGAAAGACGGCTCTTTTTAGGTGATGTATTTTCGTGAATATACTGAAAATAACAACAAAAAATGGTATATTCAAGAAAAAGGAGATTGCATGATGACCGTAAATTTCCGAAAAGCAGAAGAATGGTTCACGTTTTCTGACAGCCAAGGAAATGCTATCGAACGAAAAACAGAGATTCGCTTCGATCCGTTGACCGGTGAATCGTCGCGGCTTGTTTTTGATGCGGGACTGGCTGTCGCCCCTTCCGATTATCGGGAGGCAGCGGAACAGACAGGCGGCGCCAAATGTCCGTTTTGTCCAGAAAATCTGTGGAAAATCACCCCCGTTTTCCCCAAAGAGATTACCGAACAAGGGAGGATTACGCAGGGGGAAGCCGTGGTTTTTCCCAATCTGTTTCCCTACAGCAAACACAACGGCGTGGTGATTTTCTCCGGGCAGCATTACGTCCGGTTGGAAGAATTCACGACTACGATGATCAAGGACGCGTTTTTGGCGGCACAGCGGTATATTCAAAAGGTGGCAGAGACCGATCCGAAGGCGCGGTATGCGTCGATCAACTGGAATTACCTCCCTTATTCGGGGGGGAGCATTCTGCATCCGCATATTCATGTGATCGTATCCGAATCGCCGACGAACTACCAAAGCCTGATCAGGGAGAAGTCTATCGCTTTTCAAAAGGAGCATGACCAGGAGTATTTCACGGCGCTCTATGAAACCGAGAAATCGCTCGGGGAGCGGTGGATCGGGGAGCGTGGAAATGTAGCCTGGATGCATGCCTATGCGCCCAAAGGCCATAATGATTTCACAGCGATATTCCCGCGGGCTTTTTCCGTACATGACCTTGCCGAACAGGACTGGGAAGACTTCGCAGCAGGGGTGAAAGATGTTTTTGCTGTCATGGCCGAACAAGGCTTTGCCAGCTTTAATGCGGCAGTCAATCTGTCTCTCGATCCCGAAGTGAAGCAGGCTGTTCATGTCCGCCTCATTCCCCGCTTTGCCATCGGGATGCTGCAGACGAGTGATATGAGCTTCTTTCAGACGTTGCATCAAGAGCCGCTCAGCTATAAAATCCCGGAAGAGGTAGCGGCGAAAGCACGCGTACATTTTGAAATCAGCCAATCTTGAGAAGGCTAATTACTTGAGTGGATAATTACTTGAGAGGGCAATTAGTTAAGAAGGCCAACTACTTGAGAACGGCAATTTTAAGGAAAGAAACGCGACAGATGAGAAAAAGGGCAGGAGTCTCAACACTCCATGCCCTTTTCTATTTGCTGAATCAATTTGTTTCCGGCGCACCTTTTGGTTTGAGCTCGGGACCTGCTGCTTTTGGTGCCATGGTTTTCCCGGAGCGCAGCGGAATCTCTTTGAGGAAAAGCGTAATTAATACAGCGAAAGCCGCTACGATCGCACCGGTCAGGAAAGTGGTGGTGATGGCGTAGCTCATGGATTCCCGCACCATGTCCAGCATCGCCATAAAGACAGCCTTGGAATCGGGCGGCAAGCTCTGGAGCGCCGCTTCAATTTTGGGCTGATCCAGCAGGTTTTGCGGATTTTGGAAGAGCGCCAATTTTTCAGCCAGAGCGGGATCAGAAGGAGCTGCATTCATTTGGTTCCCCGTGGAAGCTGTCAGTTCCATCATTTTTTTCGCCAAATTGGTACTCATGACACTGCCCATGACAGCAATCCCGATGGTTCCGCCCAGGTTACGGAAAAGCTGTGAAGTCGCGGTAGCCACGCCCAATTGCTGAGGTGAAACGGCATTTTGCACGGTCAGCGAGAACACCGGCATCGCAACCCCGATTCCAAGTCCAAGCAGGATCATGAGCAGGACCAGCTCATAGATTGGCGTAGCAGGGTTCATGAAATACATCAGGCTCATTCCGATCGTCATCACGATCAACCCGCCAATCGCCATTTTTTTATATTTGCCCGTCTTGGTCATGATCTGACCAGATATAGCAGAGGTGAGCAGCATCGCGATCGACATCGGCATTGCTACATAGCCGGCCAGCGTAGGCGAGATTCCTTTCACCCCTTGGACAAAGAAGGGGAAGTAGATGATGGCGCCCATCATCCCGGCGTTCAGGAAGAAGCCAGCCAGGTTGGAGACGGTGAAGATACTGTTCTTAAACAAGCCGAGTGGAAGCACGGGTGTTTTGACCCGGGTCTGTGTCCAGAGAAAGATGGCCAAAGAAGCAATCGTTACGGCCAGTAATCCGATGATTTGCCAGGAACCCCAGGCGTATTTATCCGGACCGCTGCCTGCCCAGGAAAAGGCGAGAAGCATAGGCACGATGGTTAGCGTCAAGAACAAAGAACCCGTGTAATCGACAGACTCTCCTGGTCGTTTTTCCACTTTGGGGAAATTGAGCAGGATCAGCAGAAAGGCAATGATGCCCAGCGGCAGGAAGATCCAGAAGACCCAGTGCCAGTCGAGATGATCGACGATGTAACCGCCGAGGATCGGACCGCCCACGCTGGAGACGCCGAAGACAGCGCTCATGACCCCGGACCATTTGGCTCGCTCCCGCGGTTCATACAAGTCGCCAATGGCGGTGAAAGCTGTAGACATGATAATCCCTGCACCGGCCCCTTGAATCGCGCGGTAGGTGATCAGTTGAAAAATATCTCCGGAAAAACCGGATAAAAAGGCACCGATCATAAACAAGCTAATCCCTGAGAGGATAAACGGTTTTCGGCCGTAAATGTCAGAGAGTTTCCCCACCAGTACGGATGCCACGGTGGATGTAAGTAGATAAATGGTAATCGCCCAGGAGTAGTACTCCATCCCGCCCAGTTTGGCAATAATGCGGGGCATGGCGATCCCAATGATCGTTTGGTTGATGGCGGAAAAGAATAAGGACGTGATAATCGCGATCATAATCGTGATTTTCCGTTTTTCCGTCAAATCTTTCATTCGCATTTCCCCTCATTTCCATGGTGTAGATTTTGCAATACCTGTTCGTAAATGCGCGTCAGGTGCTGGATATCCTCCTCAGATAAGCCGGCGAAAAATTGCTTCACGGCCGCCCGGCTCTCTGCGCGATACTTCTGCATCACTTCTCGCCCCTGATCGGTAATCTCCAGATAGACAACTCTGCGATCGGTCTCATCCCGAATCCGGGTAGCGTACCCATTGACGATTAATTTATCCGAGAGGCTCGTAACCGCTCCTGGCGTGATCCGCAGCATTTCGGCCAGCGTAGAGACTTTTTGCCGTCCTTTCATACCTAACGTTTTCAAAATCATGGCTTGTGATCCAGAAATAATTCGGTCCAAACGCCTGTGCCACTCCGTCGATATCTTCCGGTGAAACTCCACATAATACTCCACAAAATGCATCACGTTATCCTGATCCGTCATGGCTCACCGCTCCTATTGAAGGGTGGAAATGATATACCACCTAAATATTTTACCTACTAAAACATTAATCAGTATAGAGGAGATGGACCCATAAAGTCAAATTACTTGTGGGAGGGAATTGTTTACAGCCCACTTCTTTACGAAGGCAGCAGAGTCCTGCGGAATAAATTCGGGTGGGTGGAAGAACGTTTCGGTGTATCCTGGCAATTGAACCTGGCGAAGAGATTAAGAAGCAGATGGATTGCAAAGGGATGAAATGAGAAAGGGGATGGAAACGGAAGAGATGAAAACGAAAGCGATGAGCATAGCAAAAAGGAGGCGTTTTGCGAGTCTGTCTCGTCGCACGCCTCCTTTTGCTGCCTAGGGGGAAAGAACTCGGCCCGTCAGGATCTCGACGGTTTCTCTCAGTGTGGTTTTGGTGCCGACATTTCCCGGGAAAATCACATACGCCATCCCGGGAAACCGGCTCTCCTCACCTGTCATCCAGACAGGGACACCCGGCTTGATTTGCCCGGCAACCGTGGCTCTGCGGACCCGAAGGCCTTTGGTGCCAACATCGCTGGAGGTAATCCCGCCTTTTGCGATCAGATAGCTCGGCCGCACGGTCAGCCGCTCCACAATGCTGGTCACGGCATCAGAAATCTTCACCGAAAGCAGCAGTTCCTCGTCCTGTCTGTGCTCGCCCAGATCAAGGCGCTCCCGTCTGGTGTACACGGTCACGGTTTGCCCGGAGGCAAGAAGCTCTTCCGCAAGCGCAATGACCCGGTCGATCTCGGATTGGAAGCGATCCGGCTCCAGCACCAGATGACAGTCAAACTCAATGAAGCGGATCGACGGGCACATTTTCAATTCTTCCAGCTGCTCAGTCGTTTTCTTGACATGGGAACCGACGATAATAAGACCGCCATGACCGGTCTCCTCAGTGACAAGCTCTTCTCTCGTCAAGTAAGGCTTGTCACTGATCCCGCCGATGATTTTGGGCAAGGCCGCCGCACTGCGGAACATGAAGTTCTTGCCGGCCATCATGGCCCGGAGCAGTGCGATCGTCACGATTTTGACATCCACATAGTCGACGGCATTGATCACGATTTTCTGGAAGCCTTGGA
The DNA here is from genome assembly GCF_023746555.1 of Brevibacillus ruminantium. Lineage (NCBI taxonomy): Bacteria > Bacillati > Bacillota > Bacilli > Caryophanales > Paenibacillaceae > Brevibacillus > Brevibacillus ruminantium. The sequence continues at coordinate 977,474 of NZ_CP098755.1, forward strand.
CAGCAAGCAGTTGATCGGTGATTTTGTCGATCTCCAGTGTCCGAATCCGCTCTAGCGTAATATAGGTAGTATCCGCCGCTTTGTAGGCCCCGTTTGATTTTTCCTCCACCCATTCTCCCAAATGAGACTTGGTATAGCCAAATGTCCGGTCTTTGGCAAATTCGGTTTCGCCAGCCGGTACCAACTCAGCCCCGTATTGCACATAGTGGGTGTTGTCAATGGTATAGCGTCCACCCTCTTGGAAGAATGGAATCAATACCTCGCCGTCAAACACAATGTCCGTTTGCGCTTCAATGGCTGCTTTCAGTGTCTCTGTCTCCAGCGGGTAATGACCGCGAAGAGTGGAATCCGCCCGGCTGATCACGACAAAGGGCTGGTTCAGTCTTGCTGCCACCTGGCTGACCGTTCGCCCAATCTCCTGGTGGACCGCTTCTGTCTCGCTGGCGATCAAGCTCCTGGAGTTGGTCAGAATGAAAAACAGGCGATTCTTTTCCAAAAATCCTTGTTCGATGGACTTTTCCGACCAATCCGTGAAAACGGAGATGCCATGAACAGTCTGCACACCCGTGGGGTCATCATCCAGCACGACGATTTTTTTGTCAAAGCGCTGCCATTCTTTCGCCAGTAGCTCATCCACGATCCGTGTATCTACTGCCGACAGGTTGTCGAACACTTCTTTTGCTGCTCTCATTTTGTTTCTCACAAGCTATCAATCATCCTTTACTCATATTCCCGGTAATATCCCTGTAAACTCCACTCAGCACATATACCATGGCAAGAGCGGTCAGGCCTGCCAGAAAACCGCCAATGGTCCATGCTTTCAGCGTTTACGGAATGGTCAGATTTCCAATCTGGCTGACGACCCAGAAGCCCGAATCATTTGGCAGCGACAAACCGACGCCGCCGGCACAAATCGCCAGACCCAAGAGCAGAGGCGATACGCCCAAATCGACAGCCAGCGGACCCAGGATACTGGAGGTCGTCACCAGTGCGACGGTTGCCGAGCCGAGCGATGCCCGCAAGATCTGGGAGAAGAGGAAAGCGAGCAGCAGGACGGGGATGGTCCAGCTTTGCATCGTTTCGTTTAGGTAGTTGCCGATGCCGCTTTTGTTGACCAATGGTCACGGCGTGGAGGCGACCATACTGTGAGAGATGATCAGCCCAATGCTGAGAGCGGTGACAAAGGCAACCCCGATCAGGGAGTAGTTCAAGGATTTTGTTTTTCTACGGTGACGTTCGCAAATTTTTCATAGTACTGCACGATTCCACAGTGGTCATCCGTTTGTTTTCCGTCCGCCGTAAGCGATTGGAACATTTCCAGCACCTGTCGGGTTAACGGGATGGGCACCTCGATGGCCTCGGCGGTCTCCTTGACATTGGTCAAATCCTTCAGGTTGATGTCAATTCGTCCGCCGCCTTGAAAATTTCGCTCCAGGATCATCGGAACTTTGGCGTCGAGGACCGCACTCCCGGCCAATCCGCTGCGGATGGCCTGATACATCTTTTCGATGTCGAGACCCGCTTTGGCGGCCAAGACGAGTGCTTCAGACATGGCGGCGATATTTACATTGACGATGATCTGATTGGCCAGCTTTGTCATCGTCCCGCAGCCATGTTCGCCTACCCAGGTCACCTCTTTGCCCATGGTGGTCAGCACAGGAAGGGCCTGCTGGAACACCTCTTCATCTCCGCCTGCCATGATCGCCAGTGTGCCGTCGATCGCTTTCGGCGCGCCGCCGCTGACAGGGGCATCCAGCATGTGTATGCCATGTTCTTTCAGCGCAGCAGCGAGCTGTTTGCTGACGACAGGGGAGATGGAGCTCATATCGATGACAATCGAACCTGCTTTGGCGCCGTGGATGATTCCGTCCTCACCCATGATCACCTGGTTTACGATCTCATTGTTGGGCAGCATGGTGACAATGATTGCGCTTACATTTGCAACCTCTCGGGGAGTAGCTGCGCTGGATGCACCGTGCCCCACCAGCTCTTGAACGGCTTGTTCATTGATGTCGTAAACCGTGAGATCAAAACCTTTGCGCAGCAGATTGTGAGCCATGGGTTTGCCCATGATGCCAAGCCCGATAAAGCCGACTTTCATTGTATGTCCTCCTCGTATGTAGTAAGTGGTACGGATAGTTTTCATGATTGTACACAATGTTTATTATTTTGTATACATTATTTACATTTTGTATACAAAATGCCTGTTATTTTGCCTTTCAAAAGAAGGTGCTGGACTTTATACTTTTTATAGACAACCAAAAGAGACAGGATTATTGGTGTGAGAAAGTAGGTTATCTACATGGGCAAGCAACCGTTTCAACTGGCGTATCAATCGTCGTATGAGTATATAAGAGATAAAATATTGAGCGGCGAGCTTCCGCGAGGCACAAAACTGGTGGAGGAGCGATTGGCCGAAGAGATTGGGGTCAGCCGGACACCCGTCCGGGAATCGATCCGCAAGCTGGAGCAAGAAGGGCTGATCAAACAGAAAAGAGTCGTCAATCCATCGAGCATGGATTTGCGCAATATTTTTCAGGTGCGCATCCTGCTGGAGGGATTCTCTGCGCGCTGTGCAGCCTCGTATATGAGCGAGGAAACCTTGGAGCGGCTCTATGCGTGCATCACCACGGCGCGCAACGGCACGATCGAAGAGACGATGAAAGCAAATAAAGAGTTTCACGATATTATCGTGCAATCCAGCAACAATCCGCAGATGATTGATATCATTGATCGGATGCAATCGATTATCTATTTGTTCAGAAAAACAGTGGTTTACCACAAGCGCCCTTTTCTGATAGATGAGCATGAAGAGATCTACCAGGCCATCAGCGCTCATGATGGAGACCGGGCGGAACGGCTGATGCAGGAGCATTTGCAGGCCGATCTGGATTTTTGTCTTCACCTGTTGAAAGCGTAGTGATGAACGGGTAAGGAGCGTAACCTGGCTGTGAACCCTGTAGTAAACCCGGCTGAGAGCCTGGCTGAGAACCCGTCTGAGAACCTGGCTGAGAACCTGGCTGTGAATCCGGCTGTAAACCTTGTTGCAAACCCGGCTGTAAACCCTGCCGGAAACCAGCTTCAACCAGCTACAAACCCTTCCTGTTGCCCTGCGGGTATCGAGAAGGGTTTTTTGGCGTACAGAGTAATTTTTCTTAATTGCATAAGTCAATGTAGATTGAACAAGATTCAACTTTGTTGATGACTGCGGAGCAAATCGATATAATCAATCATGAAAAAAAGGAGAAGGGGATGTTTGTCATCGATTTATCTGAAATCGGGAAACGCATCAGGAGAGCGAGATTGAGCCAGGGATTTACGCAGCAAGAGCTGGCGGATCGATGCGGATTTACCAAAAGTTTGTTGTCGAAAATCGAAAACGGGCAAACGGCATCAGCCGTAGCAACCCTGTCAAAAATCGCAGAGCATTTGAAAACCCCGTTGGCCTGGTTCCTCGAAGAAAACCGCGATGAGCATTTGGTTCTGTTGCCAAGCAAACAGCGGACGTCGAAAATCGGAAGCAAGGAAATGGGCTATTTATATGAAACACTGGCCAACCGCTCCCGATTTAGCAAAATTGAACCGGTGCTGGTGACGGTCCCTCCTGACATTTCCATGACCGAGCCCTTTACCCATCCGGAAGAGGAGTTTATTTACATCGTCAGCGGTACGATCGTGCTGTTCTACGATGGAGAGCGATACCTGCTGGAGGAGGGAGACACCGCTTATTTCTCCGGAGACAAGCCGCATATTTTTCTCCCCCACGGCGACAAGGAAGCCAAAGTATTGAGTGTCTTTATCCAGCCGTCCCCGACCCATTGACGGCCGTCTTCTACCGGGCAATGCCGCTTTTGTTTTTTCTTCCGATTGCCTTCGAAAAAACCCCCATTACCGTACCGAGTGATTGCCTGGTACGGTAAAAGCCCCCACCCTCTCGCTGAAAAGCCTGGCCTGGAAAAATCCTTTGAATCTTTGGTATTTACAGAGAACGGCAACCTATAGTAGTATGTATTCATTCAACAAAGTTGAATTAAAGGAAACATAGTTGCATCTAGTGCACAAACCTCACGAAAGCATCAAAGATTCCGGTCTTTCTGTAAGCGCTTTATCAAAGGGAATCCCAGAAAATGCGGAAAGATCGGCACTGTATCACGAAAAGTCAACGAAGAAGCAGGAGAGTGAATGATGGTTACCAGCCGAGTATCAGGATTTTACAAGCTGTCAGCAGAACAACGACTGGAACTGGTGGCAAAAGAAAGAGGATTGAGCGAGGAAGAGAAGCAGGTGTTTTCCGGAGAAACTGCCTTTCCTTTGCGCATCGCAGACGCGATGATTGAAAATGCGGTCGGGATGATCTCCATTCCGCTGGGGGTCGCCACCAACTTTAAAATTGATGGAGTAGACCGATTTATTCCGATGGCGACAGAGGAGGCATCCGTCGTCGCGGCGGCCAGCAATGCGGCGCGAACAGCCTATGATTTGGGCGGTTTTCACACATCCCTGAGCGGTTCCGTCATGCGCGGGCAGGTTCAGGTCGTCGATTTGGCTGATCCGTACGGGGCCATGGCGAGAGTTTACGAAAACAAGCAGGAAATCCTGGAGCGCTGCAATGCGAAGGACCCGACCCTGGTTTCTTTGGGCGGCGGCGCGATGGACATCGAGGCCTATGTAATCGAGCGCGGAGCTGCCTCCATGCTGGTGCTGCACCTGCTGGTCGACACCCGCGATGCAATGGGAGCAAATGCGGTCAACACGATGGCCGAAGCAGTGGCACCCTACATTGAAGAAGTGACTGGCGGCCGCGTGGTTTTGCGGATTATCTCCAATCTGGCAGACCGGCGTCTGGTACGGGTAAGGGCCGTGTTTTCCTGCGAACAGCTGGGCGGGGAAGAGGTCGTGTCCAATATCATTCGCGCCTATGAATTTGCCGAGGCTGATCCGTATCGGGCCACAACCCACAACAAAGGCATCATGAACGGGATTTCTGCGGTCGTACTGGCCACAGGCAATGATACGCGCGCGGTCGAAGCAGGGGCGCATGCCTACGCGGCCGTGTCGGGACGCTATCGCTCGCTGACGCGCTGGGAGCGTAACCAGGAGGGAAATCTCGTCGGGACGATCGAAGTTCCGATGGCAGTCGGGATTGTCGGAGGAGCGACCAAGACGCATCCAACGGCCCGTGTGGCGCTGAAAATCATGGATATCAAGCGGGCTGAGGAGCTAGCCGGCTGCATTGCGGCTGTCGGCTTGGCGCAAAATCTGGCGGCCATGCGGGCTTTGGCAGCCGAAGGGATCCAGCGGGGGCATATGGCCTTGCACGCCCGTAATCTCGCCATGATGGCAGGTGCTGCCGATGACCAGATCGATCTGGTGGTACAGCAAGCCATCGCCGAAAAAGACGTCCGGTACGATCGCATTTTGGAGTTGACCAAACAATTGCAAAAAGGAGGTTGCCCATGAAAACAGAAGCTGTCGTGAGAGAAAAAACGGCTTCGTCGACTTCACAGGAATACATTGAAATTTTGGGGGATACCGTTGTCCCCTCCCGTCTTCTTTTATCTGTTATCATCAGCATCGTGGCCAGTCTCGGCTGCTATTTTCTGGGGAAAGCCATTTTCCCCGCGATTGCCAGTGAAAAAATGGTCCCGTCCTACTCTTTGCTTCTGGGCATCGGGGGGAGTTTGGTCGCCCTGGTGATCAATGCCCGCTTTTTTACGCCCAGCCGCGTGTTGACCGAGGCGGAGACCTCGTCAGAAGGGTTTGAAGAGATTTTGCTTGATCTGCAGGCCGATCCCAAAGAGGAGTACGATCTGATCAAGAATGATCCCGTCACCCGAAAAGAAGTAGAAGAGCTGGGAATTCTCGAAACCATTAAGCGAAGTGGAGGGAAGTGAATCCATGAGTGTCCTGATGATTTCCATTTTGCTTGCATTGGCGGGGGCTGTGCTGTTTACCTTGATCGGCCTCGTTTCGGGAACAGATGAAACCGCTATCATGGTGCCTTTTACCTTGCTCGTCATTTTGCTCGGGGCGCCGCCTGAAGCCGTTTTCTCCTTTTTCATGGCCGCCGTTTTGTCAAAGCATTTGACGCATGCCATACCGACCGCCCTGATGGGGGTGCCGGGTGATACGACGGCAGTGCCTTTGATTGACCACGCCTCCGCATTGCGCAGATTGGGCTTGCCTCACGTGGCGCTGCGCAAAATGCTGTCTGGCGGTCTGATCGGTGCTTTTATCGCGCTGCCAACAGCCGTTTTGTTTGGTCAGTTTCTCGGACAGTTCGCAGACTTTTTCAAAGCGTCCTCGGGATTGATTTTTACGCTCGCCGCGATTCTGATTGCCTATTTTTCCAAAGGAAAATGGGTCAGCGTCCTGATGATCATTCCGTTTGCCTTCTTCATCAAAAGCATCGGCACGTACAGCTTCTCGCTGACGGAAAAAAACCTCAGCATCAGCTTCTTTTTAGGGATCGCCATTGGGCCGATGTTCTCTGACATTTTGATTTCCTTGTCATCGAGCGCGCGCAAAAGCTTGGTTCGCTCCCAGGCGAAAGAGTACCATCTGGCACCGGAGAACAAATCGTGGAAGGGGTTTTTCCCCAATCCGTTTCGCGTGCTGACCGCAAGACAGACGGCGCATACCGCCGCCACTTCGTTCGTATCGTCGCTGACGTTTGCCTTTAGCCCGGTAGGGATGACCTCGCTGATGGGAGAGATCGTCAGCTCTCGAAACAAAGGCGTCTACAAAAAGTCGACCTCCAGTCTGGCTACCATGAACGGTGTGACGGAGTCCACCTATATCGCTGAAACCGTGATTCCGCTGCTGGCATTTGGCATCCCGCTCAGCCCTGTTGCCCTGGGACCGGCTTCCCCGTTGTTTAATGCACCGCCTGTCTTTACGAGCGATCCGGTCAACAATCTGCATAATATGCTCACGCCGTGGGATTTCTTCTTGTACGGCCTGATTGGTTTGCTGATCGCGACCGTGATTGCCTATCCGTTTGCCATGAACTACGCGCGGACAGCGACGGTATTTGTCATGAAGCACATCAGCCAGGAAGCCATTGTCGGCATGTTTATCGGTCTGGTCTGCTTGCTCGCTTTCCACGAGGCGCAGTTGGTCGGGGTCATGCTGACGCTGATCATGGCGACCGTGGGCGGTCTGCTGAACCGCGTGCTGGGCGTCAGCTCCGGTGTGCAGTTCATGGTGTTCTACGGCTCGACGTACATGATGGCAAAGCTGCTGGGAGCATGATATGACGATGAACATGGACCCAAGACGCATTATCATCAAGGAAGTGGGGCCGCGGGACGGCTTGCAAAATGAGCCAGACTTCGTGGCGACAGAAGACAAGATTGCCTGGATCAATCAGTTGTCCCGCTCCGGTTTGTCGTATATCGAAATCACGTCGTTTGTTCATCCCAAATGGATTCCGGCATTGGCTGACGCTGTAGAGGTAGCAGCGGGAATTGAGCGGGTACCGGGTGTGACGTATGCAGCGCTGGTCCCCAATGCGAAAGGACTGGAGCGTGCCTTGTCCGTCCATGTGGATGAAGTCTCAATCTTTCTGTCAGCCAGTGAAACGCATAATCAAAAGAATATCAACAAATCGATCGCAGACACCTATCCGATCCTGCAGGAAACGGCAAGAGCCGCATTGGCAGCAGGAAAATCCGTTCGCGGCTATGTATCCACCGTCTTTGGCTGTCCGTACGAGGGAGCAGTATCCGTGGATGAGGTTATTCGCGTGACGGAGAGACTTTTGGACATGGGAGTCAGTGAAGTCTCGCTTGGCGATACGATCGGCGTGGCCCATCCTCGCCAGGTGCGCGACGTTCTGGAGATATTGCTGAAGAGATTTCCGGCGGAGAGGCTGGCGCTTCATTTTCACGATACGCGGGGAATGGGCATGGCCAACGTCCTGGTGGCGCTAGAGATGGGAATCTCCACCTTTGACAGCGCGCTGGGGGGGCTGGGCGGTTGTCCTTACGCTCCGGGAGCATCAGGTAATCTGGCTACAGATGATTTGCTGTACCTGCTCGACGGCATGGGAATGGATACAGGGGTTGAACCCGACAAACTGGTGACGGCTGCGCGGTTTTTGCAGGAGAAAATGGGGCGAAGATTTCCGAGTCACCGGATGCAAATATGTGAATAGCAGGTTGGGAAGGCCATCGTTTGGTGGCCTTTTTCTTGTTTTTTGTCTACTGCTTTGCGGCTATTTCTATTATAATGATAGAAATAGGTATAATGTACTAGGAGAGACAAATCATGGCTTACATGGTACCAGAAACAATCCCGAGAGTAGCAACGGCGGGAGAGAGAATGTTGTTTGAGTGTCTGAAAAACCATTTGCCGAGTGATTATATTGTGTACTATGAACCGGAAATACGGGGGAGAAGGCCAGATTTCGTGATTATCGGGCCTGATCTGGGTCTGGTTGTATTGGAAGTAAAAGATTATACGGGTAATACCATATATAAAATCAATAATGATGATTGGACTTTGCACAAGGCCGACGGTGGGATGGTTACAACCAAAAGTCCCTTAAAACAAGCGAGGGACAATGCTCGTTTACTGGTTGACCAATTAAAAAAAGATCGGAACCTGCTTCAGGAAAATACTAGCTATTTAAAATTCTCCTATGGCTACGGTACAGTTTTTACCCGTCTAAAACAGGAGTATTTTCTCAAGCATAATCTTTATCATGTAATCGAACCGCAATTTGTTCTTTGCCAAGACGAGATTGACTCTGATGAGGATGGGTTTTCTCCGGAAGTCTTGCTTGAAAAAATACAGGGAATGTTCACTGTACCCAATATGAGAAGGTACGTCCTGACGAATGAAGATATACAGGCTATTCGATTTCATCTCTTTCCAGAGGTTCGGATCAGTGCTGAGTTTACTCCACCGGTTCGCCATCAGGATCAATTACTGCTCTCTTTGCATAATATCAAAACAATGGACCTGCATCAGGAAAACATGGCGAAGCAGTTGGGAGACAAGCATCGGCTTATCCGGGGGGTTGCTGGAAGCGGAAAGACCCTTGTATTGGCGAGTCGTGCCAGGTTGTTAGCAAAAGCTCATCCAGAGTGGAAAATTCTCGTTCTCTGTTACGGGATTGCCTTGTCAAAAAGCTTGAAACAAATGATTGAAAAGATGATGAATGAACCGGAAGATCTTTTTGAGATGATGAACACTCTCGACTCTACTTCTGAATCCAAATTAGAAGTTTACAATTTTCATGAATGGCTCACTCAACATCTGCGAATGAAAGATACGGAGATTCCTGCACTTTTGGAAAAGGCTGGCCAAAAAGAAGCAGTTTTCCCCATGTACGATGCGATATTAATTGACGAAGGCCAGGATTTTGAACCGGATTGGCTAAAATTATTGAGCTACTGTTTGAACCCGAATACACAATCCTTGCTGCTCGTAGAGGATCGAGCCCAGTCCATCTTTAAAAGAAAGGCTAGTTTGGCACAGGACATTGGCCTTGATTTTCGGGGACGCTCCAAGATCCTGACAATTAATTACCGGAATACGGCCCAAATCGTTCAATTTGCTTGGAATTTCTTTCAGTCGCATTCTCCACTACAGAATAAAGTCCAGAGTGGAACCATTGAAGGGGTAGAAATTATCCCTCCACAGTCAACGAAAAGAAGAGGACCGGAGCCGATCATTCAGCGATTCCGTAACATTCAGGAAGAGATGAACTTTGTATCCAAGTCGATTAACTTCCTGAACCGAGAGAAAAAAATACCTTACAGTGACATGGCAATTTTGTACAGGGTCAAGAATAGTCACCGTATCTCCTATATCGATGAGATCAAAAGCAGCCTGGCAAAGCATGAGCTTCCCTACACCTGGGTTACGGAAAACGAGAAGTCGAAACGAAGCTTTCTACGAGAAGATAACAAGGTAAAAATTTCGACGATTGATAGTGCCAAGGGGCTGGATTTTCGAGTGGTATTTATCATATCTGTTGAAAACATGCCATTTCCCTTGGAAGAAAGAGTGGAACGAGAGGTTTCCCTGTTGTATATCGGAATGACACGTGCCCTTGAATGGCTATTTGTAACCTATAGTGGAGACTCAATCTTTACGCAGTATTTGGATCAAGTAGCAGGACAGAAGCAACCTACAAAGCCCAGAGAGAAAGAGTTAGGGTAATCGGCAGCCGACTTTGAGCAAAGTCGGCTATTTTGTTTGCCAAACGTAGTGGGCCAATTTTGTAACTCCCAACCCAAAATACTGATTGACGTACCACGAAACAGGTGATATTATTCCAAGTAATCCGATACGAATTAATGAAAGTCGACCAGACCACTGGAGACTTCCCGCCGCTTGATTTTCTTTTTGCTGAGGCAGGGAGTCTTTTTTTATTGGTACAAGAGTGAGGGGCTGAAGGAGGATCGGATCGTCTCACCCTTGATAAACAAAAAATTGCTGACAAGGAGGAAAGCAAAAATGGGAAGCGAGACTTTTGTATTGGATTTGCCGAGTCAGGATACTTTCCTTCAGCAGCCGGCAGCGCAGGCCATAAAAAAAGAAAGCATGATCGAATTTCGCGATGTGAAAAAATCATTTGAGAGCGGCAGGCAAACGGTTGAGGCGCTCAAAGGCGTCACACTTACCGTTGATAAAGGAGACATTTTTGGCGTCATCGGTTTTAGCGGTGCAGGAAAAAGCACGCTTCTGCGCATGGTCAATCTGCTGGAGAGGCCGACATCGGGCAAGGTGATCGTCAACGGTCAAGATTTATCGGCCTTGTCTGTAAGTGATTTGCGCAGGGCGAAGAAAAATATCGGCATGATCTTTCAGCAATTCAATTTGCTTTCGTCCAAGACAGTTTTTGAGAACGTCGCCATGCCGCTTTCTCTTAGTCATATTCCCAAGAAAGAGGTGCAAGCGCGCGTTGAGGAGCTATTGTCGTTTGTCGGTTTGTCTGACAAGGCAAAAAGCTACCCCGATCAGCTTTCCGGGGGGCAAAAGCAGCGTGTGGGTATCGCCAGGTCGCTTGCCACCAATCCATCCATCCTGCTCAGTGATGAAGCCACGTCTGCATTGGACCCGCAAACGACCGAATCGATCCTGCAATTGCTGAAACGAGTCAATCAAGCGTACCACGTTACCATTCTGATGATTACCCATGAAATGAATGTCGTCAAAGAAATCTGCAACCGCGTCGCTGTCATGGAAAATGGAGCGGTCATCGAGCAGGGCAATGTACTGGACGTATTCGCCAACCCTCAAACCGAGACGGCTGGCAACTTTGTGAAATCGGTTATCCGGGATGACATTCCCCCGAGCGTTTATCAATTGCTGAAAGAGAAACAAGGGAGTTCAAAAATTGTAAAAATCCGCTTCATTGGCGAAAGCTCCGGGCAGCCTTTGCTTTCAAAAGTAGCTAAACGCTTCAACAGCGAGGTGAACGTCCTGTTCGGCAATATCACCGAATTGCAAGGCGTCCCCTTCGGTAATTTGATCGTTGAGCTGCAAGGGAGCGAAGCAGAGATCGCCAGGGCCTATCAGTATATCCGCCAGCACAATGTCACAGTGAAGGAGATTTCATAGAGATGGAAGTCAGTTCCGATCAGATCATTCAAGCGGTCTCCGAAACCTTGTACATGGTGAGTGTTTCCTTGGTGTTTGCGACCCTGATCGGTCTGCCGCTGGGCATTTTGCTCGTCGTGACGCGCAAGGGACATATCCTGGAAAACCAAGCCTTGTTTTCGGCATTAAATCCGGTCATCAATGTCTTGCGATCGGTTCCCTTCATTATTCTTCTGGTGGCGATCATTCCGTTCACACGACTGATCGTCGGCACCTCGATCGGCACGACAGCCGCCATCGTGCCGCTGGTCATCTATACTGGGCCCTACATCGCCAGGCTGGTAGAGAATTCACTCCTTGATGTAGACGCGGGCATTATCGAGGCTGCCGAAGCGATGGGAGCGACGCCCATGCAGATTATTTTTCGGTTTCTGATCCCGGAGAGTCTAGGGTCTTTGGTTCTGAGCATTACGACTGCAACGATCGGCTTGATCGGGGCGACAGCGATGGCCGGAGCGGTCGGCGGCGGCGGAATCGGGGATTTGGCGATCACTTACGGGTATCAGCGTTTCAGCACGGTCACGATCATTGCCACGGTCATCATTCTCGTCGTGCTTGTGCAGGCGATCCAATCGCTGGGCAATGTATTGGCCCGAAAAATACGCCGCCATGGATAGGTATAAAAGACAGGAGAGATCCCCATGAAAAAAATCGTTCTTACACTTTTCCTCACTGCAACGGCGCTGTTGGCAACAGCTTGCAGCCAAGCGACCGAGAATCAAAAAGCCATCAAGGTTGGGATTCGCGGTTCGGAAAGCCGGACCTGGGAGTTTGTAAAAGAACAGGCGGCGAAACAAGGGCTGGAAATCGAGCTCGTTCAGTTAAATGCCAATGTCAATCCCAATACCGTCTTGCTAGAAGGGGATATCGACGCCAATGCGTTTCAGCACGTGGCCTTTTTGGATCAGTTCAATACGAAAAACAAATCGGATATTGTCCCAATCGGATCAACCATTATTGCACCGCTCGGGATTTACTCCGACAAGTTCAAAACCATCGAAGAAATCCCGGATGGCGCGAAAATCGCCGTACCGAACGATGATTCCAACTGGGGACGCTCCCTTTTGCTTTTACAGGAAGCGGGTTTGATTGAGGTCGTAGACAAATTCGACGGTTTTGGAGGGGCAGACAAAATTAAAAATAACCCGAAGAAGCTGGAAATTGTCCCTGTTGACGGGGCGACGACCCCTCGCGTCATGAAAGATGTGGCGGCCTCCATTATCAATAACGGCACTGCGGTGGAAGCCGGATTCCTGCTGAAAGACGCAGTTTTTCACGAAAGCGCGACAGCGAAACCGTACATTAATGTGATCGCGACATCCAGAGCAAATGAAAATCGGGAAGACCTGCAAAAGCTGGTCGCTATTTATCAATCCAAAGAGGTTTCCGATTTCATCACAGAAACCTACAAAGGAAACTACCTCCCGACCAAGGTGACGGTAGAAGAGCTGCGGAAATTCAAGGACTTTTACAACAGCAAGCCATAAGGAAGGAGAGCGAGGGCTTAAATCACACTTGTTTGATGGGAATAATTTGATTAAAATTACAGGCAAGGCATAGAAATTTGTAAATAAACCCAGATCCGGATGCCGTTTTTGCGAGAAGCGCTCTTGCGATGAGATTGTAGTTTGAAAATAGGAGGAGTATCTGCATGTCAAACGCAAAGGACCATCGAGAAGAATGGGTGCAGCGCATTTTGAAAGCACTGGATGGATTGGAGTACGGCTCCGTCCAAATCGTCGTGCACGACTCCCAAATAACGCAGATCGAGCGATTGGAAAAGCTGCGCTTTCAGTTGGAGAAGGCAGATAAACCAGCAACGGCTAGAAAGAATGGTTGAGATGGATCAAAGACGAGAGTATGAATAAAGCGGGTTGCCACCTGGTATGTTTACTACATGCCAGGTTTTTTTGTGTCGTGGTCATTCCACCATTTCGCTGGAGTATTCGAGCCTGCCTGAACCCCGAAAATTATTCGGGGACTTTTTTCTTCTCCTCTTTTTGCCGCTCCCTGAACGTCCGCTTCTTCGCCCGATTGCCGCAAGCCTGCATGGAGCACCATTTTCCGCTTCCGGGGCGGGAACGGTCGATAAACACCCAGCGACAATCTTCGGCAGTGCACATTTTCAACCGGTTCCAGGCGTTTGTCTGCTGCGTGTTTAGGATCAGCAAGAGAAGCTTCCCGATCGCTTGCCGGGCCTTTGTTCCTGCAAACTGTATAGTGGCTTTCATGGATGGATCGAATATAACGGCGGCGGCCAACTGCGAGGCGACCTCATTTATGATTGCAGCAGCCTCAACCTGTCGATCCGCCAGCGGGTCAATCGCGATTCGCATCCCTCTGCGCAGTTCCCGAGCGAGCTGCAGCTCTTCATCCGTAACGACGGCCTCTTCTGTAAGCAAATGATGCTCAAGCAGCCAAAGCTGCAACTGCTCGCAGGTCTGCAAATGATCCAGTCCCGGGTCGCCTTCATAGCGAAGCCGCTCATCGCGGGTATTGCAAAAATCGGCCAGAATGTCCAAATCGTCGTAATCAGACATACAGTGATCCTCCTTGACTATGAAATGCCGGAACCAC